>JBNKNN010000039.1:0-58722 GCA_050293865.1 Hydrogenophaga sp. | reverse complement strand
ATGCCACTGGGAGCGTTGAGGTCAACGCTTCGTCCAGCCCAGGCGCACCTGGAAACAGTGAGGCCGTGTGGGCGTCTTCGCCCATGCCAAGCATCGCCAGGTCGAGCGGCCAGGGCAGGGGGGCGAGTCGTTCGTTGGTGGCGGAGGTCAGCGCTGCCAGCGAACGCTGGGTCATCACGGCCGGTACTGTGTCGAAGAAGGGCACGAAGCGCGCCGCGGCCGCTTCGCCTTTCAGCAGGTGCCGGCGCACGAGAGCTGTGTTGCTGTCAGCGTGATCATGGGAAACCACTCGCTCATCGACCAGGGTGATGGTGACCTTGGACCAGTTCAGTGATTGACGGCTGAGTGCCTCGAATACCGGTATGGGCGATTTGCCTCCGGAGACCGCGATGAAGGCTTGCCCTCGCCTGGCCAGCGTCGTGCGCAGGCAGCTTGTCACATACGATGCCAGGTCGGCTGGAGAGGTATGGCGGTGCTCACTGAGTTTGGAGAGTGAATCGTTCATGGCATGTTCCTCGGCCTCATGGGCGTTTCCGCGCTTCAGGTTTCCTCCACCCAGGCGGATCCTTCACGCGCCATCAGGGCGGAAGAGGCTGCTGGCCCCCAAGTCCCTGCGGAGTAGGGTTTTGGTGCGTCGCCCAACTGCGACCAGCCATCGATGATGGGCTCCACCCAAGTCCATGCGGCTTCCAGTTCATCGCGCCGCATGAAGTGAGTGAGACGTCCGCGGATCACATCGATCAGGAGGCGTTCGTAGGCTTCCGCCCTTCGCTCCGTGAAGGCCGACTCCAAGTCAAGGTTCAGACTGACAGGACGCAGCCGCATGCCACTGCCGGGCTCCTTTGCCATCATCTGCAACTGTATGTGCTCATCGGGTTGCAGGCGAATCATCAGGCGGTTGACGACTTGGCGCGGTGAATCGTTGAACAGCGAGAACGGCAGATCGGCAAACTCCACCACGATCTCTGATCGCCGTTCGGCCATGCGCTTGCCCGTGCGCAGGAAAATGGGCACGTTCGCCCAGCGCCAATTGGCGATGCGGGCGCGCAGGGCTACGAATGTTTCAGTGTTGCTGCCGACTGGCACGTTTTCTTCCTGCAGGTAGCCCAAGACCTTCTCGCCGTTCACGGCACCGGCGGTGTACTGGCCTCTGACGGTGTCGCGTGAGACGTCTGCTGGTGTGAGAGGGCGAAGTGATTTCAGGACTTTGAGCTTTTCATCGCGCACCGCATCCGGATCCAGGGACACTGGCGGCTCCATGGCCACGATGCACAGCAGCTGCAGCAGGTGGTTCTGGATCATGTCGCGCATGGCGCCAGTGCCGTCGTAGAAGCCGGCCCGACTGCCCACACCCACATTCTCGGCCACCGTGATCTGCACGCTCTTGATGTGCGGGCTGCGCCACAGGGGTTCGAAGATGCTGTTTCCGAAGCGCAGCACCATCAGGTTCTGCACGGTCTCCTTGCCCAGGTAGTGGTCGATGCGGAAGATCTGAGACTCTTCGAAATGTTGGGCGACAGCCGTATTGATGGCTTCGGCTGATGCCAGATCATGGCCCAGCGGCTTCTCCAGCACGACTCTCGAGCGCGCGTCAATCAATCCGGCGCTGCCCAGGTTGTCGCAGATGGTGGTGAACAGTGACGGAGCAGTGGCGAGGTAGTAGACCCGGTCGGCGTCTGCCTGCATGGCCTCGCCCAGGCGATGGAAATCGTCGGCGCGGGTGGCGTCGACGCACACGTAGTTCAGGCGATCGACAAAGCTCTGCCACGCATCGGGCTTGTAAGCCTTGGCACCGATGAAGTCCGGTACTTTGTCCTGCAGGAAGCTGAGAAAAGCCTCGCGTCCCCAGTCTTGTCTTCCCAGTGCGTGGATGCGTGTCCTGGCAGTGAGGTTGTCGTGGATGTGCGCCATGTACAACGCAGGCAGGAGCTTGCGCACGGACAGGTCACCCACCCCGCCAAAAATGATGAGGTCCAGTGGCGCATCTGTCACTGTGGCTGCAGTCGTGGCTCTTGCTTGGCTTTGGATCATGTGTCTAACCAAATTACATTGTTTTAGGATATTTTATTGAAATAAAGTTACATGCGCGGAACAAGTGGCAAAAACTGCCCCTGGCGTCAGGGTGTTGTGCACGATTCTGGTGCTCTTGAGGATCCTCTGCTTGATCTTCGCCGTGCGTGCCGGGGCTGATGCAGAGGGTCCTTGGCTGGTGGTATCGCGCAGGGATCAGCTTCGGCCGGCCTGCACGGCGCACACCACAGGCGCGTGCTGTTGCAGGCGGGCCAACACTTCTGGCGAAGTAGGTGGCTTGCATCCCACTTGCTGCACGCACAAGCTGGCGCTGGCCACGGCGCGCTGCAGCACCGAAGTGACCTCCGCGTCAGAGAGAACGGCCTGAGGCAAATCTTCATGTTCCAACCCGAGCAATGCAACGACCATGCCGGCCAGAAAGCAATCGCCCGCCCCAACCGTGTCCGCCACGTCGACAGGGCCGGCCTCTACCGCCATCCACGCACGTCCGTCACGATCGAGCATCATGGCCCCTTGTGCGCCCAGGGTCAGCGCGACCCATCTTGCATGGGTCTGTTGCATGAGGAGGCGAGCTGCTTCCATTGGCTTGCCTTCGAAACCCAGGATAAGAAGGTCGTCGTCGCTGACCTTGATCAGGTGTGCGATACCGAGTGCTTGCATCACGTTGGCGCGGTAGGCCGCCATGTCAGCCACGATGGCTGGGCGCAGATTGGCGTCAACGACGACGAGCCTGCCCGCTTCGCGCTGGGCTTGCAGCCAGGGCAGGTATTTGTCGCGATCCTCCGGTACCAGCGCCAGGCAGCCGGTGGCCACCGCTCTGAGGGTTGTGGCTTGCGCGCAGTGTGCGTTCATCTGCGCTTCGCAGACTTGCCGGTCGGCTACGCCTTCGCGGTAGAAGCTGTAGCTTGCCTTGCCATGGGCGTCCAGCTCCGCAATGGCCAGTGAGGTAGGGGCCTCCACGCTGCCCTCATTGGCGCAAGCGACACCAGCCGCCTGCAGGGCGCTGGCCATGGAGCGTCCGAAGCGGTCTTGAGACAGGGGGTTGAGGTAGAGCGTTCTCGCGCTCTGCCTGCCCAACGCGAGCGTGAGGTTGTAAACCGCGCCGCCCAAACATGGGCGCAAGCGGCCATCGCCTTCCGTGATGAGGTCGATGAGAGCTTCGCCGGCTGTGGCAATGTCTTGCATGGACGCTGGGAACGAGGATGGAGATGCGTGATCGGTCATGATGTCGATAGGCTGGTTGTGCACAGGGTCCCTAGGGTAGGGAAAACCATAAATAAATCCAGTTGATTTATTAAGTCATTCCGAACTATAGTTCCTCAGCGGCGTTTTTGCTCCGCGTGATAACCCCAAGCCAACGGCTTCAAATGGTCAGTTGGCTGAACGCCACAAAGGCCCTCACATCCACTCTTCAGGAGACATTCGTGAAAAAGACCGCTTCCATCCTCGCCCTGTCGGCGCTCAGCCTGGCCGCTTCGTCCGCGTTCGCTGCCGAGCCCGTCATCGGCTTGATCACCAAGACTGAGACCAACCCCTTCTTTGTGAAGATGAAAGAGGGTGCCGATGCAGAGGCCAAGAAGCTGGGCGCGAAGCTGATGTCTGCCGCAGGCAAGACCGACGGAGACAACGCGGGCCAGGTCACGGCCATGGAAAACATGATTGCGGCGGGCGCAAAGACGATCCTGATCACGCCCAGTGACTCCAAGGCCATCGTGCCGGCCATCAAGAAGGCGCAGGCTGCCGGTGTGATGGTGATTGCGCTGGACAGCCCGACTGATCCGGAAAACGCCACCGATGCCCTGTTTGCCACGAACAACTACAAGGCCGGCGAACTCATTGGTCAGTACGCGAAGGCGGCGCTGGGTGGCAAGCAGCCGGTGATCGCTACCCTGGATCTGTTCCCTGGTCACCCCGTGGGCGCTCAGCGGCACAACGGCTTCCTCAAAGGCTACGGCCTGGATTCTTTTGACGCCAAGAGCAATGAACTGGCCAAGCCTGCCGAAGTGGTGTGCATGGCTGACAGCTTCGGCGACCGGGCCAAGGGTCAAACCGGGATGGAGAATTGCCTTCAGAAGAACCCGAACATCAACCTTGTCTACACCATCAACGAGCCCGCAGCGGCGGGAGCCTATAGAGCCTTGAAGTCTGCCGGCAAGGAAAAGGACGTTGTCATCGTCTCTGTGGATGGTGGCTGTCAGGGCGTGGGTGACGTTGGCAAGGGCGTGATCGCCGCCACCAGTCAGCAGTACCCGCTGCGCATGGCTGCCATGGGCGTTGCCGCCGGCGTGGAGTACGCCAAGACCGGCAAGAAAGTCAGCGGCTACACCGATACGGGCGTGACGCTGATTGCTGGCAAGCCGATGGCAGGGGTGGAAAGCAAAGACGTCAAGACAGGTCTTGAGCTGTGCTGGGGAAAGAAATAAGGCGTACCTCCCTGCGCCACCCGGCGCGGTATCCCCCTCTGGCGTCTTCTGCTTGAAGGGGGTGGCACCGTAGGGCCGGCGTAGCCGGACCCTCGATGCCCACGTGCTGAAGACATCTCACTCCACCGGATTCGCTTCTTGGAAGCCGGGCCTCTTGCTGTTGGAAGAATTGCCGTGTTGAACCATTCCAAACTGCCGCCCATCGCCACGCTGGGGCCATTCATTGCCCTGTTCCTGGCCTGTGTGTTTTTCTCAACCCAGACCGACCGCTTTCTGTCGTCCCAGAACTTTGCGTTGATTCTTCAGCAGGTGATGGTGGTTGGCGTGATTGCCATCGGGCAGTCGTTGATCATCCTGACAGCGGGCATTGATTTGTCCTGCGGCATGGTGATGGCTCTGGGAGGCATTGTCATGACCAAGGTGGCGTCCGACTACGGGTTGCCTGCGCCAGTGGCCATTGGCTGTGGCATCGGAGTGACCACTTTGTTCGGTCTGCTCAATGGCTTGCTGGTCACCAAGATCAAGCTGCCGCCATTCATCGTGACGCTGGGCACTCTCAACATTGCATTTGCCATCACGCAGCTGTACTCCAACTCGCAGACCATTACCGACATTCCGGATGGCATGCTGGCGCTGGGAGAGACCTTCCGCATTGGCGAGACGGCCATTGTGTGGGGGGCTGTGCTCATGCTGGCTTTGTATTTGCTGGTGTGGGTGGCGTTGCGCGAGACCGCGCCGGGTCGCCATGTCTATGCCGTGGGCAACAACCCTGAGGCCACCCGTCTGACCGGTATTTCCACCACCAAAGTGCTTCTATGGGTCTACGTCATGGCCGGTATGTTCTACGGCATTGCCTCCTTGTTGTCGGTGGCGCGCACCGGCGCTGGCGATCCGAACGCAGGCCAGACAGACAACCTGGACGCCATCACGGCAGTGGTGCTGGGCGGCACAAGCCTGTTTGGTGGTCGGGGCATGATCCTGGGCACTCTGGTCGGAGCGCTTATCGTGGGCGTGTTCCGCAACGGCCTCACCTTGATGGGGGTGTCTTCGGTCTATCAGATTCTGGTGACCGGCATTCTGGTCATTCTGGCTGTGGCCACCGACCAACTGTCGCGCAAAGGAGCACGTTGATCATGACCGCTGACACTCAAGCACCATTGGTGATGCAGGCCAAAGGCCTGGTCAAACGCTACGGCCAAGTGACTGCGCTTGACGGCGCCGATTTTGAACTTCGGGCTGGCGAGATCCTGGCCGTGATCGGGGACAACGGCGCGGGCAAATCGAGTCTGATCAAAGCCTTGTCGGGTGCAACCGTGCCGGACGAAGGAGAGGTCTATCTGGACGGCAAGCCGGTTCATTTCCGGAGCCCGATCGATGCGCGCCGTGCCGGCATAGAAACGGTGTACCAGGACCTGGCAGTTGCGCCAGCGATGACGATTGCAGAGAACCTCTTCATGGGACGCGAAATCAGGCGGCCTGGTGTGCTGGGCAAGGTGTTCCAGATGATCGACAAGAAGAAGATGCTGCAAGAGAGCATTGCTCGCATGAACGACCTCAAGGTTGGCATTCGGTCCATGACGCAGGCTGTCGAAACGCTCTCGGGTGGTCAACGGCAGTGTGTGGCCGTGGCCCGTGCAGCGGCATTTGCGCAGCACGTGGTCATCATGGACGAACCCACGGCGGCCTTGGGCGTCAAGGAAGGCAACATGGTGTTGGAGCTGATCCGGCGTGTGCGCGACCGTGGCTTGCCGGTGATTCTGATCAGTCACAACATGCCCCATGTGTTCGAGATCGCTGATCGCATCCATATTGCTCGTCTTGGCAAACGAGCGGCGGTGGTGAATCCGAAGAAGATCAGCATGAGCGACACCGTCGCCGTGATGACTGGCGCCATGGACCCTGCCGAG
This sequence comes from Hydrogenophaga sp., assembly GCA_050293865.1. GTDB lineage: Bacteria > Pseudomonadota > Gammaproteobacteria > Burkholderiales > Burkholderiaceae_C > Hydrogenophaga. The sequence goes on along the minus strand of JBNKNN010000039.1, from coordinate 52,361 downwards.
CTGCCCAGTGACGTGTTGGCCTGAGCGGAGCCATCACCATGCTCAGAGGAATTGACCCGCTGCTGACGCCAGACCTGCTCAAAGTGTTGGCGGAGATGGGGCACGATGATGCCATCGTGCTGGCTGACGCCAACTTCACGGCCATGAGCCTGGGGCAGGGCAAGCCAGTGTTCCGTATGCCGGGCATCGGGATGCCCAGGGCAATGTCTGCGGTGGTCAGCTTGCTGCCATTGGCTGAAGATGTGCCGTATCCCGTGGCTTACATGCAAGTGGGCGGCACGCAAGCCCCCTACCAGTCGGCGTTGCAGCGAGAAACGATCGGGGTGTTGAACACCGAAGGTGTTTCGACCGATCGCTGTGAAGGGGTCGAGCGTTTCGCGTTCTATGATCGGGTCCGCCGTGCCTACGCAATAGTTGTCACTGGTGAGCCTCAGCCATGGGGCAATTTCATTTTGCGTAAAGGGGTGATTGGCGAATCACTCAGACCGTGAGCACAGATCCTTTGGCACGAACGAAATCCTCTTCCACCGACGAACCTGCAGCAGGCGAGGGCAGCACCGCTGTTCCCGAAGCAACGGCTGGCGACGCACGTTTGCGCCCGCGAGGCTCCAACCAGGATGGCGTCCGCCAGTTCAATGAACGGGTGGTGCTGCAGGCTTTGAGGTCGCATGGCCCGATGGCCAAGGCAGAACTGGCTCGCCTGACCGGGCTGACGGCGCAGACCATTGGCCTGATCACCGCGAGGCTCGATGAGGACCATTTGCTGGTGCGTGGTGCGCCCGTGAGGGGGCGAGTGGGGCAGCCGTCGGTGCCCATCGGGCTCAACCCGGACGGAGCGTTCTCCATCGGCATCAAAGTGGGCCGTCGCAGCACCGACTGGCTCTTGGTGGATTTCTGTGGCCATGTTCGCGAACGGTTGACGCTGGACTACGACTTCCCTGACGCTGATTCCTTGTTGCCAGCCATGGCCGAGAACCTGTCCCATTTGCGGCTGAGCCTGGGCCATCTGGCCTCGCGCCTGGTGGGGGTTGGCGTGGCGGCACCGTTTCAGCTGGGCGGCTGGCACCGGATGCTTGGGCTGACCGAGGCGCAGTCTGACGCTTGGAACAAAATGGATTTGGGCAAAGAGGTTCGACAGATGACTGGTCTGCCTGTGACCTTTGCCAAAGACACGGCAGCAGCTTGTGTGGCGGAGCTCTTGCAAGGCCGAGGTCGAGATATCAAGAGCTTTCTGTATCTGTTCCTGGACACCTTTATCGGTGGCGGACTGGTGATCAATTCGCATCTGCACCGTGGCGTGCATGGCAATGCAGGTGCGGTCGCGTCGCTGCCGATGGGTGTGGTCGAGGCAGATGGGCTCGATCGGCCTGCGCAACTGATCACCATGGCCTCGCTATGGGATTTGGAGCAGCGCTTTCGGTCCCATGATCTGGATCCAATGGCTGCCTACGACGAACGCGCCATGTCGCCGCCTTGGCACCAGCACACGCAAGAGTGGCTGTCGCACGCATCACGCGCCCTGGCGCAATGCATCGTCGCCGGCACCGCTTTTCTGGATGTGGATGCTGTGGTACTCGATGGCGTGCCCGTGACGTCGCTGATGCAGGCGCTGCAGGCGCAGACCCAGCAGGCACTCTCTCTCTACAACTGGGAGGGCTTGCAGTCACCCCCTCGGCTGACGCTGGGTCTGACGGGGTCCGATGCTCGAGCGCTGGGCGGTGCCTGGCTGCCATTGATGGAGACATTCGCGCCTGCGCATGATCTCTTCCTCAAGGATTGAGAACCCATCCCTGGGGCCTTTTCTCCTCAATCCACCTCACTTCATTGTTTCGGCTGCGTCGACGTGGAGGCCGTCCGCACGCAACAACAAGGTCCGGTGAGCCAGCGCAGCGGCTGATCTTGAGTGTGTGACGAGCACCAAGGCGGCCTCACTTTCTGCTGCCTGGGTCTTGAGCAGCAGCATCACCTGCGCCGCTGTGTCGGGATCGAGGTTGCCTGTCGGCTCGTCCGCGAGCAGCAGGCGAGGGCGGTGCACCAGGGCGCGTGCGATCGCCACTCTTTGAAGCTGCCCACCCGAGAGCTGAGATGGAAGGCGTTCGCCTTTGCCTTCCAATCCCACTGCAGCCAGCATGGCCTGCACGCGGCGATGGTCTGGCTTGCCGAGCAATAGCAAAGGCAACCCGACATTCTGCGCCACGTCGAGGTGAGGCAGCACATGGAATGCCTGGAACACAAAGCCCAGGTTGGCTCGGCGCCAATGGGCTCGCTCTGCATCACCCATTGCTCCGATATCGGTGCCGTCGTGCACCACGCGCCCGCTCTGCCAATCGTCCAGGCCCGCCATGCAGTTGAGCAGGCTGGACTTGCCGACACCGGACTCGCCGATGATGGCCACGAATTCTCCCGGTTGGACGGTCAGGTCGACATGGCTGAAAACCGGTGTGCCGTCGTAGTGCTTGCTCAGCGACTCAATGACCAGACTCATGGCTCGGTCTCCACCAGTGGCGCGATGGCCGCCAGCAGGTCTTGCAACGCATGCGGCGCATCGCAAGGAATCACATGGCGCCCAGGCATGGAGCGCAACCATGTGATTTGCCGCTTGGCCAACTGCCGAGTGGCAAAGACACCCCGGTCTCGCATGTCTTTCCATGCGGCGCCGGCAGGATTCTCTCCGCCATTCGCATCCAGCGCCTCCCACACCTGCCGGTAGCCTACACACCGCATCGAAGGCAGGTCTGCGTGCAGGTCGCCGCGGGCGCGCAGGCGCCGAACTTCGTCTACCAAGCCGTGGCTGAGCATCGCGTCAAAGCGTTGCGCAATGCGTTCATGCAACCAGCTTCTCTGCGCGGGCTCCAGACTGAACAATCCGCCCGGCGTGATGGGGTCGGCGTGGTCTGAAGGCGAGCCACGTTGCCACTGGGAAAGTGGTTTGCCGGACAGTTCGAAAACCTCCAAAGCGCGCTGTATGCGCTGCGCATCATTTGGAGCAAGCCGCGCGGCCGAGGCGGCGTCTACTTTGGCCAGCCGCTCATGCATGGCGGGCCAGCCGCAGTCGGCGGCCTGCGCTTCCAGCCGCTGACGCACCGCCGGGTCAGAGCGCGGCATGTCGTCAAGCCCCTGCATCAAGGCCTTGAAGTACAGCATGGTGCCTCCGACAAGCAAGGGCATGCGACCGCGTTGGCGGATCTTTCCGATGAGCCGCTGCGCGTCGACCACGAACTCAGCCGCGCTGTAAGCTTGCAACGGGTCGCGGACGTCGATCAGATGATGGGGTGCAGCGCGAAGCTCCTCTGCGGTTGGCTTCGCCGTACCGATGTCCATGCCCTTGTACACCAGCGCTGAGTCGACGCTGATGACCTCCACCGGCCACCGTCGCGCTATGGCCAGGGCAGCCGCTGTCTTGCCGCTGGCCGTCGGGCCGGCCAGCGCGATGCAGGGCAGAGGATCAGCGAGGGGCATCGGGTTCGGTAGGGTCAAGCACCCTGACGGGCGGCGTCTTCAGTTCACCGAATCGCTGGACCAGGGTCCAGGCGGTCAGAGTGATGACGACGCTCCAGAACCAGATTCCGTTGGTCAGGGGGTAAACCGTATTGTCGCCCAGCCGCGTGCCCAGCCATCCGCCGATGAAGAAGGCCAGAACCATCATGAGAAAACCGCTGAGTGCGGACGCTGCTCCTGCTGCATGGGGAAAGGGCGAGACAGCACCACTTTGACCACAGGGCTGATGGACGCCGTGGCCCAGCATGAATACCGAGTAGGGCACCATGATGGCGTATATGTTGTGCACGCCCAGCAAGGCGATGATCCCCAAGGATGTTCCCCCCGTGATCGTGGCCACCCCCGCAATGGCCACTGTGCGTCGCACGCCGAGCTTGGGCAGCATCCTGCGGCACAGGAAGGTACCAAGAATGTAGGAAAGCGACATCGCCAGCATGGTCACGCCATATTCGGCGCGTGACAGCCCCAACACCTGTATGAAGACGAATGAGGACGATGCAAGAAAGGTGAAAAGACCTGCGTAAGAAAATGCGGCGAGCATGGTAAACGCCCAGAAAGTGGGGTGCCTGAGAATGCCTACCCAAGTGTTCAGCATCCGGCCAGGATCAAGTGGCTGACGGTTTTCTCTTGGCAAGGTTTCGGTGAATTTCCATGCCAGTACCACCAAGGTCAGAAGGCCAAAGGCCGTGACCGCACTCAGTGCCACTCGCCAACCAAAGAACTCCGTGAGCAAACCTCCCAACGGGGCACTCATGCAAGCAATGACGCCCAGGCCGCTCAATCCCCTGGACATCGCACGTGCACCTTCCAATGGGTTGTAGAGGTCCCGCACCACCGCTCGCGCGCACATGACGCCCGCACCCATGGCAACGCCTTGAACCGCTCGCCAGAGCACAAGTTCCTCCATCGAACCGGAGAACGAGTTGGCAAGGGATGCCACCACATACAGAACGGCACCACCGAGCAAAACCGGCTTTCGGCCGAAGCGGTCCGAGACTGGGCCCCAAATAAGCTGCGATGCGCCAAAGGCGAGCAGTAACGCAGTGAGGGTCAACTGGGCCTGGGAGAGGGTTGCACCAAAGCCTTCCGTCATGGAGGGCAGGGCTGGCAGGTAGAGGTCGGTGGTGACGGGCTGCAAGCCGAGCAGCAAAGAGAGCACCAGCACGACCATGCCTTGGGACATGGCAGGCGACTTTTCGGACATTGCGTCGAGGGTATCAGAAGGTCTGTTCCCGTCTGTTGTCGGGGTGCATCTACCTGCTAGAGAGGCTCTGCATAACGTCCTGGCAGGGCGTCCCCGGAAGAGGAGTCCTGGAAGAGGAAACGAGAACCAGGTTGAAATTATTGGTCATCTGACCAATAATGGGTGCATCATGGCACGCCCTTCTCGACAACTCGACCAAGCCATGCTTGACGCTGGCCGTCAGTTGTATGCAGTTAAAGGAGCCTCGGGCCTTTCTGTCAGGGCCGTGGCCGAAGCCGCGCGCGTGACGCCGAGCTTGTTTCACTATCACTTCGGGTCCAAGGAAAGCTTCATCTCTGCTTTGCTGCAGCAGTTGTACGAGGACGTGTATGCACCCTTGGCTGCAGCATCCGCGCAAGAAGGCAAGTCCGCGCTGGACCGCCTTCGCGACATGCTGCTGGTGGCGGGTGGATTTCTGCAGACGCAATCGGCGCTTGCCGGCCGAATCTGGTCGGATGCGGGGCAGGGCGATCCCGCCACTTTGGCATTTCTGCGGCGCAACGTGCCCCGACATCTGAGGTTGATCGTGGCCGTGTTGGGAGAAGCTGAGCGAGAAGGCAGTCTGCCGCCTCAGCCCCAGCAGGCGCGAATAAGCTTTCTGGCTGGCGCCGTGCTCGCGCCTGTGTTTCTCGCTGCGCGCTTGCCGGCGCTGGCAATTGATGTGCCCGCGCTGACATCCGGATGGGATACAGCTGTACTGTCGGATGATGCCCTGGCGTGGCGGATCGATTGCGCTTTGGCAGGGTTGAGGTCTGCACCGCACCCCTGCTCGTTCACCGCGGTTGGAACTGAAATTGGAGGGGCCCTGTCATGAGCAGAGCGAAGAGTCTGAGTCGCGCGAGCTGCGAGGTCGACACCTGCAAGGCCTACATGAAACGCGCGGCCCTTCATCGTTTGAAGGCTCGGTTCGTTTGGGTTGTGGCTATCGTCGGCGGCTTGCTGCTCGCGGCCTGCGATCAATCAACGATGTCTCCCGGCTGGTCGGGCTACCTGGAGGGCGATTTTCTCTACGTGTCATCGCCCTTGGGAGGTTCCATCACGCGTATTGCCGTGAGTGAAGGTCAACAGGTGGTCATGGGAGACGCCTTGTTTGCCATGGACGATCAGGCTGAGCGCGCTGCGCTGGCTCAGGCCCAGGCCCAGTTGAGTGTGGCTCGAGCCCAGTTGCAGAACACGGAGAAAGGGCGGCGGCCAGCCGAGTTGCAGGTCACGCGGGCACAGGTGGCGCAAGCCAGCGCACAGGCAGACCAGGCTCGCAGCGCTCTGGCGCGCCAGCGGGCCTTGATCAAGCAGGGCTTTGCTTCCGCGGCCACATTGGACGCATCGGAAGCTGCCGCACGCCAGGCTGACGCCAAGTTCGCGGAGTTGCAAGCGGCGCTGAAGGTGGCAGGCTTGCCGGCTCGACATGACGAGCAGGCGGCTGCCGCGGCACAGGTGGAGGCTGCTGCGCATGCTGTAGAGCAAGCGCAATGGCGCCTGGCCCAAAAGGCGGTGCTCTCGCCCGCCAATGCCAGAGTGTCAAAGGTGTTCTTCAGAGTTGGGGAGTTTGCCGCCGGGGGGCAGCCTGTGATGTCGCTTTTGCCCGATGGCGCTGTCAAGGCCTTGTTCTTCGTGCCAGAGGCGCAGCTCTCCGACGTTCCGGTGGGGGCTCGAGTGAGGGTGTCGTGCGACGCTTGCGGCGAACCCGTGGTGGTAGTGGTCAGCCGAGTGGCTGACGCACCCGAGTTCACGCCGCCGGTCATCTACTCCAATGCACAACGAAGCAAGCTTGTGTACCGGGTGGAGGCAAGAGGAGATCCAGATGCGTCCGAATGGCCTTGGCGTCCAGGGCAGCCGATCGACGTGGCCCCTGCCGACTGGACGCCTGCGCAGGACAGACCATGACGAGCCCCCTGGCGATTGACGTCATCGGCCTGACAAAGCGCTACGACGAGAAGACGGTGGTCAACCGGGTCGACCTGCAGGTGGGGCAAGGGCGCATTTGCGGCTTTTTGGGACCTAACGGCAGCGGCAAGACCACGACGATTCGCATGTTGTGCGGTTTGCTGCGCCCAGACGAAGGGCAAGGCCATTGCCTGGGGCTGAACCTGCGCAGTGAGGCTGCTGCCATCAAGCGGCAAGTGGGCTACATGACCCAGCGCTTCGGCCTGTACGAAGATTTGTCGATCCGCCAGAACCTCGATTTTGTCGCGCGGCTGTTCGAGTTGCCGCAACGCCGACGCCGGGTTGACCAGGCCCTGGAACAGCTTGGCTTGCAGGGGAGGCAATCGCAGTTGGCAGGCAACCTGTCTGGCGGATGGAAGCAGCGTCTGGCCTTGGCCTCGTGCCTGATTCACGAGCCGCGCTTGTTGTTGCTGGACGAGCCAACTGCAGGCGTGGACCCAAAGGCTCGGCGCGATTTCTGGGATGAAATTCACAAGCTGGCCGACGCCGGCATTACGGTGCTGGTGTCAACGCATTACATGGATGAGGCGGCGCGTTGTCATGATCTTGTCTACATCGCTTATGGTGAAATTCTGGCACGTGGAACCGAACGCGACATCATCCAGAACGCCGGCCTGACGGTTTTTGCAGTGGATGGCGCCCAAGGTGGTGGATGGCCGGAGCGTCTTCGTGCCTTGCCCGGCGTGGACAGTGTGGCCGCGTTTGGAAACACCTTGCATGTAGCGGGCCGTGACGCGCAGGTGCTGTCTGCTGCATTGGCCCCGCTGCGTGCAGAGCAAGGCCTTGCCATTTCCCCAGCCGACGCCAGCTTGGAAGATGTGTTCATCAGTCTGCTTGACGGCGCCAAAGACAATTTCAGCGCTGTGGCGGAGGCGAGAGCATGAACGGCTTTTCCGTCGAACGCACCTGGGCGATTTTTCTGAAGGAAGTGCAGCAGATGTTGCGCGACCGCCTGACCTTCGCCATGGCGGTGGGAATTCCTATCCTGCAGCTGGTCTTGTTCGGATATGCCATCAACACGGATCCCAAGGGCTTGCCGACAGCGGTCCTGTCTGCGGACAGTGGACCTCAAGCCCGATCCTTTGTCGCCGCCCTGCAGAACACCGGCTACTTCAAGCTGGTCTGGCAGGGAACAGACGAGGCTGCGGCGGAAGAGGCATTGGCTGAAGGCGAGGTGCAGTTTCTCGTGCAGATTCCACCCGATTTCTCCAAGGATCTTGTTCGTGGGCTGCAGCCCACGATGCTGGTGGCGGTGGACGCTACCGACCCTTCCGCATCCGGTAATGCCATTGCAGCCCTGTCGGAGTTGGGACGTCAGGCCTTGCGCCATGATCTCGTCGGTCCATTGGCTCGCTCGCCGTCTGGTGCCGCTTCAGCTCCGTTCGAAGTGCGCATCCATCGCAGGTACAACCCGGAAGGCCTCTCGCGCTACAACATCGTGCCAGGCCTGATCGGCACGATTCTCACCATGACCATGGTCATGCTCACTTCGCTGGCCATGACGCGAGAGCGCGAGCGCGGCACCATGGAAAACCTGCTGGCCACGCCGGTGCGCCCGCTGGAGGTCATGGTTGGCAAGATCCTGCCTTACGTCGCCATGGGCTACATCCAGTTGGGGGTCATCATGGCCGCCGCGCGCTTGCTGTTTCAGGTGCCCATGGAGGGCAACCCTTTGTTGCTGCTGGGCATGATCGGTGTATTCATCATCGCCAACCTGGCCGTGGGCTTCACGTTCTCCACCATCGCCCGGAACCAGCTTCAGGCGATGCAGATGACCTTTTTCTTTTTCCTGCCCTCCATGCTGCTTTCCGGCTTCATGTTCCCCTTTCGGGGGATGCCGCAATGGGCACAAAATGTGGGCGAGGCGTTGCCACTCACGCACTTCCTTCGCATCGTTCGCGGCATCATGCTCAAGGGCCTGGAGGCTCCGCAACTCTGGGCCGAACTCTGGCCAATGCTGCTGTTCATGGCCGTGGCTGGCGTGATCGCCCTCAAGCGCTATCGGCAAACCTTGGACTAGGGACCTTCTGCATAACCTGCGCCATGGGCATCCTCGGCATGCTCAAAGACGTTGGACCACGCGAACAGGCGTGGTCAGCACGGTCTCAAATCCAAGCTTTCGGTACATGCCGACGGCTGTGTGGTTATCGGCCAGCGCATGCAGGTAGGGGTGCTCGCCACGATCGAGCTGCCGGCGGACCACCTCATGCGTGAGCGTTCGCCCAAGCCCTTTGCCTTGATGCTCCGGGTGGGTGCAAATGCCGCTGACCTCGTGCCATAGCCCTGCTCGCGTTCGCTCGCCGGCCATCGCCATCAGTTGCCCCTGGTCATCGAACAAACCGACGAACTCGCCCATGCTCAGCGTGTGTGGTCCAAAAGGACCGGGTCGGGTCAGCTCGACCAGCGCCTTCACCTCGGGCCAATGCTCCGCAGTGAGGCGTACCAGCGTTCTGTGACTCGGCGAAGGCTTGACCGCTCCGGTCCAGGCCATGGCCACCATCGGGGCCTCGAATGCAATGGACCACTCTTTGCCTTGCAAAGGGCCACTCCAGCCTTGCACATAGAAAGACTCCCCCACTTGCGTGATCGCCGCCAGGGCATTCAGGTCTGCATTGCCGGGATCGGCAAAGGCGGCAATCTGGGAGTAACCCTTGCGATAGCGTCTTGCCCTCTCGGAGCCGACCGTCCAGTCGCGGTGGGGTCCGCTGAGGCACTGCCAGAACACGTTGTCGAGAGGATGAGGTGACATAAGGTCTGCATCAGGCGTTATGAACCTGCGTCGGCGTCAACGCCCGCGCAGGAAGAGAGCGTCCAGGTCCTTCATGCTCATTTGTCTCCAGGTCGGGCGGCCATGGTTGCATTGGTCGGAGCGTTCGGTCACCTCCATCTGGCGCAGGAGCGCGTTCATTTCTTCGATTGTGAGGCGCCGGTTGGCGCGCACGGCACCATGGCAGGCCATGGTGGCCAGGAGTTCATTGCGCGCCCGTTGCACCACTGTGGATGAGTCGTGCTGAGAGAGTTCAGACAGCACGCTGCGCGCCAGCTCGGCCGGATCGGCGGCGGAGAGGGTGGAGGGGACAGCCCTGATAGCCAAGGTCTTGGGTGAGAGGGGCTCTACTGTCAAGCCCAGCGCATGCAAGGCTTCACTGCACTCTTCGGCGGTGGCCACCTCTTCCGGCGTGGCCGAGAAAGTGGCCGGAATCAGCAAGGGCTGGCTGGCCACATTGGCGTCATCGAGCTGTTGTTTGAGGCGCTCGTAGACGATGCGTTCATGCGCAGCGTGCATGTCGACCACCACCAGCCCATGTGCGTTCTCAGCCAGAATGTAGACGCCATGGAGCTGTGCAATGGCGCGACCCAACGGCCATTCACCCTCTGGTAGAGCCTGGTCAGAACGACCCTCGGGTGAAATTCCAAGGTTCGCCGTTGATACGGGAGCGGGTCCTGTCATGCTTCGAGGAGCGTCGGAACCTGTGCTGCTCCAAAGCGCGCTGACATCCCGCACGGCATGACCGCCTTGCGCCTCGTCCGGGTGCCGAGCTTGCCAGGGCAGTGCCTCCTGTCTCGGTTGAGGCTGGAGGCCCAGACCTGGCGAAACACGGCCGTCAGCGGTGTCAGCGCCACCCGCCGTGCTGGGCATGGAAGCGGCAGGGCCGTAAGGCGTCAAAGCTGGAAGATCCGCGGTATCACTGGCTTGCGTCGACCGCGGTGTTGCCAGCGCGCCTTCAACACTGTGGCGAACCGCCTGGTGCACTTCGCGACTGTCGCGGAAGCGGACCTCAATCTTGGTGGGGTGAACGTTCACGTCCACCCGCATCGGATCCATCTCGACGAACAGCGCGTACACCGGTTGCCGATGCCCGTGCAGCACGTCTTCATACGCGCTGCGGGCGGCGTGGGTGATCACCTTGTCGCGAACGAAACGCCCGTTGACATAGGCGAACTGCCAATCAGCGCGCGAACGCGCCGCATCTGGGATGCCGGCAAAACCCCAGATCCTGACCCTGGCTGGCGTCAGGGTATTGATGCCGGGATCGCGGGAGTCCGTCAGCTCAACAGCCGGCCATTGAACCGGCACGCTGTTGGCTATGAAGTCTTCGCCAAGCACATCCGAGAGTCGCTGGCGCAAGGCATCGATACCGGAGCCTGTGGCGGCGCGCCACTGAGCCATGAGCTTGCCCTCGTGCCAGACGGCAAAACCCACGTGAGGGCGGGCCAGTGCGTGGCGTCGCACGGCCTCAAGGCAATGCGCATACTCCGTGGCGTCGGTTTTGAGGAACTTGCGGCGCGCAGGCGTTGCGAAGAACAGTTCGCGCACTTCGATGGTGGTGCCGGGCGCACGCGCTGCCGGCTCCAGCTCACCCGTGCGGCCGTCGAGCAACCAGGCATGAGAGGCATCGGCATCGTCAGCAGCTCTGGTCAGAATCGAGACTTCCGCGATAGCACAAATGGCCGCCAATGCCTCGCCGCGAAAGCCCATGGTTCCCACAGACTCCAGGTCGTGCAGGCTGGCGATCTTGCTCGTGGCGTGTCGTTTGAGCGCTGTGGGCAATTCGGCTCGCAGTATGCCGCAGCCATTGTCTTCGACGCTGATCAGTCGCACCCCACCAGCGAGCAATCGCACCGTGATCTGCGTGGCACCAGCATCGAGGGCGTTGTCGAGCAGTTCTCTGACCACCGATGCCGGTCGCTCCACCACTTCGCCGGCCGCGATCTGGCTGATCAGCTCATCCGGGAGCTCCTGGATGGGGCGGCGGTGCTGAGGGACCGTTGGGTCGATTGGGTTTGTTGCGCTTTGCGCGGGGAGGGGGGTGGAGGTGTCTTGTGTGGTCACAGGAGCATTCTAGGGGGCTGCTCAGGTTTCTTGCCATGGGCTGGGAATTGCTCTTTGCCTGCGTCGCAATTTCTCTTTTATCAAATTTTTTTCGTTTCCCCCCTATGCCCCCACCCCCTTTTCCACCCCGCCGAGCGGCAAGGGGGAGCTCTCATTTGGCTTCTGGTCTCCGACTCGGCTTCTACGGCTCGATGCGTCGCCACCGCGGTTTGGGGTACATGCATTTGGCTGAGGCTGTTGTAGGAGCCTCGAACTTGGTCTTCGCGCCCACGGCGCTCAGCTGACGTTGCCGCTTCGCGGCTTGTCAGTTGGGCGCTAGCGTCGCGCGTTGCAAGTGCCTTTGGCCTGAAGCGCCTCGCTCGCAGGCAGCCGGCGAGCCGCGCAGCGGCAATGCCGGCTGACTGCCTTGGGCGCACCAAGGGCAGGCGAAGTTTCTACGACAGCGGTGGAGAAACTGAGGTGCACCAGAATCAGCGGCAACTTTCCGCCAGTAGCCACCCGTCCAGAAGGTAGAAGCCGAATGTTCAAAGGCTCCCCTTTCCGCCCCGGCGGGGGTGGAAAGGGGCGGGGGATAGGGGGGGGGAGAAAAAGAAGAATGAACGAAGAAACGTCGGCACGGCAGCTAAATCAAACCCAACCTCATTGGCAGAGAGCGACAAAGCTCATCATCCTCACTCGCCGGGAGGGCGAGAACCCCTCACGCCACCCGTTTCCTCGCCAACGGCGGATTCGCCGAAAAATACCGAACAATCCCTTTGTGAATTGCATCGGCCAACTGATTCTGATAGGCCTCGCTTCTCAGCCGCGCTTCCTCATCCGGATTGCTGATGAATGCCGTCTCGACCAGCACGCTGGGGATATCGGGCGCTTTGAGCACCGCAAATCCCGCTTGCTCCACACGTGGCTTGTGCAGCTTGCCCACCTGACCGACTTCGCCGAGCACGGCGCTGCCGAGCCTGAGGCTGTCTTTGATCTGGGCCGTTGTGCTCATATCAAGCAAGGTGCGCTGTACGGTGGCGTCGTTGGTGCGAACATTCAATCCACCTACCTTGTCAGCCGCGTTTTCCTTTTCTGCCATCCACCTGGCTGCTGCGCTGCTGGCGCCTTTTGTACTCAAGGCGAACACACTGGCGCCTTGAGGATCGGGTTTGAAGAAGGCGTCCGCATGCAGGCTGATGAACAGGTCGGCCTTCACGCGTTGTGCCTTTTTCACGCGGCTGTAGAGTGGGACAAAGTAGTCGGCATCGCGCGTGAGGTAAGCCCGAACCGGATTGCCTTTGATTTTGGTGTCGTTCAGGCGCGCTTCGAGCCGTTTGGCGATTTGCAGCACTACATCCTTTTCCCGGGTGCCGCCAGGGCCGATGGCGCCAGGGTCTTCTCCTCCATGGCCCGGATCGAGCGCCACAATAATCAGTCGCTCAACCGCGAGTTGCCCGGGGCGTGTTTTGGCCGCTGAACCGGAAGACCGGCGCTGCTCCCGGTGGGGGCCACTTTCTGCGATCCGCTTCGAGGCCGTTGACCCATTGCTGCCGGCCGCTTCTCGTTCAGCAAGCAGTGCAGCGATGGGATCATCATGGATGGCCTCCGCGCGGCGCGCTTGCTGACCCTGTTTCTTTCCGCGCACGGCGTCGATGTCCAGTCCCAGGAGTTGGGCCGCCCGCTCGCTGGAGGCATCAATCTCCTCCAGACGTTTGGCGATCAGGTCTTCCAGTGGATCTCGCGCCCTCGCCGGATACAGGTCCATGACCAACCGGTGCTGGTAGGCAGCCACGGGTTTGAGGTGAAACACCTGCGGATTGGCGGGCTGCTTCAAGTTCAGGTTGAGTCGCACCACCCCCTTGCCATGTGACTTGACGCTGATGCTGCCAATGTTCGGATCATCGCTGCGCAGCTTGCTGCTCAAATTGCCCAGGCCGTCCACCAAATCCAGCCCTTCGATGTCCACAGCCAGATGACGCGCATCGTCGACCATCGTCTGCAGGACTTCGAGTTTGCCGTCTGACTCAATGGTGATCCTTGTGTATTCGTCAGCAGGCCAGATACGAACCGCCACCACACTGGCCCCCCAGGCAATCTGTTGCGCGCCCAGCAGCAACACAAGGGAGCCGGCCTTGATGGCTTGCCGTCTGGTCGGGGCTGAGATGGTTGTTTTTGTGGTCATGCGTTCCGCAGTGCTTCCACCAATCGCCGGCCAGCCAACGTGCGAGCCTTTGCGGTGACGTGCCTGGAGGATTCCTCTTCGGGGTCGACATCGGCGTTCAGGCGCGTGTCGTCCGGTTCAATGAAGATATCAATATCTATGCCATTGATCAGCGATTCTGCTTTCTCGGGCCATTCCACAAGCTTGAGTCCTGCCGAGGCGAAAAGTTCGCGAAAGCCCGCGTCTTCCCATTCGCGAGGATCGTCAAACCGGTAGAAGTCGAAATGCCAGACGGCGAGAACCTCGTCTGCAGGCATCAGCGGACAATCCGTGGCTTCATGGGGTTCGACGATGGCGTAAGTTGGACTCTTGATGCGGCCACGGACCCCCAAGGCGCGCAACAAATGCCGAACAAACGTGGTCTTGCCAGCACCCAGGTCGCCGTGGAGCGCCACGGTGGCGTGTGCGATGGCCGGGCAGATGGCCAACCGGTTCGCGAAATCTCTGGTGCCCGATTCGTCATCCCAGTGCTCCGCCCATTGAGCCAGGCAGGCATCGTCCATCCGGGTCATTGACTCCTGGCTGGATTCGCTTCCTACAATGGTGGGCTCATGAAAGCCGGATTTGATGCTGCTCAACTGGTCTCTCAGATTCAGGTCTGGGGGCGTCAACTGTCATTTTCCCAAATCGGAGTGGCAGGTGTCGACCTTTCGTCTGCGGAGCCAGGCCTTCAAGCATGGTTGTCGGCCGGATTTCATGGAAGCATGGCGTACATGGAGCGCCATGGCATGAAGCGGGCTCGCCCTGCAGAGCTTGTGCCGGGTACGGTCAGCGTGATCACTGCACGCATGGATTATCTGCCCGGGTCCGCGCCAGACGATTGGACGCAGCGTGAACTGACACGACTCAAGCAGCCCGGTGAAGCGGTGGTCTCTGTGTACGCGCGAGGCAGGGATTACCACAAGGTGCTACGCCAGCGCCTGCAGAAGCTGGCGGATCGAGTGGCGGAGGCGGTAGGGCCTTTGGGCGCGCGAGTGTTTACCGACTCAGCGCCAGTTCTGGAAGCAGAACTGGCCAGCCGCAGTGGCCTGGGTTGGCGAGGAAAGCACACCTTGCTTCTGAGCCGGGAAGGCGGTTCATTTTTCTTTCTGGGCGAGATCTACGTCGATCTGGCGCTTGCGCCTACGTCTGCCACCAGCGAACACTGTGGTCAATGCCAAGCCTGTTTGAACGCCTGCCCCACGGGCGCGATTGTGGCGCCATACCGACTCGACGCGCGTCGTTGCATTTCTTACCTCACGATCGAGCACGAGGGGAGCATTGACGCGGAGTTGCGCCCGCTTCTGGGTAACCGGGTCTATGGCTGCGATGACTGCCAGTTGGTGTGCCCCTGGAACAAGTTTGCCACGCGATCAGGCTTGCCTGACTTCGAGCCTCGCGAAGGCCTGGATGCGGCGAAGTTGTTGAGCCTGTTTGCGTGGACGGAGTCACAATTTCTTCAGCGCACAGAGGGCAGTCCGATCCGCCGCATCGGCTTCAAGCGTTGGCGCCGGAACTTGTCCGTGGCCATGGGCAACGCCCTGGCCAGTGCAGACCCACTGCTCGAAGGCGAGCGCGCAGCGATGCGACTGGCTTTGACAAAGGCCCTGGAAGACTCCGCCACCCAAGGCGATGACGTGCTGAGCGAGCATTTTTCCTGGGCGCTTTCCCAATAGATGGCGAGCGGGCTTTGCAAGCTTCGCGTGCTGGGTATCATGCGGTCATGAGCCCTTTGCGTCCCATTGCCGGTATACACGCCATCATCTCACGTTGGGGGCGTCAGGCCGTTGACGCTTGGGTCGCGTGGTGGTCGGTGATTCTGACCGGAGCGCAGATCATCGTGCTCGCGCTCATGCCCTCCAGTTACGCCAAGGGGGCGCATCGCCATGCGGTCATGCGCAGCATCTACGAGTCCACCGCTCCTTTGTTGGTATGGTTTCTGGTGCTCTCCAGTTTGCTCAGCCAAGTACTGATCCGCATCGTGGTGACCACTGCACAAAGTTACGGACTCTCGGAGTTTGCGTTGGCCGTACTGGTCCGCACCCTCGTGCTTGAACTCATCCCGTTGTACGCTGCATTGTTTGTGGCAGTTCGTTACGCCATGCCTGCGGCCCAGAATGTCCGGCGAGTGTTGCGGCATGAGCACAACAACGGTATTCGCCGTCATCCTCAGGACCACTTGCGTACCCAGATGCTTCCGCGCGCCCTGGGGGCGGTTTTTTCCGTTCTGCTCGCGGCTGCACTGAGTTGCTTGCTGGCACTCGTGCTGGCCTATTTGAACGTTTACGGCTTCATCCCTTGGGGTGTGCCTGGCTATACCGAGCGGGTGGGCGCTATCTTCACTCCTTCAGTGTCGCTGATCTTCATCCTCAAAACAGCCTTTTTTGCCATGGCTGTGGCCTTCGTGCCCATGGCGGCCAGCGCGCAGCGAGATGCCAATGGCGGATATTCGCGTCGCAACGAGATATCGGAGTTTGCCCGTCTGCTGTCGGTCATACTGATGATTGAAGTGGTGTCCCTGGTGGGCAACTATTACTGACCATCGATGACTTTGATGACACCTAAAGCACTGAAAGCATTCATCATGAACGGATGGTGGCTTATCGCAACGGTTCTACCCCATGACTTCCCATCAAGCTGACCCCCAAACGCCTGCGCCCATCGAGCCGCCGGTGGACAACCTCGAATTCAAGGCCGCGCTGCTGGTCATGCTGCTGGTCGGGCTCGTTATCGCATCAGCCGCCTACGTGATGTACGCCCGTGGAGTTTTTGAACAAACCCAGCGACTGGTGCTCGTGGCCGACGACTCAGAGGGGGTCTCGGTCGGCATGAACATGACCTTCGCCGGTTTCAATATTGGTCGCGTCGCGAAGATCGATCTGGCCGAGGATGGCAAGGTACACATTCAGGTGGATGTGCCCAGGGATGAAGCTCATTGGTTGCGGACTTCCAGCATCTTCACCATGGAGAAAGGCCTGGTGGGGGGGACCAAGATCAAGGCATACAGCGGTGTGCTGGACGATCCACCTTTGGAAGACGGCGCCGTGCGGGAAGTGCTCAGCGGTGATATCAGCGCCGAAATACCCAAAATCGTCGGTTCAGCGCGGGACCTGCTTGCCAACCTCGAATCACTGACCGGGCAGAACTCTGCACTTGCTCAGGCCATGGGCAATATTCAGACAGTCACGGACCGTCTGGCGGGACAAAACGGGGCGGTGGGCATGCTCATGGGCAACGAAGAAGATGCCGGCAAGGTGGTTGAGGCCATTGACCGCGCCAATGCCGTGCTGGCCAGTGCCAACCAACTCTCGGCCCGGCTCGATAGCATCGTCGCCAATGCAGACAGGCAGGTTTTTGGCCAAGGTGCTGCGCCGGGTGAAGGTGCGCTAGTGCCGGATCTGCGTGAGTCGGTCCGGGAGGTCAACGCCATTCTGGGGCAGGCCCGTGAGAGCCTGGAGAAGGTCGACGCCGTTCTGGCCGACGCGCAGGTGATTGCGGGCAACACCAAAGACGCGACTGCGGACCTCACTGCTTTGCGTGCCGACGTTGAAAGCAGTCTTCGCAAGGTCAATTCACTGGTCAACGACATCAATCAGAAGTGGCCGTTTTCCAAGGATGTGGAGGTGAAGCTGCCATGAGATTTACGGAAACACTTGCGCCCACGTGCACTTGGTGGAAGCTGCTGGGAGGGGGTATGTTGGCCCTCTGCACCCTGACCATGTCTGGTTGTGCGAGTGAGCCTGTGCCCGACTGGAAACAGGCGGCCAGCAGCAGTATCGATCTGGGCGCACGCGCCTGGATGGAGGGAAAGGACGCCATCGATCAGGCCGAATTCAATCGGGCAAGGCGCGAAGTTCGCGCCACCGGGCGCGCGGAGGAATTGGCCAGGGTGGAGTTGTTTCGCTGCGCGACTCGAACTGCCACGCTGGACGACAGCCTGTGTGAGGCATTTGAGCCGCTGGCCCCGGACGTGAGTGAAAGCTTGAGGGCATACGACCGGTACATCGCTGGGCAAGCTGGGCCAGGCGATGCCGAGCGCTTGCCGGCGCAGCACCAGGCCATTGCGTCGGCAGGTGAGGGGGCCAACCACGCCGCCATGCTGGCCAAGATTGATGACCCTCTTTCCCGGCTGGTGGCCGCCGGCGTGCTGTACCGCAGGACTCTGGCGGGGCCCGACGTGGTAGCGGTTGGGGTCGAAACCTCATCCGAGCAGGGTTGGCGACGCCCTTTGCTGGCCTGGTTGATGGTGGCCAAGTCCCAGGCAGAGGCGGACGGAGATGCGGACACCGCCCAGGCGGCGCAACGCCGGATTGATCTGATCGCGCCGCCAGCGACGGCCGACTGACGATCTTCAGCTCAGCTCATATTGTTGCGGCTGGCCAACTCTAGAAAAAGAGCGGAGTGGTCCAGGTCACCCAAGCCATGGGCTTCGGCCTGTGCATACAAAGACTCGAACAATTCAGTGATCGGCGCATCGAAGCCGATTTCCCTGGCCGTACCCAGGGCATTTCGCATGTCCTTGAGTTGAACCGATATGGCTCCGCGTTTGGCAAAGTCTCGTTCTACCATGCGCTCGCCATGGACCTGAAGAATCCGGCTGTCAGCAAAACCACCTGTGATCGCTTCCCGCACTTTACCCATGTTGGCGCCGCCCTTTTCGCACAGAAGAAGGGCTTCCGATACGGCGCCAATGGTGATGCCCACAATCATCTGATTCGCCAGTTTTGCGAGCTGACCGGCACCGTGCGGACCCACGTGTGTGGCGCGCCCGAGCACCACGAACATGGTTTCAGCCGCGGCGAAGTCCTCGGGTTTGCCTCCGGCCATGATCGCCAGCGTGCCTTGCTCGGCTCCGACCGTGCCGCCCGAGACCGGCGCATCCAGGTGTCGGATACCCAGCGCGGCCAGTCTCGCGGCGTGATCGCGCGCTTCACGGGGGGCAATTGATGACATGTCCACCACCAGCGCATTGGGCTTCATGGCTTTTGCCGCGCCTTGGTGGAACAGCACGTTGTCCACTGAGGACCCATCTTGCAGCATGGTCAGGACGATGTCTGCATCGGCGACTGCTTCGACTGGCGTATCGGCCACTTTCGCACCAAACGGCTCCAGCCGTTCAGCTTTGGTGCGGCTTCGGTTCCACACCGCTACCTGAAAGCCCGCTTCGCAAAGACGGCAGCCCATGGGAAAGCCCATCATTCCGATACCGAGTATCGCGAGTCTGGGGCGGGAAGCTGTGCCAGGTGCATGGGAGGCGGTCATGTGCGGCTCTCAGGGAAATAGGGGGTCTGGGCGTCTTGAGCACGAGGCTCATTGACCCGGTGTGTCGTCGGGAAAATTCATTCTAGGAGGCTTGCTGCCTGAGCGTCTGGCAAAAGGCTTGCAACCCTACCAGGGACGCTGCATTGCCATCGCGCTCTCAGGCTTGCCGAAGAGAGCTTATGGCATGACAAAATAGGCGAATGAAGAACATGAGAGACAGAGCTGCAAACGCGGAGTGGCTGACCGCCCAGTACAACAACCGGGCGTTGGTGCCCGAGCATGGCGTGCATCTGGCGCGTTGGGCGAAACAGTCGGCCAAGGTCCGTCAATCCACGGGCGCATTGCTTGACCTGGCCTACGGCCATGGTGCCGGCGAACAGCTTGATGTCTTCAGGCCAGAGCCCGGCTCATCCAAGGGACTTGCGCCTGTGATGGTCTTCATCCACGGTGGCTACTGGCGTAGCCTGGACAAGTCGGACCATTCGTTTGTCGCCCCTGCGTTCACTCGCAAAGGCGTTTGCGTGGTGGTTGTCAACTATGCTCTTTGTCCGGCGGTACGTGTCTCCGACATCTGTCTGCAGATCACCGAGGCGCTGGCTTGGGTGAACCGGCATATCGCTGTGCACGGTGGCGACCCTTCTCGTGTCACAGTGGTGGGCCATTCGGCTGGCGCGCATCTGGCCGCAATGATGCTCAGTTGCGACTGGTTGTCTGTCGCGCCTGATCTGCCTGAGGTGGTCGTGCGCAATGGTCTGGGTATCTCCGGTGTTTATGACCTGGCGCCACTTCGCCATGCCCCCTTCATCCAGAGCGATTTGCGCCTCACGGCAGCGGAGGCGCGGCGCGTCAGCCCTTCGCGCATGCCCGCGCCCGGGCATTTGCCCACAGAGGCGGTTTTCCCGACCTTGGCCGGCGCAGACGAGAGCGAGGAGTTCCGCCGTCAGAACGGGCTGATGCAGGCGGCTTGGGGCGCGCAGCGGGTGCCTGTCAATGAATTGATCAAGGGCCGCAACCATTTCAGCGTGTTGGAAGATCTGACGCGCATGCGAAGCCGATTGCACCAGCTCACCTGCGAGTTGCTGGGCGTCTGAACTCGCCGCCGCTTGCGTCCACTTTTTTCCCCGATCGCCGCACTCGCGAATGGCCTCTTGTCCCCATGTTGTTTGAAGATCCATCTCCCTTGCTTTCAGGCCTGAACCCAGAGCAGTCTGCCGCGGTGACGCTTCCGGCCGAGCACGCCTTGATTCTGGCAGGTGCTGGATCTGGCAAGACACGGGTGCTGACCACCCGCATTGCCTGGCTGATGCAAACCGGGCAGGTCTCGCCGGGTGGCGTGATGGCGGTGACCTTTACCAACAAGGCCGCCAAGGAAATGATGGCGCGCCTTGGGGCCATGCTTCCCGTGAACGTGCGGGGCATGTGGATCGGCACCTTTCATGGCCTCTGCAATCGTTTTCTGCGGGCGCACCACAAGTCTGCGAATCTGCCACAGGCCTTTCAGATTCTGGACACGCAGGACCAGCTCTCCGCCATCAAGCGCCTGTGTAAACAGCACGGTGTCGATGACGAGCGTTTCCCCGCCAAGCAATTGCAGTGGTTCATTTCAGGCGCCAAGGAGGAGGGCCTTCGGCCACGCGATGTCCCGGTACGCGACGAAGAGACACGGCGCAAGGTGGAGGTGTATGACCTATACCAGCAACAGTGCGAGCGTGAGGGTGTGGTGGATTTCGGTGAACTCATGTTGCGCAGCTATGAGGTCATGCGCGATAACGATCCGATCCGAGAACATTATCGCCGGCGCTTCAAACATATTCTGGTCGACGAATTTCAGGACACCAACCGCTTGCAATACGCATGGCTCAAGATGTTTTCGGCACCTTCGCTCGAAGGCGTTCCCGGCTCTGGCAATGCAGTGTTTGCGGTGGGGGACGATGATCAAAGTATCTATGCGTTTCGCGGCGCGCGCGTAGGGAATATGGCTGACTTTGTGCGAGAGTTCCAGGTCCAGCACCAGATCAAGCTGGAGCAGAACTATCGCAGTTGCAGCAACATTCTTGACTCGGCCAACCAATTGATCAGCCGAAACAGCGGTCGTTTGGGCAAGAACCTGCGTACGGATGCAGGTGCCGGCGAGCCGGTTCGGGTGTTCGAATCCACCAGTGATCTTGCCGAAGCGCAGTGGGTGGTCGATGAGATGCGCCAGTTGCAGTCTGACGGAATGCGGTTGAGCGAAATGGCTGTGCTCTACCGAAGCAACGCGCAAAGCCGTGTCATGGAGACAGCGCTGTTCAACGCGGCACTGCCGTACCGTGTTTACGGCGGGTTGCGCTTTTTTGAACGGGCGGAGATCAAGCACGCGCTGGCCTATCTGCGCCTGATTGAGAATCCCAACGACGACACCAGCTTCTTCCGGGTATGCAACTTCCCGGCCCGGGGCATTGGAGCCCGCAGTGTTGAACAACTTCAGGATGCGGCTCGCTCCATGGGATGCTCGCTGCATGATGCCGTGAGCTCTGTCAGCGGCCGAGCTGGCGTGGCCTTGGGCGGCTTCGTCACCAAACTCGATGTGATGCGCGAGCGAACCGATGGCATGACGCTGCGCGAGATCATTGAACTGGTGCTCGATCACAGTGGCTTGCTGGAGCACTATCGCGCTGAACGCGACGGGCAAGACAGAGTGGAGAACCTGGAAGAACTGGTCAATGCTGCCGAGAGCTTTGTTTCGCTCGAAGGCTTTGGAAAAGACGCGGTGGCCCTGCCCGTGGATGAACTGGGCAACGAGTTGACCCAAAGCCCTGTGAGTCAGGGCATGGACCCGAAAGCGCCTGTGCTGAACGAGCCGTTGCTGTCGCCAGAGGACGAGCCCACTGGCGAGACCCTCAGTCCGCTGGTGGCATTTCTCACGCATGCGGCCCTGGAGGCAGGTGACAATCAAGCGCAGGCCGGGCAGGAAGCCGTGCAACTGATGACTGTGCATGCCGCCAAGGGACTGGAGTTCGACGCCGTTTTCATCACCGGCTTGGAAGAGGGACTTTTCCCTCACGAGAACTCCTTGAGCGACCGCGACGGCCTGGAAGAGGAGCGGCGTCTGATGTACGTAGCCATCACGAGAGCCCGTCAACGTCTCTATCTCAGCCATTCCCAGACCCGCATGCTGCACGGCCAAACGCGCTACAACGTGCGTAGCCGTTTCTTTGACGAGCTGCCGCCAGAGTGCCTGAAGTGGTTGACCTCCCAGGCTCCGGCCTACGGTGCTGGCACGTCAATCGCCGGAGGGGCCACAGGCGCCGGCTCCAGGCTCAAACCGGCCTGGTCTGATGGCTGGCTGGAAAAATCCAGCCCCGCGCCTGTGGAGCCAACCGACCGAGGCGTGTCGATTCGGGTGGGGCAGGCGGTGTTCCACAACAAGTTCGGAGAAGGACAGGTCAAGGCAATAGAGGGCGTCGGCGACGACGCGCGTGCACAGATTCACTTTCCGCGCCATGGGACCAAGTGGCTGGCCTTGTCGGTCGCCAAACTCACACCGATTGACTGATTGACAGGGGACGCGCTGGAACGGCATGGCCATGTCCGGACCATGATCGTCTCGCTTGACCGGCAGGACAAAGACAGGGCACGAAGGGTCTGGAGCTGTCATCTCGCTTTCACCTGCGCTTCATCTGGCTGTCATGTTGGGTAGCAACAGTAAGGGGTTTTCTTTGCTTTCGTGAAAAAGCACACGAATCACCCCACCGACTGGAGCCAACCTGAGATGAACAAGACCGATCAAACTTCCCGCCGCAACATGCTCAAGGCACTGATGAGCGTGCCCATGTTGCCGATGGGCGCAGCCATCGCGGCCGCCGCACCAGATCAGGCCGAGGCCACCAATCTTCGCCGCCTGCGCAACCACCATCGCCATCTGGATGCGGTGAACTTTTCGTCCATGCCGGCGCCCACCCTCAGTGACGCCGCTGCGATGGCCACCACCTCGGTGGGCTCGGTCATGTCGCTGACGTTTTCTGACGGTGCTCGGGAAGACTATACGCTGGCCTATGAGCCATTCTTCATTACCGGCGATGAAGTCTCGGATGGCGTCGGCGGCACCATTCTGGCCGGCGGCTATGTGAATATCCATGGACAACCCATCATGGATCGATCCGTGGCTGGCAAGGAGCGCCAATTTTTCTCGGATTGCCCTGATGGAACCAGTTTGCTTGAAGTTCGTCCTCATGGAGGATACTCCCGCCACCATGGCCACCATGGCCACCATGGCCACCGTGACCAATTGGTGTATGCCGTCGTCCAGTTCGAATACACATCTTCGGCACAGGACGGCACCAACATGTACGGCAAGCTGCCTTCGCCTATCGCCGTGCTGACCCTCAAGCAGGATGCGGGCACCGGCAAACTGTCCCTGGTCAAGTATCACAACGTGGACACTGCGCCAGCTAAGGGGCTTTGGATCACCTGTGGCGCCAGCCTGTCACCCTGGGGCACGCACCTCTCCAGCGAGGAATACGAGCCAGACGCCTTTGGGATCGAGTCCAACTCCCGCTTCCGAGCCTTCATTGCCAACCTGTATGGTGACGAGGCCGCCGCTGATGACCCGGCCAAAGCCAACCCCTACCATTACGGTCACATGCCAGAGGTTGTGGTGCGTGCGGACGGTACTGGCAAGGTGCTCAAGCACTACTGCATGGGCAGAATCTCACACGAGTTGGTGGAGATCATGCCGGACGAACGCACTGCTTTGATGGGCGACGATGCCACCAACGGTGGGCTGTTCGTGTTCGTTGCCGATCGCCGCCGCGATCTGTCTTCAGGCACGCTGTACGTGGCGCGTGTAGGAGACGGCCTCACGCTCGATACCGAAGCTGAAGGCGCACCTCTGTCCTGGATCCGTCTGGGGTGGGCCAGCAGCGAACAAGTCAAAGCCATGGCGGAATCGCTGGTGCTGGCCGACATCATGGATGTCAGGCGCGAAGACCCCCAAGACCCCAGCTACACCCCTATCTTCTTCGGTGGTCGTGCGGAGTGGGTCAAGTTGATGCCAGGCATGGAGAAAGCCGCAGCCTTCCTCGAAACGCACCGCTACGCTGCCATGGTCGGCGGTAGCCTGGGGTTCTCCAAGATGGAGGGCACCACGGTCAATGCCGTTGACCGCGAAGCCTATATCGCCTTGTCTGCCTGCCGTGATTCGATGGTGCTGGGTGGCAAGGGCAATGACGACGAGAGCGGCATTGCGCTCCCTGAAGCGCTCAAAGCTGGTGCCGTCATGCGTTTGCAGTTGCGCGGCCATCAGAAGGACGAATCGGGTCGGCGCATTCGCAGCCGCTGGATGCCCGCCAGTATTGGCACCCTGATCAAAGGCGAGGACATTCCCACTGATGAGATGGGAAATTCTGCCCACGTGGACAAGATCGCCAACCCCGACAACCTCAAATTCTCACCGCAGATGCGCACTTTGTTCATCGGAGAAGACAGCGGCATGCATGTGAACAACTTCCTGTGGGCATACAACGTGGACACGGGCGCACTCTCGCGCGTGATGTCTCTGCCTGCCGGGGCAGAGTCCACCGGCCTGCACGCGGTGGATGAGATCAACGGTTGGACCTACATCATGAGCAACTTCCAGCACGCGGGTGACCGCAGTGGCCTGCCAGCTGAAGTGGACGAAGCCATTCGAGCACAGTACCGCGACAAGTTTGGTGCCGCAGTGGGCTACCTCACAGCCTCCGAGCAACAACCGCGATTGCGTTGAGTCTCTGAACGAGGGTCAAGAGAGAGGAAGTCAGTGCTCTGCGCTGGCTTCCTTTTTAGGTTTCGGGGGGTAGACTGCAATGCCCATCGGCAGTTGACGGTCTTGCAGTTCTTCATCGTCGAGCGCTGCATAGGCGATGGCCCACACTGGCCCTGGCAAGTCCACTCTGTGGCCTACATCCTCCATCGCCACCGAGGTGTACCGCTGACCGCGTCGAAGCTCGACCACGACCACGTATTGACGCCGATTGGGCATTGCCTGAATGGGGCGTCGCATGACCCAGAGTGTGCGGACTTGAGGCATGAGGCGAGCCGAATCGCAGACATCCTGTTCCTCTTCTGGCGACAGGTCGTGTGGCGCCAGTCGATCGAGCAGCGCTTCGCCTGCCACTTCCGAGTCTGCTTCATCCTCCAACGCTTCCATGCGCTGCAGTGTTTCGCGCCATTCCCTGCGCATGTCGCCCAGGTTGGCCTCATAGGGTTGTCGTTCGATCAGCTCAAGTGCTGCTCTGGCAGCCGCGTAGCCCATGTGTGGCTGCTGACGCGCGACGATGGCCAGATCGCCCAATGCTGCCAGGTCATCGCGTTCGGCAGCATCCATGGCGAGCATCCACCTTGCCTCAGCGTTATCAGGGTCGCGTTCGACGGCTGCTTGGTAGAGTGGCAAAGCCTTGCTGGGCGTTTTGGTGCGGGCAACGAGCTTCGCCAGCCGCACCAGGTCGGCGGCGCTGAGATGGGCGATCTCCGGCTTGAGTTCGGCGATGCGTGCCAGATCGCGTTGACCGGTCCGGTACGCCTCTTTCCATGCGGCGTGGTGGGCTTGCCACCATTGACCGTCAAACGCTTCAACAATGCGATGGAGGGCCCCACCGAGCAGCTTGGTCGAGCCTTCCTTGGACAGCCCAGGGAACCGGTGCTCGCCGCCTAGGGCCTTGACCCGTTCTCGGGTCGTCGGATGGGTATCGTCGTGGCGGGCAAGCTCCAGTCGAACGCTGTTCATGGCCTTCTCCACGTCAGACTTCAGTGGCGGTGGCAACTCGCCGCTCAGTGCCCATGACCATGGCTTTTTAGGGGGGGTCTCGTGCTTGGGCGCCATCGCCCAGTAGCGTTCCCAGAACCGTCGGTTCATCTGCGCACTGCGAAGCTGGAGCTCCATGAGTGCGCCGATCTGCGTATCCATGCCAACCAACTCTCCCGCCAGTCGATCGGCCGTGTATTCCTCTTGGCGAGCCAGGGCAAAGCTGCGGGCCAGAAAGCGGGGCGCATACCAGCTCAGGAAGCTTCGCGTCGCGACGCTGTAGAGGTCCTTTTCCTGTTCGTCATCGTCGAGAAAGTGATCGGCCAGCTTGCGCCAGGTCAGACGCGTTCGATAGAGGAACGTGGCAAGGGTGCCGTCGCCGCCTCTCAGGTGCGCATATTCGTGCGAGAGCACTGCAGTGAGGCGGTTTCTGTCCAAGGCCATCATCAGCGGCAAGCCCACGCACAGCGTATTGCGACTGGGGCCAACCAGACCCCAACGAGGCGATTGGCTGATGCTGGCGTTGTAACTGTCGTCAACCAGCACTTGATGGATCGGCGGGCCCTTGAGCCGACGGCGAACCTTGTCCAGCAGTTTGAAAAACTCTGGCGCTTCATCTGCAGCGATCTCCACTCCGCTGTGGGCGGGCAGCGCATGAAGAACGGAGGAGATGGCCACCCAGGCGATCACGCCCCCGCCTAGGACCGCGTTGGTCGCCGCGAAGAAGTTTCTGCCCTGGCTGAATAACCACAGGCCCAGTGCCACGAGCGCCAAACCAAGCACCACACTCGCAAGGGCATAGCCGTAACCCAGCCAGGCAAACCAGAGTGTTTTGCGTCGGTAGCCCGCCGGGTTGCTTTGAGCCTCAATCTCGCTGAGCCTGAGTTGGCTCATGTATTCCTGATGATCCATCCCCATAGTGTCGCAGAGGAAGAGCACTTTAGAACTAAGTGTCGGGGTTTTCAGCCTCTGCCCGATGGTCGACGGGGCTATCTGAGATGAAGCTGTCCTGATAGCAGAAATACATCGAGGCTGAAAATACGGCCGCGAGCAATAGCATGGTGATACTGAACAGCGTTCCTGCGGCGGCCAGGCCACCCATCAATATGCCAATCTGGACAGACACGCCCAGGCCCAGAAACATGATCCCCGTCCATGCAAACAGGAAGACCATCATGGCACCCTTGTTCGCCCAGAAGGCGGCCACGGAGAAGAAGATGGCCTTGACGGGTGGAACGTTGTGCCAGTAAGCCAAGGCTGGCGTGTGGAAGAAAGTCAGGTAAATCAGCAGGTGAAAGACCCCCGAGAGCAACAAGCTCAGCGGATTGATGGCTTTGGCGACATCTTCTGCGACGACAGTGCCATCTGTCGCCACAGGAATCTCTCCCATGGGGGCGATCGTGAGCACAAGCGTAGCCTGGAAGAACATGCTTGCCGCAAACATGACGCCAAGAATCAAAAGATGCCTGCGCCCTGGCCCGGATCGAAGTCCCTCGAATGCCGTCGAAGGCATGGGGAATTCGCCCTGGGTAGCCTTGCGCGTTGCACTGAACACCCCCAACTGAAAGGCGGGAGCCAGCACCATCGAAGCGATCCAGCCAGCAAACGGTAGCAACTTCAGGATCAACGCCGCGCCCAGGCAGAGAAAAAAAATGCCTCCCAGCGCGAAAGGCTGCCGCCGAAAGGTCTGGAATCCCAGACCAATCCAGGTCAGGCCCGTTCGGGCAGGAACGGAGTTGAGCTTCATGCGGCGGCTTCGTCGGGGAAGAGGGTCATGCCCGCCCGGGAGAGACATTGGCGGATCACGTTTTCGAAATGCTGCGGATTGTGTGGCTCCAGCATGCTGGCATCTCTTGGCAAGTGCCAGTCCCACAAACGCGAGACCCAGAAACGCAATGCGGCGGCACGTTCCATGGCAGGCAGAAGCGCACGCTCCGCCGCCTGCAAAGGACGGACGGCCTCGTAAGCCGCCATGAAGGCTGTATAGAGCTCAGCGCGGCGCTCTCCGTCGATCGATGCGTCATCGGGCGCATGGCAGACACACCAGTCGTTGAGACAAACCGCGATGTCGAACAGGAAGGAGTCAACACCGGCAAAGTAGAAGTCGAAGAAGCCGCACAGTGTTTCGCCGTCAAACATGACATTGTCGCGAAACAGGTCAGCATGCACAGGGCCACGGGGCAGGGCCGCATAGGTTGTGCTGGCTGCAACATGGTTCTGATAGGCCAGTTCACCCTTGATCAACGTTGCCTGTTCTTCGCTGAGATGCGGCAGCACCACTGGCACGGTTTCATTCCACCAGGGCAGGCCGCGGAGATTGGGCTGGCTCATGGAGAAGTCCCGGCCCGCGAGGTGCATTCGCGCCAGCATGTCGCCGACCGCAGCACAGTGCGTGGCCTTTGGTTCAAGCTGGTTCCCGCCTGCAAGCTTGTTCACGATGGCCGCAGGCTTCTCGCCCAGTTGGTGGACCACCTCTCCCTTGTCGTCAGCTACCGGCTCGGGTACCGGAATGCCTTGGCCTGCAAGGTGCTTCATCAGCCTGAGGTAGAACGGCAATTGCTCAAAGCTCAAGCGCTCGAAAATGGTCAGCACGTGCTCGTGACTGGCATTGTCTTGCTCGCAGCTGATGAAGTAGTTGGTGTTTTCAATGCCACCCTTGATGCCCTTGAGGTCCGTGAGAACGCCGAGGCCCAGGCGCTCAACAAGCGCGGCGGCGTCGCCAAAAGCGACTTCCGTGTAGACAGCCATGCCAGGAAAGAAAGGAAAGCAGAAGAGGGGGAGGAAGGCCGGAGCCGGGTCAGGGTCAGAGTGAGAATCAGAACGTCAGGATACGCCAACGGCTCCTTCCGGCATTGCCCTGACCATTTTGGTCGTCGCTGCCGCTGAACTGGCCGGGGGACGTTGGGGATATTTCGTATCCTGGAGCGCCAGTTTTTGGCTGGACCCGGATGCTGCGTGTCTCGCCACCAATGCGAACCTCGTCAATGCGGGTTTGGTCGTCTTCATGGTGGATGTACTCTGCCTTCGATTCAATGCCAGAAGGCTGCGTTGCCGTGGCTCCGGTCTCGGGGGGGGAGTCAGCGGCGGGAGCCTCGGTCGTCTGGGCGGCAGCAGGCATGGCCAGAGCCGCCGCCAGCAAGCTGGCGAAAAGGGCGCTGGAGCAAATGGAGGAGGCGTTCCTGGCAGTCATGGCGCCATTGTAGGGCTTCGTGCCCGGGGTCAGACACCGAGCCTGCATCAGTCGGTTGGCTTTCAAGGACAATGGAGCCATGTCTGATGCAAATTCGAAACAAGCTGTGTTGTTGCTGGTGGATGGTTCGAGCTATCTTTACCGCGCTTTTCATGCCATGCCTGACCTGCGAGCGGTGCCCGGAGACCCGGACAGCCCGGCCACCGGCGCCATTCGGGGCATGATCAATATGCTCAACAGTCTGCGCAAGGAAGTACCGGCGGATTACGCTGCGTGCGTGTTCGATGCCAAGGGGCCGACGTTCCGCGACGAGTTGTACCCGGCTTACAAGGAACAGAGAAGCCCCATGCCCGACGATTTGCGGGCGCAGATTGAACCCATCCACGAAGTGGTCAGGCTCATGGGCTGGAAGGTGCTGGATGTTCCTGGTGTAGAGGCTGACGATGTCATCGGGACACTTGCCAAGACGGCCGCAGACCAGGGGGTGGAAGTGATTGTTTCAAGTGGTGACAAGGACCTCGCACAGTTGGTCAATCGCCACATCACGATCATTGACACCATGAGTGGTAAGAAGCGCGATGAGGCTGGTGTGGAGGCTGAGTTCGGCGTTCCGCCTGCTCGGATGATTGATTTTCAGGCGCTGGTGGGGGATCAGGTCGACAATGTTCCCGGCGTTGAGAAGGTGGGGCCCAAGACCGCTGCCAAATGGCTCAAGGAGTACGGATCCTTGGACGAACTCATGGCGCGGGCCGATGAAATCAAGGGAAAGGTGGGTGAAAACCTGCGCAAGGCGCTGGAATGGCTGCCGACGGGGCGTCAACTGCTGACCATCAAGACCGACTGCGATTTGCTGGCACATTTGCCGACGTTTCCGGCGATGGACGACATGACTCCCGCCCAGCCTCAGACCGATGCGCTCAAAGCCTTCTACGAGCGCTACGGCTTCAAAGGCCTGTCTCGCAGCCTCTCAGTTGGCGGAGAAGACAACAGTGCCAGCGCCAAAGCCGGCGCTGCTTCGAACGCTTCGTCTCCCGTTTCATGGTCCACTGGCGATTTGTTTGCAGAACCAGAGCCCAGGAGCCAGGCTGGCGAGCGCTCTTACACCACCATTCTGGATTGGCCGACCTTCGATATCTGGCTGGACCAGGTGCAAAAGGCCGATCTGGTGGCATTGGACACCGAGACGACATCTTTGGACGAGATGGCGGCCGAGATCGTGGGCATCAGCTTCAGCGTCAAGGCGGGCGAGGCGGCCTACATCCCGCTGGCCCACGATGGCCCGGGCGCTCCCGAGCAATTGCCTCGTGAAGAGGTGTTGTCCAAACTCAAGCCGTGGCTCGAAGACGGGGCGCGACACAAGCTTGGTCAACATGTGAAGTACGACCGGCACGTATTTGCCAACCATGGCATCGAGGTGCAAGGCTATGTCCACGACACCATGCTTCAGAGCTACGTGTTGGAAGTGCACAAGCCGCATGGCCTGGCCAGTTTGGCCGAGCGGCATCTGGGGCGCAGTGGCATCAGCTATGAAAGCTTGTGCGGTAAGGGCGCAGGCCAGATTTCGTTCTCACAGGTTGACGTGGATAAGGCCAGCGAGTACTCCTGCGAGGACAGTGACCAGACGCTTGACGTGCATCTCGCCTTGTGGCCCCAGCTGGAAGCCGACGACAAGCTGCGTCGGATCTACGAGTTGGAAGTGGCGTGCAGCGAACGTCTGTATCGTATCGAGCGCAATGGAGTGCTGATCGACGCTGACACTCTGGCAAGGCAAAGCCATGACCTGGGACAGCGCATTGTGGCTCTGGAGCAAGAGGCCTACGAGATTGCCGGGCAGCCGTTCAACCTGTCTTCGCCCAAGCAGTTGGGAGAAGTCCTCTTTGACAAGCTGGGGTTGCCCACAGTCAAGAAGACCGCTTCTGGTGCGCGCAGCACAAATGAAGAAGTGCTTGAAAAACTGGCTGAAGACTATCCGCTGCCCGCCAAGATTCTGGAATACCGAAGCCTGAGCAAACTCAAAGGAACGTATACAGACAAGCTTGCGGGTATGGCCAATCCGCGTACGGGGCGCGTTCATACGCATTACGCCCAGGCGGTGGCCGTGACCGGGCGCCTCTCCAGCAATGATCCGAACCTGCAGAACATCCCGATTCGGACCGCGGAAGGCCGTCGGATCAGGGAGGCATTCGTTGCGCCTGAGGGTTGCGTTATCGCGAGTGCCGACTACTCCCAGATCGAGCTTCGAATCATGGCTCACATCAGTGGAGACGATGCTCTGCTCCAGGCCTTCACGGCCGGCGAAGACGTTCACCGCGCGACTGCTGCCGAAGTGTTTGGGCTGGCCCCGGACCAGGTCAGCAGCGAGCAACGGCGATACGCCAAGGTGATCAACTTTGGGCTGATCTATGGCATGAGCAGCTATGGCTTGGCAAAGTCGCTGGGCATCGACAACACGGCGGCCAAGAACTACATCGATCGCTATTTCCAGCGCTTTGCCGGCGTCAAGCAATACATGGAAGACACACGAGAGCAGGCTCGCGAGCGTGGTTTCGTAGAGACCGTTTTCGGCCGCCGCCTGTATCTGCCGGAGATCCGTTCGCCGAACGGTCCTCGACGAGCTGCAGCAGAACGTGCGGCCATCAATGCGCCCATGCAAGGTACGGCTGCCGACCTCATCAAGATGAGCATGGTGGCTGTGCAGGATGCCATCGACCGGCAGGCGCGCAAGACGCTGGTGATCATGCAGGTGCACGATGAGCTCGTGTTTGAGGTTCCAGAGGACGAAGTGGATTGGCTGCGCGAAGCCATTCCTTTGCTCATGGCAGGGGTGGCCAGCTTGAAGGTGCCGCTGCTCGCGGAAGTGGGGGTGGGGCCCAACTGGGAGCAAGCACACTGACAGGAGGCAGCGCAGCGCCGACTCAGGCTACGACGGGGTGGATCACCTTTGTGTAGGGGTGCGATTCTCCTTCTGTCCACCAGTTGACCCAGTACCTGTTGCCCTCGCCTGGCGGGTCTGCCTGGAGCGTCATGAAGTTTCGACAGCCGATCATGCGATGGCTGGTGGTTGGAAATTCATACATGGCGCCGGTGATTCCACGGTCGATCCTCTCCACGTGTTGACAGGCTTGCTCCAGAAAGTACAAGGCAACGCCTGGCGGAGGGGGGTGCACGATACCACTGGCCGTGAGCTGGTTGATTATTCTGGCGTTCACGGGAACGTCAGACCGGCTCGACTCGATGACCCCGATCGCCGCCACATGTACATCGCCCGAGAGAACAGTGATTCGAACGCCCTTGCTGCTCGCGTCCAATAGTCGGTGGACCAGGCGCAACCGCTCGGCCTTGTGGGGCGGACTGGTCCAGTGGTCGCGCAAATCGTCTTCCAGTTCCTGCTGGCCCGGAAAGATACCCAGTAATTTCTCCAACAGCTCAAAACTCGGATGGACCACGGGAATGCTGCTCATCACAAACAAGTGCCGCATGTCGCCCTTCGCCAGTTCTGCATCCAGCCAGCGGTAGACAGCCGACCAGCTCTGTTGACTCAAGACCTGCTCTGCTTCGAGCGTTCCTGCGCGTTGAGTGAGATTGGCGCCCAGACGAGGGGCTCGCTCCGTGCGCATGTCAAGCACCAGCAAGCCCATGGGGCCTGCACGATAGCCGCTGTTGTGGGCTTCCTGCAGGGGAAGGGTGGCCGGTGGGGGCGCAGGCATGCTGTGGCGTTGGAAGAGGGCAAACGCCTGCGCCGCGACCTCAAACAGTCCCTGGAACACGGGACTCTCATGCAACTCCGGCGGATGAGAGCCCCAGCCATCGATGATGTCATGGTCGTCCCACATCATGACCGTGGGGATGCTGGCCAGCATGCGGGCCACTTCGGGCTGCGACCAGCGTTCGAAGTACAGACGCGTGAAATGCGCCTGAACCGCATCGGCCATCGTCGGCGTCCAGGGGGCCTTGATCCGCTTGCTCCAGGGGAGCTCGCACCAGGCGCGCAGTTCTGGCACGACGTTCCATATATCGTCGCTATAGATCTGGTCTCCGCCCATGAGCAACAGATGCATCGGACCGAACCG
This sequence comes from Hydrogenophaga sp., assembly GCA_050293865.1. GTDB lineage: Bacteria > Pseudomonadota > Gammaproteobacteria > Burkholderiales > Burkholderiaceae_C > Hydrogenophaga. The sequence continues at coordinate 19,381 of JBNKNN010000039.1, read as the reverse complement.
GGTCTGATCGACCTTGTCGATTTCCCGGTGGAGGCGCTCCATACGCGTCCACATTCCGTTGGGGTCTTGGACTTTTTTGCGGTCGCGACCATCCGAGAAGCCGTTGCAGGAAGCATAGGCGCAGTCAGGCATCGTGTCATTGGCTGGAACACGGAATACATGGTTGTCGCCGTCGACACGGTACTTGATGCGCCTGGCCTGGCTTTTCAGTTCGACGCATAGGTCGATGCGCCAGGCCGTCGCCTCTACCCCTGGTACGGTCGCCTCGACTGCGTCGAGGACGTGAACCCCGGACGTTGTGCTCACCAGTTGAGGGGGCGCATCGCCCTTCGACTTCACTATCAGAACGCTGACGCCCCATTCATCATTTTGGCAGCCCAGAAACTGGAGCAGGGGACCGAGCAGAATGGACATGGGCTTTCTCGGTGGACAATACAAAGAATGCTGCGGCCTTGAACGCAGCAGATGAAATGGAATTGGTGTTTGCCATCTCCCAAACGTGTCCATTGTGAGAACGCGATCGCGCGCTGACCATAGGGGTGGCATGGATGCATCCCCTCTACGGGGGGAGACATTGAGGGACCAGGGGGCCTGACCAGCGTTGACAGAATTGTTAATATTTCCGGGCGGGCGTTGTTTGCGCCCTTTTTTGTGGCCTGTTCCCGTCGAACCGGCCACCAGGTGATTGAAAAATGACGCTGATTGCGATTCTTCTTGGAACAGTGGGGGCCGGTGTCGGTAGCGTGTGGCTGGCGGCCTTGTTGAGTGCGGCCATGCTCTCACGCTTTACCCAGCACATGTTGAGCCTGGCGGCAGGTGCGCTGATGGCTACCGCCTTTTTGCATTTGCTCCCCGAGGCTCTGGAAAGTTCCGCGGATGCACATGATTTGTTCGCCGTGCTGCTTGGCGGTTTGCTGTTCTTCTTTCTGCTGGACAAGGCGGAGCTTTGGCATCACGGGCACGAGCATTGCCAGCATGTGGGCTACGAGGAAGCGGGCGAAAGTGGAGGCCTCGACCATGGTCACGATCATGATCATGATCATCCATCGGGCCCGGCCAAAGGCGCTGCCTCGCGTGAACACGCGAGGCTCCATGCTCACGCGCATGCTCATGGGAGCGGTGGCTGGGCGATCCTGGCAGGAGACAGTGTTCACGCCTTCGGGGATGGCGTTCTGATCGCTTCCGCATTCATGGCGGACATGCACTTGGGCGTGATGGCGGCGTTGGCGGTGCTGGCTCACGAAGTGCCGCACCACATCGGCGATCTTGTGGTGGTGCAGCACGCCTCTGGTAACCGTCGCAATGCCTTGATCAAGGTGACCCTGGCGGGAACTGTGACCGCTATCGGAGGGCTGGTGGGGTACGGAATGGTCTCGCAGTTCGAATCGGCATTGCCATACCTGCTTGTCCTGGCGTCCAGCAGCTTTATTTATGTGGCACTTGCCGACCTGATTCCGCAGCTTCAGAAGCGACTGGACGCCAAGGCGACGGTGGTGCAAGTGCTGTGGTTGCTCGCTGGCATTTCCATGGTGATGGTCGTGCGTGGTGCCTGGCACGCCCACTGATGGGCTTTCTCTGTCCGGAGCTGCAGGCAGGGAAACTCAATTCCGAACAAGCTCAGTCAGTGTCGGGTTGACCGAACGAGAACCAGAAGCATGCGCCATCGCCTGGGTGCGATTCGGCACGAATCTGGCCGCCATGGCGCTCGATGATGCGGCGTACGGTGGCCAGGCCAATGCCAGAGCCTTCAAACTCTGACGCGGTGTGCAGGCGTGTAAAAGGCTTGAACAGGCGGTCGGCCCGGCTCATGTCGAAACCCGCACCGTTGTCGCGTACGAAGAACTCGGGCGCGCCTTCCTGCGATAGCACCTGCCCCACTTCTATGCAGGCGTGCTCCTGTTTGCGCGAGTATTTCCATGCGTTGCCAATCAGGTTTTCCAGCACGATGTGTGCCATGCGCGCGTCGCAGTTGGCGGACATGCCAGGCTCTACGGTCACGGTCACGGTCAGGTTCCGGTCCGGATCGCGGTGCTGTTCCTGACGTATGACGTTGGCGGCCAGATCGGTCAAGTCCACATTCATTCGCTGCAATTGACCTTGACTCACTCTTGCCAAGGCAAGCAGATCGGTGATCAGGCTGTTCATCCGCGTCACGGAGGCCTGAATCCGATCCAGAACAGCAGAGTCGTCGGGGTCGATACGGTCCTTCATCTGTTCACGCAGCATGCCCATGAATCCGTCCATGGCCCTTAGGGGGGACTTCAAGTCATGCGAGACCGTATAGGCGAACGCATCGAGTTCCCTGTTGAGGTACTCCAGCTGTTCAGTTCTTTGATGCACGCGCATTTCCAGCGTTTCATGCAGCTTCTGGATTTCGCGATCACGGAGCAGACGCACCAGTTCGGCACTGCAACGGCTCGCAAAGATCCGCATCATGGCCAGGATGTCCTTGTTCGGAACCATGGGGTGATTCCAGACCGCGAGCAACACACCGATCGGCGTGCCGTCGGCATCCATAAGTGCGGTGCCGGCGGAGCATTGAACGTCGTCTGCATCAAATGGGGGAGTCGACTGAAAAATCTGCCGATTGCTCGTGTCGAAGACCTGAATCTCGTCGCTGGTGAGCACCCGAGCGTAGTGGGTATGGTCAATGGACAACTGCAAATTGGCTTGCAGAGCGCCATTTTTCAGCCAGGCCAGCGTTTGCAGCCGGTGTTGCTCAGGCAATTCAGCTACCACAACACCTTGCGCACCAATGGCTTCGGCCAAGTGTTCCGCCAAAGACAGAAAGAAAGCCTCACCAGTCTTTGAGGCCACTCCTTCGGCCACGTTCTTCAGGGTCGCTTCCCTGCGCTTTTCTTCTGCGACATTGAGTGTGAAGGAGAGGGCGCAGCGTTCGCCCTCTAGTTCAATGATCTCGGCCCACACGCGTACGTCGACAGCTCCACCGTCCCTGCTGCGCATTCGGGTCTCGTAGCCACTGAGACGGCCGTCGCGCATGAGCGCTGCTATGTAATCGTCTCGTTCCTTCTCTGTCAGCCAGACGCCGGCCTCCACGGATGTCTTTCCCTTGAAGTCTTCCTGGGTGTAGCCGAGGACACGTTCATTGGCTGGGTTGACTTCCATGAACCGGCCGTCGGACAGCCGGGTGATCGTCATGCCCAATGGGCTGAAGTTGAAGGCTTTGGAGAAGCGCTCTTCGGATTTTTGCAGCATGCGCTGCGCTTGAACCTCTGCGGTGACGTCCAGCACCATGGCAATGAGCAAATGGTCAGGTCCGTGAGGCACCACTTCTGCGTAAATGACAGCATCGAAATGGCTCCCGTCCTTTCGCATGGCCTGAGTCCGCATGCCCGAGACCCTTTGGGTGGCTTCCAGTCTTGCCTGGAACTTCAGCTCGTCGTGGCGATTGACCCAGAAGTTGGGACGATTCTCGATGGTGAGTTCGTCTCGCTTGTAGCCAAACATGGACATGAATGCTTCATTGGCGTCGAGTATGCGCTGGTGCCTGATGGATTGCACCACACATGCCACCGGGTTGTTCTGGAACAATGCCCTGAACTGCAGCTCCCTGGCCCTTAGGTCCGCCTCCACATCGCGAGCACGATGCAGCGCTCTCTCCTGGCTATGGAAGGCATGCGAAAGGTGATAGCGTCCATAAGAGACACTCACGAGCATACTGACGAAGACAACGGCTTGCGTCAGGAACACCATCCAGCCTGCTTGCAAGTTCGCCTTGGGCAGTAGGCCGGCCAGCTCCATCCAGTTGAGCGCCCCAATCAAAGCAACGCTTAAAACGCCTGCCGCCATCAAGGCGCGTCGGGAAAGAAAGGCGCCAGCCCCAACGACCGCTCCCATCATCATGAACATGGCGCCGCTGCGCACGGACCCGTGCGCAGCGACGACGAGTGCTGCAGTGATGATCAAGCCAAACACAAGGACATTGGCAGTCAATCGATAGTGGCCAAGCTTGAATCCCAGCAACAGGAAGACCATCAGGATGGAAATGGTCAGGCCGACTCCCGCCAATGCGTCAAATCCGGATCGGAAGATGAGGCCTATCGTCACCAGAGGGGCAGACGCGGCAATCGTGAGCAGCAAGGCAAGCAAGGTGCGCTGCTGGTGCCGCCTGAGAGCCGTCGGCTGCTGTTGCGACATGGGATCGTCGCTGGCCATGGTGTGCAAGGCTTCCCTTCTCATCCGTTGTGGCTTTCCTGTGCCGCCGATGGCACTTTGCCCTTGCTTCTTGAGGCCTGTCCGAACGAGAACTCGAAACGAGCGCCTTTCCCTGGTTCAGCCTGGCCGTCGATGAATCCCGAATGCCGGTCGACGATTCGCCTGACGGTTGCCAGCCCGATGCCGGTTCCCTCGAACCCGCTGCTTGGCATGTGAAGCCGCTGGAATGGTTTGAAAAGCTTGTCGGCGTAGCGCATGTCGAATCCTGCGCCGTTGTCCTCGATGAAGAAGACGGGCGGACCTCCGGCATCGGCGGACACTGAAGGGATCTGCCCCATCCTGATTTTGCCCTGAACGCAATCCCGCGTGTACTTGAAGGCGTTCTCCAGGAGGTTGCTCAGTGCGATTTGCGCCAGATGCGGATCGCAGCTGCACTTCAATCCTGGCTCCACCGCCCAGTCGATCGGGCGGCCCTCGTGCTTGCGGCTCTCCGCTTCCATGATGTCCACCGCGATGGCTGAAAGGTCAACCTCCTCGCGGACCATCTCGCCCTGGCTGATCCTGGCCAAGGCGAGCAAGTCGGAGATCAAAGTGCTCATGCGATGCGTGGCACCAAGAACGCGTGTGAACAGTTGAGACTCGTCTTGGTTCAGCCTGCCTTGCAATTGCTCTGACAGCAACTGGGTGAACCCTTCGATCGAGCGCAACGGCGATTTGAGGTCGTGCGATACCGAATAGGCAAAGGAGTCCAGTTCGGCGTTGAGCTTGACCAGCTCCGCGGTCCGTTCAGTGACTCGCTGTTCCAATGATTCGTTCAGATGACGAATCTCTCGCTCCCGTCGCAGGCGCAGGAGTTCAGCCGTGGATCGGCTGGCGAAGATGGATATCAACGCCTTGGTGGCTGGTGTGGGTTCGATGGCCTTGCTCCACATGGCGTTGACCAATCCGATGGTGTGCCCATCAGGGTCTCGCAATGCCTGCCCTGCAAAGGCTTCCATGCCCGTTTTCTGAATCATGGGCTGCCCGGGGAAGAGCTGTCTGAGGTTGCGGGGAAAGAAGCATACGCCTTCTCCGTCCAGGGCTGATTCGCAAGGTGATCCCTTGATCTCGTGCGTGGAGCAATCGAAGCGCTTCTCCGAGCTCCATACTGCCAGCTGTCGAAGGCGGTCCTCGTCTTCCAGTTCTATCACGGTGACGATGTCGGCCTCCAGCGCGGAGGCCATATGCTTGCTCAGTGCCGAGAAGAATGCTTCTCCAGTTGAGCCCGAAAGACCCTTGGCCAGTTCCAGGAGCAGCGTCTCGCGACGCTTTTCGTCGGTGATGTTCACCGTGCAGGACAGGATGCACTGTTCGCCGTCTATGTCCACCAGCTCAGCCCAGATGCGGGTCTGGATCAACTGCCCATTCTTGTGGCGCATTGCGGTGTCATAGGCGGATATCCTCCCTTCGGTCAGCAGCCTGTCCACAAACGTTCTTCGGTCCTCCTCGCTGAGCCACGCCCCCACCTCTGTCGTCCGTTTGCCCTTGAGCTCAGTGTTGGGCACGCCAATGATGGAGTTGTCCGATTCGTTGACTTCGATATATGCGCCATCGGACAGGCGGGTGATCGCCATGTTCAACGGACTGAAATTGAAGGCCTTGGCGAACCGCTCCTCCGATCGCCGAAGCTTGTCCATGGCCTTGTCGTGCGCGGTCATGTCGGTAATGGTCGTGATGACCAACTGATCATCCGGATCGTCGCCGAGCTCGCTCGATATCTGTGCGTTGAAAACGGTGCCATCTGAGCGCATGCCCTTGACGGTGCATGGTTCGGTACGGCGAGAGACATACAGTGCTTTCCGATAGGCGTCGCGTTCACTGGCGTCAGCCCACAAGAACACATCGGTTCGCCCCAAGGCCTGCGAGCGGGTGTACCCATAGCAGCGTTCGAAAGACAGGTTGACATCCAGAATGGAGCCTGTAATGGCCGATTGCGCGATCATGGGCGTGGGGCTGCTCCGGAATATGCGTGCAAAGCGCTCCAGATTCCGATCTCGCTCCTGCTCGGTCATGCGCCGCAGGGAGAGCTCCTCTCGCAAACGGTCGTTGATTCGCGTATAGCGGTTTCTGCCGTGAAATACCAGCAGTGCCACCACCACCAGACATGCTGTCTGCGTGGCCCAGGTCTTGAGTCCTACCTGGAAATTGGCCGTCGGTAGCATACCGTGGTATTCCGCCCAATTGAGGACGCCGAGAGCGGCAATTTCCAGCAGCACCACCACTCGTATGCCCAACTTGGACAGGAACAAACTGGCGCCGACCACAATGCCGACGAAAAGGAAGTTCGAACCTGAGCGAACCGACCCGTAAGAAATGATCGAGATGATTGTCACGATGAACGAGCCAAACACCAAAAGGCCTCGTGCAAGTGCGTCGCGCTTCTTGTGGGAGAGGTAGTAGGCCAGCCATCCGACGGCGGCAAACACGAGCGTCGAGACGGTCTCCCTGTGGTTGTCTGTGCTGATGAAAACGGGCAGAACCAGTGCAGACGCGGTCATGGCCAACCAGAGGCAGACGCGTTTGAGCCAGGCGAGTTCATCGTCCAGTTCGTGGCGAACCTTTGGCAATGGCGGCGGCGTGGACTTCATCCGGCTTGGTCGTTGTGGCGTGTATGGACGGCAAAGCAGCGTGCCGAACCAGGTCGGTTTCCGATCGTTTGGAGGGGGACGACATGTATCGTCGTTGCATGCCACAGTGCGACTCTGTGTTTATCGGCCAGAGAGGCCAGTGGCTTGAGTTCTCCTTGCGTAGGGTCCTGTTGGCGCGAGCAAATCTTCACGGGGAGGGACGGGTTCGGGCCTTGGCCGTATGGGGTAGGCGGCTCCATTCGCTCCAACTCCCTCCAAACAATGCTTGTCTGCCCAAACCGGCGACTTCCATGGCCAGGACGTTGACTGCCGCGGTCACACCGCTGCCACAGTAATGGACCACGTGAGTCGCTTGAAAAGGCTCATGATGAGTTCCGTGACGAACGCGCAAACCCAGGGCAGCCAGAAACTCTTCGCGCAAAATGGCCGGTGTCTTGAAGGTGCCGTCAGGTTGCAGGTTGTCCGCAAAAGGGCGATTGCGCGCGCCGGGAATGTGTCCGGCCACGGGGTCCAATGGTTCGGTCAATCCGGAATATCGCTGTTCTGCCCTGGCATCCAGCAATTGCTGCGTCGGGCTGCCCAAGGCCGACTGCACTTCGTCTACCGTCATGAGGATGGCCAGTGGCGGAAGGAGTTTGAAGGAAGCGGGCTGGGCAGCGGGCGCCGCGCCGGACTGGGTAGTGCCCCCGATGGCCAGCCAGGCGCCCAGGCCTCCGTCCAGAACGGCACAAGCTTCATGCCCACACCATTTGAGCATCCACCACAGGCGCGGGCTGAATGCCCCATTCTGTCGGTCGTACGCAACCACCTGGTCCCCAGACCTCACCCCGCATGTTGAGAGCCATTCCGCGAAAGCTTCACGCATCGGCAATGGATGCCTTCCTCCGCTGGCCGCCTGATGACTGGCTTTGGCACTCATATCATCGTGCAAGTCGGCAAATCGCGCGCCGGCAATGTGCTGTTCCAGAAACAGTGTCTTGCCCGCGTTGGGTGCTGACAGGTCGTAGCTGCAATCGAACAGGTGGACGCGCTGACCCTGATCTATCAGGGCAGCCAGTTGCTGGGCTGCAATGAGTGTGCTGAACATAGCCCCATTTTGATGCAGTGGCACTGCACAACACAATCTCGAAAAGGTGAATTTGGCCGCAAAAACACCGTTTCTTCTGGCTTTATTTGCTCCGGGTCAACTGCCCGGGTGGTCTTCGGCGTGATCCTCTTCACGCTCAATGGGCACGGCTCTGGCCCTGAGCGCCGTAGCAGCGATGCCGCTGGCGATGATCAGCGCCATGCCCAGCCAGCCAAGCAAGGGCATCTGGTCGTCGAACAACAGCAGGCTGTACAGTCCGGCGAAGACGATGCCTGTGTACTGCAGGTTCGCCACCACCAGTGTTGCGCCGCTGCTGTATGCCCGAGTCATGCACAACTGGCCAAACATGGCCAGCAGGCCGATCGGAAGCAGCCAAATGCTGTTGGACCATGTCAGTGGCGTGAATCCCGTGAACAGGGCGCCTGTCATACCCGTTAGCGCAGCGGCAATGGAGAAATAGAAGACTGTTCGGGTCTCTGGTTCACCCGCGCGGGCCAGGGCAGATACCTGGAGATAGGCAAAGGCTGCAAACAGGCCCGATAGCAAGCCCAAAAGGGCGCCGAATACCTGGTCGCCATTCACTGTGGGACGCAACATCATGGCCACGCCGCCGAATCCAGCCAGAATGGTCAGGAAGAGAGGCGCTTGCTTGCGAATGGGTGCATGGCGTTGCTGATTGATCAAGGCGCCGCCCAGCAGGAAAGCGGCTACCCAGACGCTGCTCATGTAATTGAGGGTGACAGCCGTGGCCAACGGGAGCGCCGCGATGGCAAAGAACCAACTCGTCAGTGCCGTGACGCCTACCACGCCCCGCCAGGCATGCATCATGGGGACGCGGGTTCTCAGGGAGACGCCTCTCATGGGGATGGCGGCTGCCAGAAAGATCACACCGACCAGTCCGCGGTAGAAAACGATTTCGAAGCTGCTGAAGTAGACGGATGCGAATTTGATGCACACGCTCATCGAGGCAAACAGAAACGCACCCAGCAACATCCAGAGCGCTTGCATGGACGAGGGCTCTGGCCGGTCTCAGCAGATCGATCGCTTGGGTCGCATCATTCGCCCGCGACGGCGGGCATCATGCGTTGGCGATACCACTCGTGGAAGTGCTGCATGCCATCTTCCATCGGACTCTGGTAAGGGCCAAACTCGTTGTCCCCTCGCTCCATCAGCGCTTTGCGACCAGCATCCATGCGCTCCGCGATCTCGTCGTCCTCGACCGCGGTCTCCATATAGGCCGCACGCTGTGCTTCGATGAACTCGGGCTCGAAAGCGACGATCTCTTCTGGGTAATAGAACTCAACCAGATTGATGGTCTTGTCCACGCTGACCGGATGCAAAGTGGACACCGTCAGGACATGGGGATACCACTCCACCATGATATGTGGGTAGTAGGTCAGCCAGATGGCCCCTTTGTCAGGTGTTCTGCCTTCCCGGTACTTCATCAACTGCTCGTGCCAGCGCTGGTACACCGGGCTGCCCGCCTTGGCCGCGAGGTTGTGCACGCCCACGGTCTGCACAGAGAACTCCTTGGCAAATTCCCACTTCAGGTCAGAGCAGGTCACGAAATTGCCCAGGCCAGGGTGGAATGGTTCGACGTGATAGTCCTCGAGATAGACTTCGATGAAGGTCTTCCAGTTGTAGTTGCACTCGTGTACTTCGACGTGGTGTAGCACCATGTCTTCGAAATCGAGATCCTTGGCTGGACCCATGCCGGCCAGGTCGGCAGCGATGTCTCTGCCGTTGTCCTCGAATAGCAGGCCGTTCCACTCTTGCAGAGGATAGCGCTTGAGGTTCAGACAAGGGTCGTGGGCGAAATGCGGGGCGCCGACGAGATCGCCCAGAGGGCCTTGGTCCCCGCCGCTGTAAGTCCATCGGTGAAGAGGGCACACAATTTGTCCGCCTGCGTGCCCGCTCGCATGGCCTTGCAAGTTGCCGCGATCCTTGAGCATGACCGCTTGCCGGTGACGGCATACGTTGGAAACCAGCTCGACACCCTTTGCAGTGCGAACGAGTGCGCGCCCCTGACTTTCCTGCGGAAGGGCATAGTAGTCGCCCTTGTTCGGTACGGCATTGATATGGCCCACGTAGCGCGGCCCATGCCCAAACAACAGTTCAAGCTCTCGCTTGAACAGCTCTTGGTCGAAATAGGAAGTAACGGGCAGTTGGCTTTCGGCCTGCTGGAGCTGAAGACTTAAATCAGACATGGAGGTCCTGACCTAGAGACTCCCCCTATTAAGGGGCAGGAAAAGCGCTTGGCGAACAAAGAATCGTTGGGCGCGGATAAATTGTGCTGGCGGATCACGAACCAAGCACTTGCTGCTCCGCTGAAATCTGTCCAGATGCCCTCAGTACACCTGAGGCAAAGTGACCATGTCTGCATTGCAGGCATTGGTCAATCGTGAACCGGTCCAGCGACGCACCGCCGCAAGCGCCTTCCAATTTTCCGTCAGGGCAGTGGCCGCCAGTCCGGCGGCAAAATCCTGCTTGACACATTGGCGTGAGAGAAGCCACCGCGCCAGCCCAACCATGATGCAAACCGTCATGGTAGAAGGTTCGGAAAAAGGGAACCTTCTATTATACCTTTGGAACATCAAGCTTTGTTGAAAGTTTCATCGGTTCAACGCCGGAGAGGCGTGGACGTCCTGTCAGGGGCGACAAATGGGGCGAGCGCTAGAATAGCTTCGATTGGCGTGTTCGTCCTCGGGGGCTGCTGCGCGCCCTCTCCGTTTTTTGTCAGGGCAACGGACGCCCTCATGTCCCTTGCCCATGGTTCGCTGAGAATTTCCTTTCTATGCCCGCTAGTTCCGGTCCTAAGATGTCTGCGAAGGCGTCATCAAAATCCGAAAAGGACCTTCCCCATAGCTATGACGCTGCTTTGAGGGAGTTGGAGGACCTTGTATCCCAACTCGATGCAGGGCAACTCCCGCTGGAGGAGTTGCTCGACCGTTATCGCCGTGGCGCTGAACTGCTGAGTTTCTGCCGTTCCCGTTTGGAAGCAGTGGAGCAGCAGATCAAAGTCCTCGAAGGGGATAGCCTTCAGCCTTGGGAAGACGATTGATGAGACCGACGGCTCCATTTGGCCCTTTGGCGACGGATGCCGCTGATTTCCGGCTCTGGCGCAGTCAGCGGCAGAGCGCTATCGAGCTCGCACTTTCTGCATGGGTTTCTGCCGATGCGCCGGCCGGTTTGGGCGACGCGATGCGTTACGCAGTGCTTGACGGCGGAAAGCGGCTGAGGCCTCTGCTCGTGCTGGCAGCGAGTGAGGCGGTGGGAGGGGACGCTGAGGCGGCCATGCGCGCCGGTTGTGCCGTTGAATTGATTCACGCCTACTCTCTGGTGCACGACGATATGCCCTGCATGGACAACGACGTGCTGCGGCGCGGAAAGCCGACCGTTCATGTGAAATTCGGAGAAGCCTCCGCACTGCTGGCAGGAGATGCGTTGCAGGCGTTGGCCTTCGAGTTGCTGCTCCCTGAGGATGGCTCAATGCCTGCGAGTATGGGCGTGAGCTTGTGTCGCCAGTTGGCTCTGGCGGCAGGTGCCCACGGCATGGCTGGCGGTCAGGCCATCGACCTCGCCAGCGTCGGGGTATCGCTGGACCAATCTGCCCTCGAGGGCATGCACAGACTCAAAACTGGCGCATTGTTGCAAGCGAGCGTGACCATGGGCGCCGCAACCGGAGTGTGTACACCGACTGCCGCCAACCAGCTGCAGGCGTTTGGCGCGGCGCTGGGATTGGCTTTTCAGGTAGTGGATGACATCCTGGATGTGACCGCCGATTCGGCGACCTTGGGCAAGACCGCCGGCAAGGACGCGGCTGCTGACAAGCCTACGTTCGTTTCCCTCTTGGGGCTGGAAGCGTCGCAGGCCTATGCGTCGGCTGTGCTGGACAGGGCACATGACGCCTTGACCGCAAGCGGCCTTGAACAGACAGAACATTTGCACGAGTTGGCCGATTGGGTCGCACGGCGCAACCATTGAAGTGAGAGTGAGGCATCATGAGTGAGAGCAAGGGTCTGCTCACCCAGATCGATTCGCCGGAAGATCTGCGCAAGCTGGGTCGTCACGAGCTACCGGTTTTGGCCAACGAGCTGCGAGAGTATTTGCTCGAGAGCGTCTCGCGAACAGGAGGGCACCTCAGCTCCAACCTGGGGACTGTGGAACTCACAGTGGCGCTGCACTACGTCTTCAATACGCCAGCAGACCGGCTGGTTTGGGACGTGGGGCATCAAACCTACGCTCACAAGATTCTCACAGGACGCCGCGACCGCATGTCCACGTTGCGCCAACTCGGCGGCATCAGTGGTTTTCCTCGGCGCGACGAGAGTGAATACGATACGTTTGGTACAGCGCACTCGTCCACCAGCATTTCGGCGGCGCTCGGCATGGCTGTGGCGTCGCGGCTGACGGGCGACGGTCGTCGCTCCGTGGCCATCATCGGAGATGGGGCCATGACGGCGGGCATGGCTTTCGAAGCGCTGAACAATGCCGGAGTGGAGGAGGGCAAGCTGCTGGTCATCCTCAATGACAACGACATGTCAATCTCGCCGCCGGTGGGCGCCCTCAATCGCTACCTCGCCCAATTGATGAGCGGCCGTTTTTACGCGACGGCAAAGAGTGTCGGCAAACAAGTACTCAAAGGAGCTCCTCCGCTGTTTGAACTGGCCAAGCGTTTCGAAGAACATGCCAAAGGCATGGTTGTTCCAGCCACCCTGTTCGAAAAGTTCGGATTCAATTACATCGGGCCGATCGATGGACATGATCTGGACTCGCTCGTGCCAACGCTGGAAAACATCTGCGATCTGATGGATGCCGGCAGCGGCCCTCAATTCCTGCATGTCGTCACCAGGAAGGGGCAGGGATACAAGCTCGCTGAGGCCGACCCAGTGGCCTATCACGGCCCTGGAAAGTTCGACCCTGCTGTAGGATTGGTCAAGTCCGCGACGCCCAGCAAACCGACCTTTACCCAGGTGTTCGGATCTTGGCTGTGCGACATGGCCGAGCAGGATAAAAAGTTGGTCGCGATCACGCCTGCCATGCGAGAAGGCTCAGGCATGGTGGAGTTTCACAAGCGTTTTCCAGAACGCTACTTTGATGTGGGGATTGCAGAGCAGCACGCAGTCACCTTCGCTGCGGGGCTGGCGTGTGAAGGACTCAAGCCGGTCGTCGCGATTTACTCCACGTTCCTGCAGCGCGCATATGACCAACTGATTCACGACGTGGCTTTGCAAAAGTTGCCCATGGTGTTCGCGCTGGATCGTGCGGGGCTCGTCGGTGCAGATGGGGCGACCCATGCAGGTGCCTACGACATCGCTTATTTGCGCTGTATCCCGAACATGTCAGTCGCATGTCCCGCTGACGAGGCAGAAACACGTCGCTTGCTCACCACGGCGCACAAGCAGGACCACCCCGTGGCTGTGCGCTACCCTCGGGGTGCGGGAGTAGGTGCCAAAGTCCCGGCCGAGCTTGATGGCCTTCCGTTCGGCAAAGGCGAAGTCCGACGTCAAGGACGTTCTGTGGCCATCCTCGCCTTTGGCAGCCTGCTGTATCCTGCGTTGGAAGCCGGTGAGCGCATGGGGGTGACGGTGGTCAACATGCGCTGGGCGAAACCGCTCGATGAAGATTTGCTGCTGTCCGTCGCGCGCAGCCACAGTGCGCTGGTCACGGTGGAAGAAGGTTGCGTCATGGGTGGCGCCGGCAGTGCTGTGCTGGAAGCCCTGGAGGCACACAGAGTTGAAGTGCCTGTCCTACAGTTGGGCCTGCCTGATGAGTTCATTGAGCACGGAGATCCAGGTCGGTTGCTGGCCAATGAAGGCTTGGATGCCGCGGGAATCGAACGTTCGGTACGCCGCCGTTTTTCCCAATTGTTTGGTGGCAGCTCAGGCTTGCAGGTAGTGGCCTGAAAAAGGTGTTCCCGCTGAACAGAGAAGAAATTTCAACGCTTCTGTGAAAGTGCGCCAGCCCAAGCTTGCAAAAGCCTGAAGTCAGGCGCCATCTCCGTTGGTTGCGAGGGAAAACCCCCACGATTGGGGTCAGGTGGCTTCTTACAATGAAGTCACTTCGCCCTTGCTTGTATCTGTGAAGGTGCAAGTGTTTCAATCATTATTCGGAGTCAAACAACATGGATCGTCGTTCCGTCATCAAGCACGCAGGTATCGCAGGTGTGCTGGCAGCCGGTGCCGCACCCGCCGCATACGCGCAGAACAATATTCGTTGGCGCCTTGCGTCCAGCTTCCCGAAAGCACTGGACACCATTTACGGCGCAGCAGAGACCTTTGCTGGGTACGTCAACGATATGACCGGTGGCAAGTTCACGATCTCCGTGCACGCTGGCGGCGAGATCATGCCTGCCTTTGGTATTGTCGACGGCGTTCAACAGGGCACCGTCGAGTGTGGTCACACCGCTCCCTATTACTTCCACGGCAAGGACGAAACCTTTGCCCTCGATACTGCCATTCCTTTTGGCCTGAACAGCCGGCAGTTGACCGCGTGGATGTACGACGGCAACGGCTTGAAGCTGTTCCGCGAGTTCTACTCTGCCTACAACATCGTCAACTTCCCCATGGGCAACACCGGCGCCCAGATGGGTGGCTGGTACCGTCAGCCTATTAAGGGCGCCGAGGACATCAAGGGCATGAAGATGCGCATTGGTGGCTTTGCTGGCAAGGTGTTCACTGCAATGGGCGGCGTGCCGCAAAGCATTCCAGGTGGCGAGATTTATCAGGCGCTGGAGAAGGGCACGATCGACGCCACCGAGTGGGTTGGTCCGTACGACGATGAGAAGCTGGGCTTTTACAAGGTCGCGAAGCATTACTACTATCCAGGCTGGTGGGAAGGTGGCGCACAGCTGTCGCTGTACGTCAACGACAAGGCATTCGCGGCTCTGCCCAAGGAGTATCAAGCCATCGTGACCGCTGCCGCCGCTTATGCTCACACCGAGATGCAGGCCAAGTACGACGCCCGTAACCCCGCCGCGCTCAAGCGTTTGGTCGCTGGCGGCGCCAAAGTGTCGCCTTTCCCCAAATCGGTGATGGACGAGGCCTACAAGCACTCCATGGCTCTGTACAGCGACCTCAATGCCAAGAATCCCAAGTGGAAGAAGATTTACGAGGACTACTCGGCCTTCCGCAAGGATGCCAACCTGTGGTTCCGCTTCACGGAAGCTCAGTTCGACCGCTATATGCAGTCAGCCAAGCTGTAACTCAGCCATGGCCATCTGACGCAGAAAGCCCCGCTTTGGCGGGGTTTTTTGCTCAGCTTCCTCGAGGACGTCGCGTCAGCCGTGGTTCAGCCACTTGCTTGGCCAGTCATTAGACTTTGCGACTGTCTTGAAATTTGCCCAAATCCCAACGCTCATGTCATTCCTGTTGAACCTTTCACGCTGGATTGATGGTCTCACTCGGTTGATTGGTCGCCTGACCATGTGGTTGATACTCGCAGCCACCTTGATCAGCGCTGGCAATGCCATCATTCGAAAGCTTTTCAGCAGCAGCTCGAACGCATGGCTCGAGATCCAGTGGTACCTGTTTGCTGCCGTGTTCATGCTTGGCAGCGGCTACGCCTTTCTCAAGAATGCCCACGTTCGCATCGACTTCCTCTCCAATCGGTTCAGTGCGCGCACACGCAACTGGGTGGACGTGATCGGCATCGTGGTGTTTCTGTTGCCCTTGTGTGGTCTCATGATCTACCTGACATGGCCACTGGTGGTTGAGAAGTACATCTCCCAGGAAGTTTCGGAAAACGCGGGTGGACTCATCCGGTGGCCAGTCTATGCACTGATTCCTGCCGGTTTCGGCTTGCTGGGCTTGCAAGGAATGAGTGAGCTGATCAAACGCCTGGCCTTCATTTCGGGGAAGGGCCCTGACGTACTGGCACATGGCGAAAGCCAAGAGTTGCCAATCGATGTTCCAGAAGACGAGCAGTCCAAGGGCGACGCCAAATGATCGAGTTTCTGACCACCAATTTTGTGCCGGTGTTGTTCGTCGGCCTGCTGTGCTTCCTGGTGATGGGATTTCCCGTCGCCTTCTCGCTGGCCGCGACCGGCCTGGCTTTTGGTTTTCTGGGGATGGAAATTGGCCTTTTTCCGCCCAACCTGTTTCAGGCCTTGCCCCTTCGGGTGTTCGGCATCATGCAGAACGATACGCTTCTGGCCATCCCGTTTTTTACGTTGATGGGGATCATTCTTGAGCGAAGTCGAATGGCCGAAGACCTGCTCGAGACAGTGGCACAGGTGTTTGGGCCGGTTCGCGGTGGGTTGGCGGTTGCGGTGGTGCTGGTGGGGGCATTGCTGGCGGCCACAACAGGGGTAGTGGCCGCGGCAGTGATTTCCATGGGCCTGATCTCCTTGCCCATCATGCTCCGCTACGGCTACAACCGAACCATTGCCACGGGAACCATCACTGCCTCTGGTACCCTGGCGCAAGCGATTCCGCCTTCGCTGGTTCTGATTGTCCTGGCTGACCAGTTGGGTCGTTCTGTGGGCGATATGTACGCAGGGGCCTTGCTGCCCGGCATGATGCTGGTGGGCCTGTACCTGCTGTTCGTGTTCTTGGTGGCGATTTTCCGTCCGAGCTGGGTACCTGCCCTGCCCAAGGAGGCGCGGATCTACTCGGAGGACAATGGCGACAGTGGCCACGTTTCGCTTCTCGTGCTGCTGGGCATTTGCGCTGCTGCCAGTGTTGGCTGGACGCATGTGCACGAAGCGTTCATGCTGATGACCACTGGCCGCCAGACGCCTGCTCCTGCAGATGAAGTGATGATCATGTCCATCACGATTGGGTCATTCCTGGCGCTGGGCCTGGCCGCCGTCAATCACATGTTGCGTCTTGGTTTGCTGTCACGTCTGGCTGAGCAGGTGACCTTCGTACTGATTCCACCGCTGGTACTGATCTTCCTGGTGTTGGGTACGATCTTTCTGGGCATCGCCACACCAACGGAAGGCGGTGCGATGGGCGCCTTGGGGGCGCTGACCATGGCCGCTGTTCGCAAGCGACTGAGCTGGACGATTCTCCATCAAGCGCTGGAGAACACCACCAAGCTGGCCATTTTCGTGCTCTTCATCCTGATCGGGTCGACGGTCTTCAGTTTCACCTTCAACGCGGCAGACGGTCACATCTGGGTGGAGCACCTTTTTGACAAGCTTCCAGGAGGTCAGATCGGCTTCCTGGTCGTGGTGAACCTGCTGGTGTTCGTCCTGGGCATGTTCATCGATTTCTTCGAGATCGCTTTCATCGTGATTCCGATGTTGGCACCCGTCGCAGAGAGTCAGGGCATCGATTTGATCTGGTTCGGTGTGCTGGTGGCCATGAACATGCAGACGTCGTTCCTGACACCGCCGTTCGGCTTTGCCCTGTTTTATCTGCGCAGTGTCGCTGCCCGCAGCGACTACACGGACGAGGTCACCGGCAAGCGCATCCCTGCAGTGACCACGGGGCAAATCTACAAAGGGGCCATCGCGTTCATCGTGCTGCAGGTGATCATGGTGACCGTATTGCTGCTCAAACCCGAACTTGTGACCGGGGGCATGGACAAAAAGGTCAAGCTCGATGACGCTGCCGTCATGGATCAGCTCGAATCGATGCCCGAGGTAGACTACGGGGACGGTTTCGAAGACCCCTTTGCTGCCCCCGATGATCAGGGTGCCGGTCTGGACTCGCCATCGACGGAGACGGATGACGATCCTATGAAGGCACTGCAAGACGCGATCCAGGAGGAGCAGCAACAGCAGCAGCAATGATGCCGTCATCATTTGAACGAGAGAGGGCGCTCCGAGGAGCGCCCTCTCTGCATCCAACTGACATCAGAGAACATCCAATGCAAATCGAAGTAAAAGTGCTGGACCCGCGCATGTCGGATCAGCTGCCAACCTATGCCACCCCTGGCAGTGCAGGCCTCGATCTCAGGGCGTGCCTGGACGTGCCGTTGACGCTGGAGGCCAACGCCTGGCAACTGGTGCCGACCGGGCTTGCCATCCATTTGGCCGACCCTGGCTATGCGGCCATGTTGTTGCCTCGCTCGGGCCTGGGGCACAAGCACGGCATCGTGCTGGGCAATTTGGTGGGGCTCATCGACAGCGATTATCAGGGGCAACTGATGGTCAGTGCCTGGAACCGTAGCGACGTGGCCTTCACCATCGAGCCGATGGAGCGCATCGCACAAATGGTGATCGTGCCTGTGGTGCAAGCGCAGTTCACACTGGTGGAAGCCTTCGCCGGCGAAAGTGAGCGTGGAGAAGGCGGTTACGGCTCGACCGGCAGACGCTGATTCAGACGCGCTTTCAGATGAAAGAAGGCTGGATCAATGCAGGGTCCGGTTGGAGGACAGGTCTTCCCCTGGTTCTCCATCACGATGTTCGGGATTGACTCGAACCTGGAAGAAGCCAGTGCCCAGCGTCCCATTGCCAACTTCGTCCACGCGCGCCTCACGCACGCCATGAACCTTTAGCGATACGCGCAACGCAATTCCGGCCAGAGGGTGGTTGCCATCGAGGACGACATGGTCAGGGTAGATGTCACTGACGAAGTAGAGGCGGTCTCTCGGGGCAGCGGGATTGCACCCCTCGGGGAGTCCTTCGAACGCCATGCCTTCTTCCAGTTCCTCCGGCAGCAGGTGCCGTGGCTCCAGGAAAAGCAGCCGGTCGTCATAGTCGCCAAAGGCATGCTCGGGTTCCAGGTGCAAATTGAGCGTGTCTCCCACCTGTTTGCCTTGCAACTCATCCTCTATGCGCTGAAGCAGGTCGTTGCCTCCCACCAGGAACTCCATGGGTTCGTCCAACTGGTCGAGCGTCTCGCCCAGCGTATCCTTGAGTGTCCAAGTCAAGGACACCACACATTGTCGATCGATTTTCATCGCACAATTGTCCCATGAGCCAAGCCAGAAGCAAGCCCCCCGCCATGTTCTCCTCAACCTCTTCGTCACAGACATTGCCCAAGACCCTGCTGGGCGGCCTCTCTGCCGCACAGTTCATGAGTCGTCACTGGCAGAAAAAGCCTTTACTGATTCGCCAGGCCATCCCGGGGTTTCGGCCTCTGCTGGATCGCCGAGCCCTCTTTTCCCTGGCTGAAAAAGACGAGGTGGAATCCAGGCTGATTGTCCACGGCGCGAAAGGCTGGACGCTTCGCCATGGTCCTTTGCCGCGTCGCGCTTACCCGCCCCTGTCGCAACCTGGTTGGACAATGCTGGTGCAGGGCGTGGACTTGCACGACGATGGCGTACATGGGTTGATGCAGCAGTTTCGGTTCGTGCCGGATGCCCGACTTGACGACATCATGATTTCATGGGCCAGCCCAGGCGGTGGTGTTGGCCCTCACTTTGACAGCTATGACGTCTTTCTGCTCCAGGCCCATGGTCGTCGTCGCTGGCGCATAGGGCGGCAGAAAGACAAAAAACTTCAACCTGGCGTGCCGCTTCGGATTCTGAGCAACTTTGTGCCCGAACAAGAGCATGTGCTTGAACCCGGCGACATGCTTTATTTGCCGCCGGGTTGGGC
>JBNKNN010000038.1:0-12886 GCA_050293865.1 Hydrogenophaga sp. | reverse complement strand
GACTTGTCCGGTGGACGCGCCAGTCTTTGTCCAGTGTGGCCAACCGCGATTCAAGGTTGGTCCTGAACTCTGAGCTATTGAACTCCCGGTGCACATAAAAGTCTTGATCCGGCACGGCCACGGTCAAGAAGAGCTCCCGGGCCGCGGGAAGTATATGGCTCAGGACCTTGTCGACGTCCCCTCCAGCCACCCGAATCACACGCACGCCATCGCTTGAATGAACAGGTTCGTGCAATGGGTGCTTGCCACACCACAAAGTGTCGCCATACTGGTCGTAAGGGAAAGCTCTCTCTGCCAGCGTGATCAAGCGGCGCAGGTGGGCACCGTATGGCCTGTCCAGCTTTTTCCCCTGCATGAAGATGGCGCACGCTTCCGCGAGCGTTCGCCCAGGCTTGGCCGCCAGCAACCCAGGAATGGACCCTCCCACACAAGAAAAGAAGGCATGGGCGTCCTGGATCAAAATATCAACGCACCCGCCTGGGGCTCGAGCTTTCGCCGGCCGTTGCTCCGAAGCACCACCGACTGCGGCTGCCTGAGAAGGCCGCCCCACCCCGACCGCTTGCTGCTGAGCGTCGTAGGTGCGCAATCCAAGTTGCATTGCCCACACCACCAGCTGTGGCACCACCTCTTCAATCTCATTAACACGCTCTTCCACCGGAAGAATCAGCGACCACAGCGCGCATGAGGCGCCTGCGCCTGACACGGTTGGCGGCGGCCCTGCTTGCCATTCCACGGGCAATTCCTCCTCGCCTCCCACCACGTTCACGGTGGCCGACGTCACTTTCGAGCGGATGGCGCCCAGCAACTGGATGAGCTTGGGGCTGGGTTGGCTCAAGCGCCTCCCGCGCTGGTGTTCCGCTGCTGCCTGATCCGGCAGGCCATCCGGCAGACCCTCGGGGTCAAACACGTCCAGAAAATACACAAAACTCATGGGTCAGACTCTTTCATTCGGCTCCGGCCAGTCAGAGGGACCTCAGATCATGACTCGGCGTAGGATTGCGACGCACGAGGTGTATTTTGCTTCAACACTCACGCTGCAAGCGCGGCAGCAATGGGTCGTCTGCAACACGCCGAAGAAGCTCCGGCTTGGACCGAATGCGTTGCAACCAGAGCCAAGGCACCTGCACCACATGGCGACAACGCCAGCCCCTGGCCCAAAGCGAACCGCCCGTCGCAAGCACCATCGAACGCCGCCCCTGGGTCACGCCCAACCTCAAGACCCTGGAGGGTGTCAACGAGGTGGTGAAGTTCATCGAGAAGAGGGGCATGTTGACGGCGGATGCGGCTCCCGCTGAGGCATAACTCAGCGATCTCGTCAAACGACAAAGCCCGCCTGAAACCCATGCCAGGCGGGCTTTTTCAATATGCACCCAGCATCAGCGTCTGACGTTGATGGTGATCTCCTGGCTGCGCGGCGCATTGAAGTCAGCAAACGCCGTGGACTGATAGCCCTTCACGCCACTGATCATGATCTGCACCTTGTATTCGCCCGCAGTCTCGGGCGTGCCGTCGATGTTGCCGTTCATCAACGCCATGCCCGCCGGCAGCTCACCATTTCGCACCGCAAACGACATGTCGCCACGACAGCTTTCTGGAAACACCTTTGATTCGATCGTCATCGCCTGGCCAACCTTGACCGCGTAAGTGGACTCTTCGAACTCGATGCTGAACGACTGATTTTCAGCCGCGCAAACATCGTTGTCTTCACCGCCTCCGCAGGCAGCAAGCACGCTCACCATCAAGGCTGAAATCAAGCCAAGTTTCATTCGCATCGTTGTCTTCATATCCAAGCCTGAATCAAAGTTTCGCTGTACAGCGCAATCCAGCAGGAATATCGAGCTTGGGGTTGGCCACTTCCAGCACCACCACAAAAGTCCCGCTGGCGGCGTCAATCAGCCGGTCAACCGATTTCACTTTGGCCTCCAGCTTACGGGACAGCGGCGCCTCGGTTTGAACCGCCACGCTGTCGCCCAGCTTGAGCTTGCCGAACTCGTCCTTGGGAAGAATCATGTGAATGCGCAGAGGATCGATCTGCGCCAGCGTGTACACGCTCGCCTGACTCCCTCCGCCGCCAATGAGCTCGCCCTCAAACACCGCCTGCTTGACCACCACACCATTGATCGGTGAATGAATGGTCAACAAGCTCAAACGGGCCTGCTGCATCTTCACTTCCAGATCAGCGAGTGCCTTGTTCTCCTGGGCCACTTGCAACTCGGCTTCTGCCAGCCTGAGTTCTGTCTCCGCGTCATCGCTTTCTTGTGCGGCCACGAGCTTGTCCTTGGCCAATTCGCGCATGCGCTCAAACTTCAGCCTGGCAAACTTCACCTTCTTGGCCGCCAGCTCCGCAGGGCCTTGTTGCGTTGACCGGAACTTCGCCGCCGCCAGTTCAGCTCGCTCCTGACGCCCGTCGAGCTGGGCCAGCACCTGGCCACGCTTGACTTGATCGCCCCGTGCCACCATGGTCTTGACCACTTGGCCAGACGCGGATGTGGCCACCTCGACAATTTTGGTCGGCTCGATCAGGCATTCCACTTCACTGCCAGCGGCATTGGCTGCGATCGGGCTTCCGATGCTGGCCATAGCGGCCACCGCCCAGGCAATGCCCAAAGCAGAACGTGTTTTCGAATAAGGTGTTTTCATAACTCGTTTTAAGTCACCGAAGGCCCGGACGAGAAATGGTGTCGAGAGACGGATCTCCAGCGACACATCACTTCCGGTGCCCCCCCACAAAACCCAGAGATCGCTGCCATTTGCGGTCTCGCTCAATCGCATCAAGGCGGATGCGTCGGTTGCGTCGCTCAGCGCGCGATTGCGCGGCGCCCACCAGAACTTTTGCTGCCAGCCTGGCCACGCTACCGTCCCCCACCGAGATGGGAGACAACAACTTCATCCACAGCCCACCGTGTTCGTGAAACAGCTCGTCTTCCAGGGACACAATGGCTTGCACCGTGCCCGGATTGCCCTGCCTGGCGGAGCGCCCGAACAACTGACGATCCACACGGGCACTCTCGTGGAACTCAGTGAGTATCACGTGCAGGCCACCTTTGGCCTCCACTTCCGGGCTCAAGCGGATATCCGTTCCCCGCCCTGCCATGTTCGTGGCCACTGTGATGGCGCCTTCATGGCCGGCTGCTGCCACGGCATTCGCTTCTTCTGCGTCCTGGCGCGCATTCAACACCGTGTGGGCGACGCCTTTCTGCTGCAGCAACTCACCCAGAATTTCCGAGGCATCGACCGACCGTGTGCCAACCAACACTGCACGCCCTTGCGCGGCCAGCCGGGCGGCTTCGTCCGCCACCGCTTGCCACCTTTCATCACCCGTTCGAAACACGCGTGCGGGCCATTGCTTTCGTTTCGGTGGAATGTTCGTCGGAATTCTCACCACGGCCAAGTCGTAAACACGCTTGAGCTCGCCTCTGATCTCGCGCGCGGTTCCGGTCATGCCGCACAGCAAGGCGTAGCGGCCAAAGAAGCGCTGATAGGTGATCTGCGAAAGCGTCTTGCGTTGCCCTGTGATCTCGCAGCCTTCCTTGCATTCGATCATCTGGTGCAAGCCACGCTCCCAGGTGCGGTCTGGCATGACGCGGCCGGTGAACTCATCGACGATCTGAACTTTGTCGTCGGCGACGATGTAGTCCACATCTCTTTCAAATGCGTGCTTGGCAGACAAGGCCTTACCGAGCAACTCGTATCGCCACAACGAAGATCGCCACAGTGGGCTCATATCTAGAAGAGAATCGCTCGCCTTGGCTTCGTCATTTCTGCCCGACGTTTCAGCGACCACTCCTTGGTCTAGCAGTCCGTCCAAAAACGTCTCTCCCGCCTCCGTCAGCCAAACGTCGCGGCCCTTGCCACGACGGAAGTGTTGATATTCCTGCATCTGCGATGCCAGGTCCAGCGCTTGCTGATAGACAGCTGGATCAAGGTCGTCAGGCAAGCTTTCCGAAATGATCAGTGGCGTCCTGGCTTCGTCGATCAATACACTGTCTGCTTCGTCAACGATGGCGACATGAAGACCTTGAAGAATAGAGCCTCCTGCCCGCTGCACGCCCAGCAACCTTTTGACTTTGAGCTGTGTTGCCAGCAGGCCTCCGTTGGCAATCCGGTCTTTCAGATAGTCGAAGGTCAACTCTTTGTTGGACACGTAAACCACCGGGCACGCATACGCACTTTGGCGATCAGGAATCGACATATCCTGCAACACCACGCCAACACTGAAACCGAAAAATTCATAAAGGGGCGTATTTTCCTCGGCATCACGTTCAGCGAGATAGTCATTCACGGTCACCACATGCACCATCGCACCTGAGGCCGCGGCTGCGCATACCGCCAAGGTCCCCGCGAGGGTTTTTCCCTCACCGGTGGCCATTTCAGCAATCTTTCCCTGCAGCAATACGCGTCCCGCCAGCAGTTGAACATCATGATGGCGCTTGCCCAAAACGCGACGCGACCCCTCACGAATGGTTGCAAAAGCGGAGACAAGATGACTGTCAATCAAGCCATCTCTTCGCATGCCGTATGCGGCCTGACGAAGCCTAAGCCTCAATTCCTCATCAGTCGCGGACTCACATGCGTGCCCCAGAGCGTCGATTTCTTGCACGAATCTGCACTTGCGATTGGCTGACCGAGGCAGCAGGTTGGCCCAGATCCCACGCAACCACTCCTCAAGCTTGTGGTTTGGCTCTACCAGGCGCTCGGCGTAAACGCCATCATCCAAGGTGACGTTTCGCCCCGTCACAAGCGCTCGCACATCAGACACCGAAACGCCCCAGGAACAGTTGCCGCAAACGTCTCACGGCTTGCCAGCCAAGGGGCTCCCACCCCAAGTCGAACCTCACAAAGACGCGTTCGCCAAATCCCGCCGGCTTCGCATCTTCGGGCAAAGCAAGGTCGACCAAGAAAATTCGGTCCAAGGTTTTCAATCGATCGGGATCATCCGGCCGGGTCGGAATGCTGCCTCCATTGGCAAGGCTCAAGGCTGCAGAAGGCAACTCGCCAACACCTGACACAGGTTCTCGAACCATCTCTGTCGGGTATCCGATCTCCGGAGAATCACTCAATCGCAGGTGCGCAGAGCGGTAGCGTCCGCGCAACAAATCGATGTCATCTTGCGTGATCGCGACACGGGCGATCAGTTGCTTTTGATCGAGCACGTAAGCGACAAGCTCTCCCTTGCGTAAATAGGCACCTTCCATATCGCCTGAGCGAAACGAGGCCAACACGCCTTGCGTCTCGGCTTGAGCCTCCAGCCCCGAAACGCGCTGACTCAAGCGGTTGACCGTCTCTCGGGCCTCCTCAAGTTGGCGAAGCGCATTGGCCGCTCGAGACGGGTTGGTGAACTGCTCCACCCGATAGGCGCCTTCGGCCTCCTGTCGCCTGGCGTTTGCAACCTTCAATTCAGCCATCAACTCGGGATTGTTGGCCCGAAATACAACGTCGCCCGTTTTGACTTCATGACCGACGGAAATATTCCACGACTCGAAGAATCCCGGTGACTCCGCCCGCAGTATCGCTTGCTCAGGCAACCAGACCACACCTATCGCTGTCGTCCGCAATGGGGCAGGAACCACAAACAGCAAAATGCCGGCAACCAACGTCCCGCCCAGTGCCACCCGAAGGGCAAAAGTCCGAACACGCTCCAGTTGTGGAGCCCTGGTGACGTGGCGAAAGGCTTTCCAGACTGGCGTCCCAATCATCGTAACGGCGCTCCAGATCGCCATCAGAACGCCAATGATGAAGAATTTATTGGCCACAAAAAGTATGATCGATACCGTCACCGTGATGCGATACATCCATGCCAGAGGTGTATATGCAACCAGCCACCTCCGCTCAGAAGGCGTCTCGTCAGGCGCCTCTGCATCTTCAGATCGGTAGACGTACCGATCCCAAAGGTAGGTGAGGTAACGGGTACCTCGCTGTGCCAGGTTTGGCATTTCGATCAGATCGCTGAAGATGTAGTAGCCGTCGTAGCGCAACAATGGATTTCCGTTGATCACCAAGGTGGATACACCCGCCACGATCAAGACGTTGTAAGCCACTGCACGCACGATCCCTGGCTCAGACAAAAGCCAAACGTACATGGCAATGCCGGCGAGGAACAACTCAGCGAGCATTCCTGAAGCGGCGACCACAGCCCGTCGGAACTTGGAAGGGAAGATAGAGGTCGCCGACGCGTTGACGTAGGGCACCGGTGCAAACACCAGAAACATCAAGCCCATTTCCCTTACGGGCGCGCCCCACGACCTCGCGGCGTATCCATGACCCAACTCGTGCACAAGTTTCACGAGCGGAAAAACAAACGCCATGACCAGCAGGTTGCTTGAGGAGAGCAATTGGTCGGACAAATTATCGGTCAATGCAGACCAGTTCAAGCCCGCCAGCACAGCCGCCGGGACCACCACGGCCATCCAGATCAACGCGCCTAACCCATTGAACAACCAAGAGAACCCAGGCAACGACCAGCGAATGAAGGCATCCGGGTCAACCAACGGGAACTTCAAGCTCATGGGGTTGAGGACGTACTGCTTGATTTTGTCCCAGCGCTTCTTTTTAAAGCGTGCAAAAAGGGCCGCCGAATCGGGTGAAAGGTTCACGGACAGCAAATCGGCGGCATGCAGTTGCACCAGCAAGTCGACGATCTCGCCCTGCGTACAAGCATCGCCTTGCGCCAGCTCGTTTCCTTCTTCCCAAAGGGTCTGGACGGTCTTGCTACCGTCCATCTTTGACAGAAGCTGATAAGACGGAGCCGTCATTCTGTGGAATCGACCGCCCGAACTGTCTTGCACCACATACCAGACGCGGCCACGGTATACGTGTCGCTCCACGCTGGTCGTCGGCAGCAACTTCGGTCGCAACTCGGCGACCGAATGCCAAGACGGACTGAACAGTTGACGTTTCATTTCCCTCGAAACCTCAGGGCATCCACTGCCAGAACGTCAAGCGCATCCAGTCTGTCAGTTCGTGGGTCAGTATCCACCACAGCGAACGGCGCTCGGTCTCGATCTTTCCGATACCTTCCATGCCCGGGCGAAGCCGTGGCAGTTCCCCCTCCAGCTTTGCTTCCACTCTGAAGAAGTTGCCGCCTTCATCGGCTGTCGCAACCGGCGTGATGGCGTTGACCTTGAAGGCCATTGGGTCGCCAGCCATGCCCGTCATGACAATGGTGCCTTTTTGCCCCAAGTCAACGAAGGTCAAGTCTCTCTCATCCACCTGCAAGATCACCCGATAGCTATCCAGAGGCGCGACCTCATACAGGCGCTTTCCCACTTCCACCGAAGCGCCCAACTCCTGCGACAAGTCACCCGCCACCACAACACCGTCAAACGGTGCCCGGATGTCGCTTCGTTCCAGCTTTTGCCGCACCAAAGCCAGCTGCGCACGCGATTGCGCGAGCTGCGCGTTGATCTGAGCGATATTGGGCAGCTCATGATTTGCCATCGCTTCCCTCAGCCTGTTGGCATTTTGGTCTGCCTCGCTGGACCATCGCCCCTCCTCCAGCTTCAGCTCTTTGTCATCGAGGCGCGCCATCACCTCCCCTGCCTTGACCACATCGCCAGGTCGCGCCGGTGCTTCAGCCAAAAAGCCGTCGAATGGCGCCGACACAACGCGATGAACCTCTCCCTCGATGACTGTCTTGGCCGTCACGCGGTACTGAATCGGAACAGCCAACACCAATGCCAGGGCAACCAAGCCTAGGCTGACCACTTTCCACGTCAGGTGACCAGGCCCGAGCAATTTCTCCAGTACCTCTGCGGTGCGCCGTTGAAAGCGCCGAAGTACCCCTTCCTCTGACCGGATACGCGCAGCCACGACGGGTGTAGCCAGAGCGCCAAAGGCGTCCAGCCATGTCAGTTGATCCTGCGTCCATTGACGATCAGTGGACTCCAGCAACAGCACCGCCTCAACGTCCACGCCCGAGCGAAGCGGGAAGACCAGCACACTGCCGGCATTGGTCTGTACCCTTACCCGCTCCGCGCGTGACAACGAACTGGAGCCCGAAGTTTCGGGTTCCTTTTGCTCTGCCTCCCCTTTTTCTACAGATGCTTTTGCCGGTGCCGATGCTGCGGCCAACACCATGCCTCCTGCATCCAGCCCCTCAATCATGGCCTCTTCGTAGGCTTTGCTCAAAGGAGCATGCCGGTCAAATTCAGCCGCATCTGAGACCGCCTGCAGTTTGACGTGATGTCCTTGAACCCGTCCCAAACAGACCCTGACGCAACCCAGGTGATGGCGCAGACTGTTGACCAACTCAAACTGCGCTTGCTGAAACTTTCCGTGTCGCAGCAAGATCGCCAAATGATCCAGGACCGCATTTAACCGGTCTCGAGCCAGCATGGCCAGTTGCCGGTCATTGCCCGTCACCAAGTGGCGAATCCAGGCCCCAGCCCAATGGATCTCGCGGAACGCGCGTTGGGCCTGCGCGGTCGAGCCGCGCATCTCCAGCGCCACCACCGCCACCACGCGGTCGTCGTCCATCAAGGGGTAGGCCAGACGACAAACGCCAGCTCCTCCATCCAGGATAGAGCCGCGCTTGTCTTCCAGGGTCTTTTCGATGGCCTTCCCAAGGCGCTCAAGTTCAGGCGTGGCTTCTGGCCACACCGCCAGAGGCGCAAATACTTTGTCGCCACCATGCTCGAGCAAAACGACTGCGGCGGACACCTGCCCGACTCGCTCGGCCAACAAGCCAAGCCATGCACTCGCGAAGCCAACCGAATCAGCCGGAGCGACAAATTGCTCCCAGGCATTGCCCGCCAAGCGCTGTTGACCGTCACGCTCGCCTTTGCTGCCCGTCGTACTAGGTTTAGCTTTTGCGACGCCCTCGTCCAGCGCCTGATCTACCGTTCCACTCATTTGGGAACCACCGGGAAAATGGCCGAGGACTCAGTAGCGCCTGCAACGTTGCCACTTCCCTCCATGCTCGCTTGAGGCTCAGCGGCCGCCTGGAGCGCCAGATTCTGGACCCGCACCATTTCAGGCGGCGCCAGTTCACCCAGCAACGCACTGAGCTGCAGGGTCGACCGCAACTGTTCAAGGCGTGCACTCAGCCATTGGCCTTTGGCTTGATGAACTTGTGCCTGGGCCTGAAGCACGTCCAGCTCCGATTTGGCGCCAAAGCTTGCGCCACGGGTGGCTTGTGCGAGCACAGAATCGGCCGCTTTCATGGAAAAGGTCGCAGCATCCAATTTGGCTTTTGACACTTCCAGCTGATACCAGGCCTGGTGTACTTCTGCCTGTACTTTCCGACGCGTCGACTCTCGCTCGTGCTCTGCTCCTTGCAACTGAGCAGCGGCTTCGCGCACGCGGGCGGAATCGGTACCACCGGAGAAGATCGGAATCCGCAGGTCCACGCCAATTGATGCCTGCGTGGAGCGAAACCCCGGTTGACCGGCCGATGTACCAAGGCCTTGAGCATTGCGCTCCAACGCAGCACGAACATCCAAAGTAGGCCAGTGCGCCGCTTGGGCCTGTTTGACAGACAGGCGAGTGGCTTCCAAGGCCAGGTCTGCCGCCCGAATATTGGGATTTCGCTGCTCTACAAGCGTCCTGGCCTGCTCAAGTGAAGCGCCTTCCAGCTGCTTTGGCACCAGGATACCTATATCTGGCATTGGTCTCTCAGAATTCCCGGCAGGCTTCCGACCATCGATTTCCGGCGCGTCGAGCTGGACTTTGCCGCCCACCAGATGCTCCAGGGCCAGGCGTTTGAGGCCCACATTGTGCGAGGCAGACATGGCATCCGCCCTGGCCGAAGCGAGCCGCGAAAAAGCCTCATTGGCTTGAGGCGCAGAAAACGAGCCCAACTCGGCACCGCGCCGAACCATCAACATCTGCCGATGATCCACTTCCACCTGGTGGTTGGCCAGGCGTTGCTCTTGGCTTGCCAACAGCAGCTCTATCCAGGCATCGGCCACCTTGAACATCAACTGCTGCCTGGCAGCTTCAAATCGAAACCGGGCCTGTGCCCATTCGGAAGCTGCCTGCCGTTTTTGCAAAACCAGTCCTGGCCGAATGATCGGCATCCGCAGCTCCAACTCCCCGCCCGAACTGTTGTACCGACCATGTTCAGTGATGGCTGACGCACGCCCCGACAAAGCAGCGCGCTGGCGCTCTTCATCGCTGGTGTCGACAGATCGAGGATCTTCCGGTTGAGGCCGCGTGGTGTACTGGCGATCGTTATAGCGCGTGTTGAGCGAGGCTTCCACCTGCGGCCACAAAGCACCCGCACGCTGATCAAATCGCGCTTGCGCTGCGGCCAGATCCGCTTCAGCCGCCAACAAGCCGGGCTCGCTTGCCAACGCTTGCTCAACCAGGGTCTGGAGGCTTTGCGCTTGGGCAGCATGCCCAGTGAAGATCAGGGCAATGGCCAATGTCAACGCTCTCCACCCCGTGCGGCGTAGCGTCAAGCTGTGATTTGGCAAGACACGCACCCTCAGGCCTCCTGCAAGCTGATCAGGCGCTCTGGAGAATACCTGGCCAGAACCTCGTTGACAGCCTCAATCTGCTTGGCAATGGCTTCCTCACCCTTGCCACGACAATGGTCGGCATACCGCTTGGCCAAGACGTCAGCGCTGTCTGCTCCGGAGGCTTTGGCAAACACCAAGGCAGACACCATGAAATCGGTTTCCGGTATGCCGCCTGTGTCGGCTGGGAAGGGCAGGCCCACCCTGCCCGTGTCGCCCAGCAACATGTCAGCAGTGCCTTGCAAAGTCTTCGCGCGCTCCATGGCCGGCAGCACCAGACGCTGGAGATCATCCATCATCCAATCGAGCCAACCCTCGGTCCATGCCAGGTCGACCTGGTCCAGAGGCAAGCGAAGCCAACCCGGGTTGGCCCGGCCACGAAACCGCATCATGCTGTGGGAGAAGGCCTTGCGCACCCCATCAGGGTTGCCCATCGGGTAGCCCGCCTCTACCATCACCCGGGTCAGCATTCGGCTGCCCAGCGATACATGCAACTGGCACTGTAAGCCTGGATCTGGCCCTTTGATCCACGCCTGGATGCGTTGTCGGCCGCTCGGTACATCCCGCACGTACACCGCATCCCACTCTGGCTCCGGCGCAAACACCCAGCCATGGGGGCACAACAACGTGGTCAGGCGGTCAATCACCACCTGCCGCAACTCGATGCTGTGGTTCCAGACCCGCAGCTTTCGCCACCAGCCGCTCTGCTGCCCAAAAGCCATGGCCTCGGCCGATGGCATGGGCTTTCCACGCCACGGCAAGAAGAAATCCTGCAACTGGTCATAGACGTCCAGGCCCAACTCCCGTGCCCAGAACAACAGGTCGGGCATGAGCGCCTGCATGTCACAGGTCTCGGGGTCAACCGCGACGCGAAACAAGGCCTGCTCTGCCCCCGGCCCCCAAGTCCAGTTGCCATTAGCGTCCTGAACCTGCAAATCTGCTCCATCGTCAGCAGCCTCGAAGAGCACCACCTCAGTCGGGTGGTGGGTACGCACCAAGTGCATCAACCGCTCCATTCGCGGGTTCAAGCCTGGGCGAGCGCGCAACACAGTGCGCAACACCGACTCCACTTCCGTCATGGACGACAACTGGTGCGTCTTGATGCCTCGACACGGCGTGTCCGTCGGGTCGAACATCAGCAATCCATACATCACACCCATTGAACTCTCACTCGCTCAAAATAACCCATCGTCTTTAAACATCACGGCATCACTCAGGCTGAAGTGCAAGCTCTGATCAGCTTGTTGCCCACATCATCACCACCACCACCACCAGAATGACCAGACCCAGATGCAGCGGTTTGACCCGGCGCGACAAGCCGCTTCCTTCGTCTTCTTGGTCTTTGGCGTCGCGTCGGCGAGAGAAGCGCATCACCAAATAGCCAAAGAGCATCAATCCCAGCACTTTGCCCACGGGCGACAAATCCAAGCCCTGGCCTGTTGAGCTGGCGTCGTTGGCGTATGCGCAGACATCAACACAGGCGATCGCCAATGGCGCCGCGATGAATTTCAGCGCTTGCAATTTCAATTGACCCATCACGTCACACTCCTCCAACAGAGAATGGCTTAAAACAGCTACCCAATCCGGTTAAAAACGTCATAGCGGTGCATCAGGCGGCGTTTGCGGCATGTCGCGCAGCATCTGCACCAACTCCCTCATATCCTCAAGTCTCTTATCATTTGGGAGTCTGGCACTGCTTATTTCCCAGGCATCAAGCAGTTCAAAAAACGGGCCATCCGGCAAACAACGCGCAACATAGAAACCATAGATCAACCCGTAAGTCCTGGGGCTCTCGTTGACAAAATCCTGAAAGCGCTGGAGTGATCGAAAGCCTGGTATTTCGCGTCCACCTGGCACTCTTCCATCTTCCATAAACCACTCCCACAAATCACTCGCACACCGCAACTTGTCCAGCATGGGCAAAACCAAGGCTTCGACATCCTCCAATGCAAAGTCAATCATCGCCTGGGACGCGGGCGCAGAGGCACCGCACCCCCTCCAGTCAGCAGAGTAGCTTTGGCGAATGGTTTCGAAGTTCACGTCGACGATTGGCAATTGGACCAGACGAATGTCTTGAAACTGCGCTGCCCGCATTCGCCAGAATCTTTCACTGTATACCCTCACCTGAAAGCCCGAGCCGCCGTAGCTCAACACCTGGAGTACTTGCTCGTCGAACAGGCGGCGGACAAACGCAAAGTACCAGGCCCCCTTCTCCGAAAAGTCCGAAAACCCATGAGGAGCGAGTTTGACCCTCAGTGCTTCCTGAAATTTGCTGTTAACTGCGTCCCGACTTGTCCGGTGGACGCGCCAGTCTTTGTCCAGTGTGGCCAACCGCGATTCAAGGTTGGTCCTGAACTCTGAGCTATTGAACTCCCGGTGCACATAAAAGTCTTGATCCGGCACGGCCACGGTCAAGAAGAGCTCCCGGG
>JBNKNN010000037.1:0-34211 GCA_050293865.1 Hydrogenophaga sp. | reverse complement strand
CTTGAACACCGGGCCTATGGACGGCGCGTGGCCGGACGGGCCATCTTCAATCATATCCGCGTCCTGCTCGCTTCGGGCGACCAAAGCGACCTGGCCCGGGATCTGGCTGCCTGCTACCTCGTGGCCATCGAGTTGGGCTTTCGCGGTGAACTCAGGGGTGTCGCCAACCGCACAACGCTGGAAAAGGTCCGCCAGGAACTGGCCCATTTTTCTGGTGCGCACGGACAGGAATTGTCCCAGGCCCTGCTGTTCCCCGAGGCCTACGCACACAACATCGCCGCACCCTACCCCGCTCCGCCGCCAACCCCAGAGCATGAAACGGGTCGTCGCTGGGGTTTGGCCCTCGCGGTATGGCTGCTTCTATCCGCCGTGGTCTGGTGGTGGGCGTCGCAGCTGCATACCGCGGTCGGCATTTAGGCAATGCAAACCCAGGCAAACCAAAGACGCCGTTCGGACATCAGCAAATGAGCAACCCCAGCGCCAGCGCCCACATCGCCTTCAGCTACTGGCTGCCACTTTTGGTGGCCGTATTGCTGTGCGTGATTGCGCTGGTACTTGTCTGGCGAGCCAGGCTCGACGCCGGCGCAGTCAAGGTTCGGCTGCAAAAGCCCGAAGCGGAAGCGCCGAAGCCGGCCCTCTGGCGCCGGATCGTGGCATGGGCAAGGGGCTTTGTGCTCACAGCGTCCAGCCCGACCAGAAAGGAGTGGCTCACGCAACGCTGGGTTCTCCTGACCGGGGAGTCGCAATCGGGCAAGAGCAGCGTTGCTCAAACGCTGGCTTCGCAATGCCCCTTTGATCCGGAGGGGACTGCATGTCTTCCGGAGATGGCGCACGCGCGGTTGATCTACCAGCCGCAAGGCGTGGTACTGGACGCCGCTGGCGCCAACGCCACTGCAGACCGAGACAGCCCTGCTCATGCCGGATGGATGGGCTTGCTGGCCAGGCTCAGCGAGCTGCGGTCACAGCGGCCCTTGGATGCCGTCGTGATGTGCGTGAGCGCGCGCACGCTGACCTGTGGCGACGAGGCAGCCGTTCGTCAGGTGGCGCTGCTGGCGGGCCGGCAACTCGACGATATAGCGCAGCAGACGGGCCAAGCGGTGCCCGTTTACGTGTTGGTTACCCAGTGTGACGCCATTGATGGGTTCGATGAATTCTGGAGCACCTGGATGCAGGCTGCACAGACCTCAGCGCCCATTGACCAGATGTGGGGGTGCTCTGCCGACGGCCCCGCGTGGGAGAACTACCCCAGTCGCTGGCTCAAGCCGCAGTGGTCCATACTGTCGCGCGCAATGACTCAGGCACAACTACAGGTGGCAGCCAGCCACCGCGTCCAGACAGAGACTGGCAACGCTGCCGATCAGGGCGCACCTCTGGCTTGGTTCAATCATCCCGAGAGCCTCGACGCCACGGCTGCGCCGCTGGGCACCTACCTCGAGCAATTGTTCAAGGCCAGCGTCTGGCCGGAAAGTGGAACCTGCAGGGGCGTCTACTTCACGGGGCACATTGCCGACGTGCAACTTGGCCAATCGCAGGCTCAAAGAGCACCGCTTCATGACCTTTCCTTCGTGCGCGATTTCTTTGCACGAAAGGTCTTCTCAGAAAGTGGCTTGACCCGCGCTCTCTCAGACGAGCCTCCAGCCATGCCGCCCGTCCAGCAATGGCGCTTGCGGCTGCAAACCGCTTTCATGGTTGTGCTTTGCCTCAGCCCTCTGGCGGCGGCCTACTCGATACAGCAGCAGTTCGTTCAAACCAGGACCGCCCTCCAGTCGCTGCTGGTCGCGCCAGACATCGACCCGGAAACCGGGTGTGTTGCCCAATCAGAGGTTGACCACGCACTGGCGGTAGCAAGTGCAACCTCCACGGATTTCGGCCGTTGGTACTTGCCTTGGTCATGGTTCAGCTCTTCAGAAAGAGACCTCATGTCGGCGAACATGGGCACCGCCGTGATGTCGCAACGCGTGCTCCCGGCCTTGGTATGCGAACTTGAGCGCCGCGCCACGGCACTGACAGCAGGAAGCATAGCTTCCAGTGTTCCGCCCGGTGCATACGCGCCGGACGGTGCGCCGGACGAGGAGCCCCCCTCGAGCCTGACCATGCCCAGTGCAATAGACCCGACCGCACTGCGCTCGGCGCAAGCCGCCTTGATCCTTGAAGAACAGGCGGCCAACTACCAACGGCTCATACAGCCCCAGAGCATGAGCAAGGACACATTTGCCCAATTGCTGGCATCCCTGTACGCCTATGCATTCACAAGTCCGGCTCCTCACAGCATCGAGACTCAGGCATCCACTCTCCAGTCCTTGGTCAACAGCACAGCATCGCGACCTGCCCTGCGCCTGCCCGCAGGGATGAAGGACTTGATCAGCAAACGCATCGAACAGCAAGCGTCGCAACTGCAGAAACAGTTACTCGAACACATTGGCGCCGGCCCGATTCTGGCCCAACAATGGAAGACAGATGGAGCGGCAGTGGAATCCATCAGTCAGTCATTGACTGAGTGGTTGACGTGGGTTCAGGTGCAATGGGTGCCTGCCACGGCCACGAACAACCAGTGCCTGTCGGTCAAGCAAAGCCTTCTCAGCAGCATCCAGCCACTGATCACCCAGTTCGGCTACCCCTCATCCTTGGGCTCAGCACTCGATGCCTTCAACAACAGCGCCTGCTATCAGCCTGCACGCCAAACACTCGCCGACCTGTCTCTGGCACCCTACGGCAGAGTTGTCGCTACTGGAACCACGCCCTGGCAGCTCAACCCCGCGCTGGCAACGGAGCTGGCAGGTATGCAGGCACTGCAATCACTGCCCTTCATGCAGCTCCCCGGCGAAACGACCGTGACCTGCCTGCCCAGTGCCAATCAGTGGCGCACAGTCGATCTGGGCATGGCATTGCAGTATGCAAGCCAGTTCGAGGAATTCCTCTCCGACCATTCGCTCACGCCTGTGGTGACCAACACCACCCAGACGCCCTTGTTCCAGCAGATTGCCTCGGCCCAGCTCAGCCGCGTATTGAACAAATCGGTCAACGCATCGCAACGACAGGTCACTGCGGCGCTGGCGCCTGCCGGAACGAGTGCCACCTCCACATCTGACCAGCTGTTGCTGACCCAGAGCAGCAACTTTGCACAGGCTTTGCAGCCGCTTCTCAACGTGGTCCAGACCTATCACCAGAGCGGATTCGCTACCGGCGGAGCGAATCTCTCGCAATGTGCGCGGCAGTATGCCAGTAACGCGCTGGGCAACATTGCGCTGCTGTCGCAGCTAAGCAGGCAGTATCAGCCGGACCAAGGGCCCCAGGATGGCAAGCTTTTCAATCTGGGCAGCCAGGCCGTGCTCGCCGACTACCTCTCCCGCCAAATAGGTCGTGCAGGCGTTCTTGTCCAATACGCAACCCCGTTCACGGATTTGTTGGCCAACACGACAGGCACCAGCGACACCGCTCAGAACAGCACCCAAACGCTGGACTATTGGCAGCAGACCGAGGCTGCTCTGACAGCGTACGTCCAGTTCAAGGAACCATCGGGCCCTGTTGGACAAATCAACAGCCTCTTTACAAAGACACTGGCTGGCCTGAACGACGCCAACTGTGAGAAGGCACTGACGGAACTCCCTGCAGCGATCTACGCCAACGACCTCTTCTCTCAGTCGGCGAAAGCGGCTGTCGAACGCGCCAAGGCCCTGTGCAACAACCGAGAAGCTGTCGTGGCCTTTGATGCATACCAAGCGGTAGCCACTCGCTTTGCCAACGAACTGGCCGGCAAATATCCTTTTGCCGACGCCAGCAGCGGACAGGACGCTGACCTAGCCACTGTCAAAAGCTTCTTCACAGACTACGCCGCCCAACGCGGCGATCTGGACTCTGCCCTGGCATCGGTGGACACCAAGACCTGGGCAGACCAGCTCGACTTCATCAAGCATTTGGACGAAACCGCCGACTTCTTCGCCGGCAGCCTCGTGAATGCACAGGCGAGCCAACCCGTGACCGCCAAGCTGTGGTTCCACTATCTTCCCAGCACCACCGACGGGACCACGACAAAGACGTCGTCCGACAGCGCCGGCCTATCTCCTGGTGCCAACCAGATTGCCAACTGGTCTTTGTCTGTCGGCAACGCCGCACCGGCCTCTTTCCCGGGTGCGCAGCCCGCATCAGTGAACATTCCATATGGCACGCCACTGAGCATTTCGCTGGTGTGGGCCAGTCAATCGGCCTGGCGGCCAAAGGCACCGACTGACGGCAGCGCCCTTGTGGTGGAAGGCCCCAAGGCCTCCTGGTCCTTCACCGGGCC
Source organism: Hydrogenophaga sp. (assembly GCA_050293865.1). Lineage (GTDB taxonomy): Bacteria > Pseudomonadota > Gammaproteobacteria > Burkholderiales > Burkholderiaceae_C > Hydrogenophaga. The sequence continues at coordinate 29,929 of JBNKNN010000037.1, read as the reverse complement.
CTGGGCGCTGGTACGAATGCTCGAGACATTGCAGCCGCAGGATGTTCCCGAGATCGATCCGTTGAAGCCATCAAGAGCGTTGCTTGAACTCAAAGTGCCCGCTACGCAGAACGCTACCGAATCAACGCCAACCGCATCAGCAACGTCATCATCCGTCTCGCCAGGCTCCTCTTCCACGACCGTGGCCTACATCGCCCTTGACCTGAGCGCCCCGAGCGCCCCCAGCGGCGCACCTACGGCTGGTGCACCCTCTCCTGCTACCTCCGTCAATCTGACCTGGCCAGGAGTCCTGCCCAGAACAGCCCCCACGGCCCCCGTCCTTGCGGGCAGCGCACAAACCCCTTGAATCCATTGGAGTTCACGCCATGAACATGGATGACACACGACGATCGCTAAACGCCTATGCCGACGCATTCTTCGAGGCCAGCCTGGGCATCAGCTTCCAGACGCTGCTGTCGCCCATCGCCGGCAGTTGCGCTACTGGCCGTTGCGTCAAAGCTGCTGGCGTACATCGCGCGATCCAGGAGGCACGCCGCGAAGACGACCCCAGCTTGCCAATGGGCGAATGGGAACGTCCGTTAAAGCAGGCCGACTGGGCGTTGGTTTGCAAGATCTCTTCGGACAACCTTGCCCATCAGGTCAAGGATCTCCAAATCGCCGCATGGCTGGCCGAAGGCCTCACCCGGCAGCACGCGACGCAGGGTCTTTCGGCCGGCGTCATGCTGCTTGGCGGACTGCTAGAGCGCTATGGCAGCGAATTGTTACCCGTCGAATCCGATTCCCACGCCACGCACAAGGCCAACATTGTCCGTTCCGCAGGCGCGCTCATGGCGAAAGCCCTCAAGCATGCGCCCATCTTCGGGGGCGACGCTGAGCTTGCATTGAGTTGGGCAGACAAAGAGCGCGCGGATGCTCTGGCCCAGCTCAGCGACGATGAGCGAGAAGCAGAAGCTGGCCCCACACAGCGGCATGTGCATGATACGCTCAAATCCACGCCGTCAGAACGCCTTGGGCAACTTGAAGAAGACTTGGGAGCCTCACTCGACGCCCTCCAGCTTCTGGAGCACCAGGTGGACCGGGTCTTCAGTGCCGCGACGCGCCCAGGGTTTGGCCAGTTGAAGGCTGTTGCGCAATCCATGCTGGGCTACATCCACAGCGAGCTGCTCAAGCGAGGGTGGCGCGCCCCTTCCCGCTCATCGGCAGCAACCACCACGGCCGTCGAAAGCGTGGACATGTATGGCGCCCTGGCCAGGGGAACTCCCAGCTCAGGAGACATTGGCACAGGTGGTCCGACTGCCGCGCAAGTTGCTGCAATGACCTCATCAACAGCAGATCCGTTGCTCATGCGGCAGCAGGCATACGCCATGCTGCAGCAAGCCGCCGACATGCTGGCGCAGATCGATCCGCACAGCCCCACGCCTTACCTGGTCCAGCGCGCCGTCGAGTGGGGAAAGCTGAACACGGCAGATCTCTACCGCGAGCTGTTCATCGAAATGGGTGGCCAGATCAACGTGTTTGAACTGCTGGGCATTCAGACACCCGACCAAGGTAGCGAATGAGGACACCCTCTGGCAATAGGGCTGAAGGAGAGAATTCATGTTGAGCGAATCCACCTCACTCGTCGCCGATGGGCGATGCCAGTCTGTCGGGCGCAAAGATCGCGAACCGTTGGTCGACAGCGCCTCCGCGACTGAACTCGGAAATCCACACGAAAGCCGTGAGGCACTTGCGCGCCCTGTCTCCCCGGACCACCGAACAGCACGATCCTGGGCAAGAGCAGCGGCGTATTTCTGGGCGCAGACCCGTTCCATCGACTTTACCCAGCCGCTCTACATTCTGGAGATCGCGCCTGACTCACCCAAGCTGGCTGGACTCATCATGGGCGCACTGGAAGACGAATTGCCCCTGGCAGGCCTGAACTGCGCAACTGTGCGCTACTTGCTCTGCAAGGTTGGCGCTGTTCGTTACGGCGCGACGTACGAGCCACAGCAACACACTCTCGCAACCCAGCACCGAGTCGATGGGCGCCATGATCTCGACATAGAGCACGCCCATTGGTCTGGCGTTCCCGGCTCGCCCATCATGGTCGGAGCGGCCCGCAAGCCAGTGTTTGGCACGCGAAACCCTATCGTGACCGTCAGCTGGTTCGGCCTGTCCTCCTTTCCCAGCATTGTGGCCACGCTCAACCAGGACTTGTCGTCGCATGTAGTCGCTACCGATCAGTCACGCAAGCATCGCGCCAACCTGTCAAACCACAGTGCTGCGGTGCTCGCACACTACGACACGACCATTCAACATGGCAGGGTCCGCATTCCCGCGGTATGCATCGACCTCTATTCCGCCCTGTGCGACATATCGGGCGGCCGCTACCTCCATCTCGCGCTGGACAGTGCCTTCACAGAGCAGGACGAAGTTGCAATGGACGCGTTGGCACAGGAGCAAGGCGCTTCAGGTGGGTATTCGTCAAGAATCAATTTTCATGCATTGCAATGGCACATGGGCGCATTGCACGCCCAGACGGAAACACTCGCCGCTGGACGAAACCATCTCGCCATTCACCTCAGTTGCTGCTTCGACGCAAAACTGGAAGAGCACGCGCAGGCGGTGGCACGCAGAATGGCAGACATTGTCGATGCGGCACACCCCGGTGATTGGCAAGAATCCTTCCCGCAACATGCCTCCACCATCGGTTCGCTGTCCATGAGCGCTCGGGCAACAGATCGTGGCGAAGCGGCCCTCGCATCACTTGCTGAAGCGATTGAAGAATCGAGCCGGTACGGCGAGACGCTTCAGCGAGCGGAGCGAAGTGCACTGGCCCGATACGTTCGACGCCTTTGGCTTCAGACTCGGCCACAGGCGTTGGACGGTGCATTGCTGCATTCTTTTCTGTGCGTGGCCAGCCTGACCCGCGACTGGGAACTTCTACGAAGGCAACTGGCGCACGGGTCTCTGTTGCCTTCAACAGTGGCGAGCTACCATCGCGCGGTTCTGGCGCTTGAAACCGGGGACAACGAACAGGCCATCGAACACCTTGAGGCTTATCTTGAAGACAAGCCCCAGGATACTGCCGCATCGCAAACCTTGGCATTTCTGTGCTCACGCTCAGAACAACGGGCGCGTTCCCCCTGGCACAGCATCAGCGGAATCAAAGGAGCCCAGGTTTCGCTGGAAAGGCTCGACGAACTGCACCACCGATCCTATCTGGAGATGTTTGAAGACCCCAGCCTGCCGCGCATTACGGGACTTCATCCCGTTCAAACCGTCGCCGACCTCCGTCTCCAATCCCTGGACGACGCACGCGCCGGGCGCACCGCGTTTGCCATCATGCACAAGGACACTGGATTCGTGGGTTCCATCGGAGTTTGCGTCGTCCATCGAGACGTCGTGCATCTCGACTATTGGGTCGGTGCCAAGTACCAGGGAGACGGCCACTGCAGTGAGGCGGTGGGCTTGTTGCTGGACCACCTGGACAAGCTCGGCGTCATCCACTTCTACGCCCAGGTATCGCTGCGCAACCCAAGGTCGCTTCGCTTGCTGCAAAGCGCCGGATTCACCCCGCTGGAGGTCTCTGCAGTCACGCCTGAAATGAGTCATTTGCTCATGCACCGCTGCAGACCTGGGGCCTCGGACCCGCGCAATATCGCCCACCTGGGCGAGGAAGTCTGGAAACACTGCATGGACTGAATCGCACGGAAAAGCCCCGAACGCCGCACATCCCATGGCCCGAACTACAGGCCACTCCTGTGCAACCCTTCCCATCCCATCAGCAAGCCCCTCGCAAGGAAATCACTCATGGCAAGAAGACCATCACCTCCCAAAGCACCACGCGACCTCGTCACATCGAGGCTGACGGTCAAAAGCCCATCTGGCACCCTGACAGGTGGGCTTGCCGAAGCCAGCTTCACTGGAAAAAACACCGCGTGGGCAGACGGACAAGACCGCGATGTTCCGCGGTACCAGCGACGCGTCGACTATCTGAAGGCCAACAGCACACATCCTTTGGTCAGCAAAATCGCTGGGCGCCACCTGCAAAGCAGTCCCGCCGAGGACAAACGCGGATTGAGCTGCGCTGAAGGAGACAGCGTCATTCAGGCCCATCAGAGCTTGAAGAGCGCCGGCTTTGCTCACGCCCAATCACAGTTCAAGTCGTTTCAGGCCGCCGTGACTACGCCGGCGAAAGGTGCTCCGTTACCGGCGATCCAGGGGCCGGGAACCGCGCCAAAATCCTATGCAGCCGCCGCTGGTCTGAGGCCGGCCATCCAGCCAACCGAGCAAGAGGTGGCGCAACAGCAAAAAGAGCTCGCAAGCCTGCTCCAGTTCACAGGCCACAGCAGTTGGAAGGAATATGCCGAACACGAAGCCAGCTTTCTCGCATGGAACGATATCGAGCGCCACGGTGCAGCTTTTGGTGCCAGACACGACGAACACAGTCCTGTATCTCCAGGCAAGGCCATGGAACCCTGTCCCAAATGCCGAGTTGACATCGTTCCCCACCTGAAGGGCAAACCATCGCCGTAACCGAACCGCACAGAACGCCCCCTCAATTGACGCGGCGCACCCACGGAACCGGACATGCCCAGCCACAAGACCCAGAAGATTGCTCCTTCGCCTAGCAAGGCACTGGCCAAGCTCTCAAAGCCACAGACCAAGAAAAAAGCGAAGAAGCCCTCGTACTCCATCGCAAGAGACGAAACACTCACCTCTTTGCAGGCGAGTACGTCGAGCTTCAGACGTCAGGTCGTCGACGACTTGGTGGCGGGAAAAGCTGTTACCAAAGGCGCCTTCCGGTATGCGTCCAACCCCACGCTGAGAGGGTTTAGCTCAGGCTATCACGAGGCTTTCGTCGTCACTGACATGACCGACAAGCTCGCGCGGAGAACCAAGGCCGGAAAGTTCTCGCGCATGCCAAAAGAGAAATCGGGGATCTGGGCAAAGCACTCACAAGCCAAGTTCTCGGAATCGCAGCTCAAGCCCATGCTGATTGCCGGCGACATGGCGAGAACAGATACAGCGCGCACCATCTTGTCTGCTCCAGGCGGAGAAGCAGCGGGCCACTCCGGATCTGGCGTGAAGACTACTGGACAAGGTCCCGCACATGACTTGCTGCGAAAGCACTCCATGAGTGCGCTGCAAGGCGGCAGCCTGTCACAAAAAGGCTGGGAGGTTCAATCGGGAGCCATGACGATCTACTCCATGGCTCCAGGCATGCTGGGCAGCCAGGCCCACAACGCTTCAAAGCTCAAAGACCAAGCGGCAAGAGATGATTGGGAGGACCGCCGAAACGAAAGCAAGCTGCGACTGCATGCGGAGTTCAAGAAGCTTGCGCAAGATGAGCAGGACACCATCATGGGCAATATCAAGCCATATGCCAAAGACATCAGTGCTTCTGGCGAGAGGCTGACCAGCCTGGACGCTCCCGCCTCACCTTTGCGCTCAACCAAACGCCCCAAAGCCAGCAACGCCTTGCAAGGTGGCGCTTACGAATCTGGGAAGAAGGCCCGCCTGACAGCAGAGCCCCAAGAATGGCTCGGCGCATCCTCAAAGCCAGGTGAGACGGCCGCATACATCACTCAGCCGTTTCGCACCCCTCGTCGAAAGTTCAAATGAACGCTAACCGAAGATATCGCTGCTCAAAGGCGCAGCTTCACTTGCGTCACCAGCCCCACCGCATCCACCTGGCGCTTGTCGTCCAACCCGGAGACCAACAATTGGCGCGCATCCGCAGGCAACTGGCTCGCCAAGATGGTTTGTTCTCGCTGGGGTCGAGGCTCCACCAGAGCCGCGGGCTTTTCCTGCCGCGGCCCGGCGGCGGTGCCCCAATGTGCTGCAGTGTCACTCCGAAGGTTTTCACCGCTCTCCGCAGATTCTGGTTGCACCGTCCCTATCACCGGACGCGAGGTATCCGGCGCCATCACCACTTGCACACGTTCTGCTCGCTGGCGCAACGGCATGGCCTGCGGCCGTATGCCCTGCCCCCGGCGCCCTCCGGACATATCACTCATTGATGCAAACTCCTTCATGCCACGGGTTTACCAAACGCCATTGATGGGACAGGCCCATCTCACAGCATGTATCGTCCATCAGCGCGAAATGGCCGATGTGCTCGTCTACCGCGCCACCAGTTGGGGGCGGGCCACCGCGCCCGCTTTCTGGTTCTTCACGCGGGACAAGCAGCAAGCCGATGTCTACCTCTATCTCGGTTCGATCGGCATGGCCGATCTTCGTGTGTGCTTTGTGAGGGAGATGGGAGAGGCGGGTTGGAGAGATGTTCATCACCCCCTCGCTGTTCGCCACTTCGGCGCACCCGGGCGCTCGGCGAACTGAACCTGTACAGCCATGATCATGGTGTTTGGGCCACGGCAGGCGCTCCGACAGCGGCAGTCGTCGAAGACGCCGATTGGGGTGCTCCTGATCCCGAGCTCGTTGGCGCAGTTGGGGGCGCAGGAAGTTCCAGCACCCTCATCGTCCCTGACAGGCTCAGTTGGTTGGCCAATGCCAGCCGCTGCCCCATGGCATCGCCCGCGCTGGTAAAAACACCTGCGGTCACCAATGCCCAAACGCTTCCGCTGCTGTCCTCAGCCTGGACAACCTGACTCTGCACGCCACGGGCTTGGATGGACGCATTCAGGTCGACCGCGGCCCGGGTTGAGGAGAACTGCCCAGCCAGCAAAGCGTATCGCGCCTTCTGGTCGTCCTCGGAAAACGGCCCCAGCAAAGTGGCCAACAATACGGGCTTCGCTGACGAAGCCGTGCCGTTGGACGCACTGGCAGTATTGGCTGCATAGCCCGCATTTGCCCCGCTGCCTGCGCCCGTTCCGGTGCCTGTGGTTGCGGTTGTGCCTGCCGCTTTAGGGCCTTCTTTATCTCTGCCTGTTTCGGCATCATTGTCGGCGCCCAGCGCCGCCGTCCAATCATGGACACGGTTGGCGACGGACGCAGGAGCGTTCACGCCTGCCACAAAAGCGCTGAGCATTCCCGTCAGGATCAGCAAAATCAGACCGAACTTCAACCACATCGCGCGGCCGCTCCGATCTTTCGTTTCACTGCCATTCCTGCGTTCATTTCTTCATTCAACTGAGGCCAGCTTCAAGATGTGCTGGCGCGATCAGGCGTGAGCCCATGCTTGCGGACCAGCCGTCCAAAGGCACTGCGGTCCTGCCCGGCCAACACCGCCGCCTTGGTCATGTTGCCTTGGGTGCGAGCCAGCAACTCGCCAATGTACCGGCGTTCGAAATCCGCCACCGCCCGCCGCTTGGCCTGCATGAAATCCAGGGCAGGATGGGCGCCTTCCGCGCAGTCGGGTCGCCTGTCCTCTCCCGTCACGGCCAAAGGAAGGTCTGCCTCACCCGCCTCCGCCATCAACAACGCACGGTGCACCGCGTTCTCCAGTTCGCGCACATTACCCGGCCAGGTGTGCTGCATGGCAAACGGCATTGAGTCTGCAGTGAATGTGTTCACGGCGCATCCGTAATGGCGCGCGAATCGGGCCAGGAAGAGATGCGCCAGTTCAATCACGTCGTTGCTCCGTTCGCGAAGGGGCGGAAGCTGCAGACTCAGCACGCTCACGCGGTAATACAGGTCCATGCGAAACCCTCTTTCTTTCGCCAGGGCCTTCAAGTCCGCGTTGCTGGCCACGACGACGCGGACGTCGGATTGGCGCAACTGCGCTCCGCCCACCCGCCGATAGGTTCCATCCTGGAGAAAGCGCAACAACGCCGCCTGCGCCTTGTGTCCGAGCGCGTCGACCTCATCAAGAAAAAGCGTGCCGCCGCCAGCTTGGTGCACCAAACCGAGCGAAGCGAACTTGGCGTCGGTAAAGGCTCCCTTTTCATGCCCGAAGAGTTCACTTTCCAAGAGCTGTTCGGTCAGGGCACCACAGTTCACGGGCACAAAGGGCTGGTGTCGTCTTGGCCCCATGTAGTGCAGCGCGCGAGCCACCATCTCCTTGCCCGTCCCAGTCTCCCCTTCGATCAGAACCGTCGCATCGGCAGAGGCCAGTCTGGATAGCTTGGCTTTGGTCTGACCAAAGGCAGAGGAAGAACCGGCAAGTTGATAGGAGAAATCTGTAGCCATTGCACACACCTGGACTTGGGTCGGAGAGCCTCATGTGGCCTTGCACGTGCTCGGCCAGACTCCCGTTCTGTTGATCAATGCGCCTCCTCTGCGTGTCTGTGCCCGACAACGTCTTTGCGCAGTTCGTTTGAATTTGTCAGCCACTCTAGGAACGCTGAATCGCCGAGTCAATCGCAAGTTCTAATGACGGAAAAACCAGAACCAGACCGCCACGCCTGTAGGCAAACGCCACAACTTGCCACTTCCAACGGCGCCTGACAGCCAATTTACGTGATTCCCAGGCGGTAATGGACACGAACCTGCCGAGCACTGCAATTGCATCAAAGTTTGGATAATGAAACTTAATGCAACGCAAGTTTTTTTAACGTGCGGCACACGGCGAAACCCGCAGAAGGCATTCACACTGGCGAGCCTGGTTCGGCTTACCAATGTGATCCCGCGGTCATCAAGATCTCAAGCGGGCGTGGGTGTCATACCAGCCGGGCAATGGCCTACCGAGGACTTTTTGAGCCAGGCCAAGCAGCCGCTGACCCAGAGGCATGCTGCTGATGAACGTGTTATCCCCAAACCACCGGTATTCCCGAAAGATCTGGCGGTATCGGCGCACAGCCTCATCCGCATCCACCCAGGGCCCTGGTAGGTCTTCGCCAAATGGTCCGCTGGATCCCTGCTCGAACACATGATCTACGAGGGCGCCCTCGATACTGTCACGAGGAATCCGAACCTGTCCGATATTGCCCTGCTGCTGCAGGTAGAAACTGCCGTAACCGAGCTTCGCGAAAGTCTCGATTTCGTCTTTCAAGGCGCTGAAGTCCGTCTTGGCGCTTTCAATGGACACGTACTTGGGCCGGGCATCGGTTTGCAGCAACTTTCGAAGGCAGACCATGTCCATCCCTTCAATATCGATCTTGAGGTAGTAGGGCGTGCCATGTCGTGCGATCACATCGAGAAAGTCGGTCACCGGCACTTTGATCTCGAACGAGTCCGTGCCCAGGCCGGCATTGCGATCAGACCATGATTTCACCACGGTTCCCCACACGCTGACGTCCTTGTTCTTGTAGAACGTGATGTGATCGAGTCCATCGTCTTCAACGATGGCCCCCTCGATCAGCGTCAATCGCCCCGAAGCCAGCGGCTCCTTGAATTTGACGCGTGCAGCCTGAGCCAAGTCAGGGTCTGCCTCGAAAGCCACCACTCGGAACCCACGCGCCAGGTAGTACTGGGTGTCTTCGCCTTTATGCATGCCGACGTCGTACACCAAATCCCGTATGAACGCCATCTTTGCCTCCGTTGACGCACATCGTTACCAATCCCGGATACTCTGAGCGCCCCAAAGTCATCCAGACTGGCCAATCATCTGGACAACCATGAGCCATAGGGTGTGCCAGACGCTCTTCCATGTCGAGGCCGAACCAGCCATTGCGCCCGGGGTCGACATGGATCTGAGCACGAATGTAGCCGTTCCTGTGCATCGCGCGAAAGCATTTGTATCAAAGGTCATCTGCACGACACGCAAGCGTGTTACCCAGAGGGGCTGGATGTGCAATAGAACAGGCAACGGCTCGACGCCCGGGCTTTAGTTTGGTCGCCAGAGGGCCGCGTTCACGGGCGCGCATCTTGCTGAAAGTGTTCCGTCCAGGGCGACGCACCAAGTTGGCGCCCATGTCCGCCAACTTGGTGGTGGTCCCGACTGAGTCGGCATTTGATGACGCCCCAACCTGCCTGAAGCAGGGTTTTCGCTTGCCCAACATCCCACCAAATCCATCGAATGACCAGAAGTTCCAGCATTGATCAAGCCAAAGGGCTGGCCATACTCGGCGTTATCTACATTCACGCGGAGTTTCTTGTCAGCCCACAGGGCCCATTGCAAACCCTGACCTTGAACTTCGCGCGCATGGCCGTGCCATGCTTCATTGGCTGGTTCTGCTATTTCCTTGAACTGCAAAGGCGAGAGCCTGCGTCCGCATCGCGCGGCTGGTGGCCACGAGCCGGGCGACTGCTTTGGCCCTTCGTGTTCTGGAGCACGATCTATATGGTCGTGTCGGCAGAGCCTGCGCAGCTCGCAGATCAACCTCTGGGAATTCTCACCAAACATTGGCTGGGCTATGGTTGGTCGGGGCAATATTTCTTTCTGATCCTCTTCCAGCTGCTGGCCATTTTTCCACTGCTCCGCTGGCTCGCCCGATCCCGCGCCCGGGTGGCTGCAGTGTTCTTTGGCACGGCGGCAGCGTACTGGATGATGACCTACATGCCAGACGTCGTCCCTGGCCCCGTCGCTCTGCTCGGACATCGCTTCGCAGGCTGGTGGCTCCCCTACGCTCTGCTGGGCATTGTGGCCGCCAGACCACCTCAGAACGAAGGCAGTGGTGGCACTGATATTCCGGTGTGGAGTGTCATCGCAGCAGTGGCACTCATTCCCGCAGAGACGCTGATTCAGCTTGGCATCGGGATCAAGTCCGCTCCCGAATACTGGCAGCCGTCAATTCTGTTCGGCAGCAGCGCGATATTGATAGCCAGCATTCAAGGCAAGACGTCTCTTGGGAATGTCGCTGGCACTGCCCTGGCTCATCTGGGCCGGCAGTCAATGGCCTTGTTTGTTCTCAACCCGTTGATCATCCTGATGGCCGCGCTCCTCATCGATGCACCCTTGGGCTTGATCAACTCCACAGCAAGCTACCTGGTATCGGTGGCCACAGCCGTCTTCGTGGCCTTGGTGGCGACCCAGATGAAAGTGGCCTTGCAATGGGCAGGGCTGTCGCGCGTGGTTTAGGGCCTGTTGACACTATTCTTCCAGGTGCGATCTTCTCTTCTCTTCTCTTCTCTTCTCTACTTCGCATCGCCTCTCCCCTTCTCTGCGCCACTGTGCAGCGCTTGCGCAACGCCATCGCCCCCTATCAAACTCGATCCCAATGCCGAGAAAGTGCGTCCGTTGCCAGTGCACGGCGCCATGCGAGGTTCGGCCATGTTCGCAACCGAATCTTTGAGAACAAGCGCAGCGCCTCAAACGCTTGACCACACACTGCAGAGGCAGCCACCACTTCCAGGCACCTGCGCTGGAACATGTCCAACCGGAAGTGCAAAGCGCCTGGGTCGGGGAAAACCCCGCCCCTGTATGACAGCGGTTTGCCAGCTTTCACAGGGGGAGAATGGGGTATTCTGAAAGCCCTGAAGCAAAAGCGATGGAAATCGCTGTGTCCCGCGTAAGGACGCCTTTCATAACCACCTGTTCACAACAAGGAGACAACCACCATGCGTCTGATGCATAAACTCGGCCTGAGTCTGGCCATGTCGGCAGCTTTGGTCAGCGGTGCTGCCGTGGCCCAGAAGCAGCAGTTCATCAATGTGCTCACTGGCGGACAAAGTGGCGTGTATTACCCCATCGGGGTCGCCCTCTCTCAAATCTTCAGCAAAGCCATTCCAGACTCTCGCCCCACGGCGCAGGTCACCAAGGCGTCTGCCGAGAATCTGAATCTGCTTCAAGCCGGCCGCGGTGAATTGGCCATCGCGTTGGGCGATGCCGTTTCCTACGCATGGGAGGGCAACGCGGAAGCCGGATTCAAGAACAAGCTGAGCAAACTGCGTGGCCTTTCCGCCACCTACAGCAACTACATCCAGATCGTCGCGAGCGAAGAGTCGGGCATCAAGTCGCTTGCTGACCTCAAGGGCAAGCGAGTGTCGGTTGGCGCAGCAAAGTCGGGCACCGAACTGAACGCACGCGCCATCTTCAAGGCCGCAGGCCTGTCGTATGACGACTTGTCCAAGACTGAGTACTTGCCGTTTGGTCAGTCCGTCGAGCTGATCAAGAACCGTCAACTTGACGCCACCCTTCAGTCTGCCGGCCTGGGTGTCGCTTCCATCCGCGACCTTGCCACTTCGGTCAAGATCGTGGTCATCCCAATTCCTGCTGACGTGGTAACCAAGGTCGGCAGCGCCGCCTACCAGCCTGCCACCATTCCGGCAGGCACCTACGACGGTCAAACGGCCGACGTGCCTACCGCTGCCATCGCCAACTATCTGGTGACGCACTCTGGCGTGTCAGACGATCTGGCCTATGCCATGACCAAGGCCATGTACGAGAACCTGGACACCCTGTACGCAGCCCACAACGCTGCGAAGGCAATCAAACTGGAAAATGCGACCAAAGGCATGCCCGTTCCGCTGCACCCTGGCGCAGAGCGCTACTACAAGGAAAAAGGCGTGATCAAGTGATCTGAGCCTCTTGTCTGTCCCGGCCCCTTTTTTGGGGCCGTTTTATTTTCCTTGTTTGTTTGTTTGTTTTTTTGCTCGCAAGTATCCAATCTTGTTCACTTGGTAGCCAAGTCATGCACGAAGAAGATTCAACGTCACACAATCACACCCCTGATTTCGATCGCGGTCTCATTTTCTGGATCGCCATCGCCTTCTCCTGTTTCCAGATCGTCACAGCCGCCTTCAGCCCCATGTCGAGCCAGGTGGTGCGTGCTATTCATGTCGGCTTTGTTCTGCTGCTGATCTTCACGTTGTTCCCCTACTTCCGTGCGAACCTGGGCGGACTGGGTCACCTGGGTCGCATCCTCGGCTGGACGCTGGGGTTGGTGGGCTTCGTGTTCAGCTTCTACCACTGGGTGTACGAGGACGACCTCACCTTGAGAGCGGGCGAGCTCATTGGCGCCGATTGGGTCATCGGCGTCGTGCTGCTGGCCATGGTGTTTGAAGCCGCGAGACGCGTCATGGGTTGGGGCTTGCCATTTATCTGCGCCCTTTTCCTGGCCTATGCCATCTGGGGGGATTTGCTACCGGGCAGTTTCGCCCACCGCGGCTATGGCATGGACCAGATTGTCAGCTCTCTGAGCTTTGGCACGGAGGGCATTTACGGCACACCCACCTATGTGTCGTCCACCTATATCTTTCTGTTCATCCTGTTCGGCTCATTTCTTGAACAGGCGGGGATGATTCGACTGTTCAACGACTTCGCCATGGGGACTGTGGGTCACACCAAAGGCGGGCCAGCGAAGGTGTCTGTGATTTCCTCCGGTCTGATGGGCACCATCAATGGCTCGGGCGTGGCCAACGTCGTCACCACCGGCCAGTTCACCATCCCGCTGATGAAACGCTTCGGCTACAGCCCTGCGTTCGCCGGTGGCGTGGAAGCCACTTCCAGTATGGGTGGCCAGATCATGCCACCGGTGATGGGCGCCGTGGCTTTCATCATGGCCGAGACCATTGACGTGGAATACGTCGAGATCGTCAAGGCTGCACTGATCCCCGCCATCCTTTATTTCGTGACAGCGTTCTGGATGGTCCACCTTGAGGCTGGCCGCAAAGGCTTGCTGGGCTTGCCCAAGTCTGAATGCCCCAACCCCTGGGCCGCCATGCGCGAGCGTTGGCACCTGCTGTTGCCGCTGGCGGGACTCGTCGGCTTGCTGTTCTCGGGCTACACACCCTTGTTCTCCGGCACCGTTGGCCTCGGTCTGACCGTCATCCTGATCTTCGGCGCAGCCGTCATGAGCGGCGTCCAGGGATTGGCTCTGCGCGGTGTCTTCTGGGTGCTCCTGGCCATCGCCTGTTCCGGCTTCTTCACCTTTGGTGTTGGCACCTTCTTTGTGCTCACGGCCATCCTTGTGGCGCTGACCTACATCCGTCGAACCGGCGCCGATGCACGGCAACTCGCCGTCAAAGCCCTGGTTGACGGTGCTCGCCACGCGCTGCCCGTGGCCATCGCCTGCGCGCTGGTAGGCGTGATCATCGGCGTGATCAACCTCACCGGCGTCGCCACCGAACTGGGCGGCCGCATCATCGCCATCGGCGAAAGCAACCTTTTCCTGGCCCTCTTCCTCACCATGATCACCTGTCTGGTGCTGGGTATGGGTATCCCCACCATCCCGAACTACATCATCACCAGCTCACTGGCTGCGCCGGTTTTGCTGGAGCTGGGCGTGCCGTTGGTGGTCTCGCACATGTTCGTCTTCTACTTCGGCATCATGGCCGACCTCACGCCACCCGTGGCACTGGCCGCGTTTGCAGCAGCCCCCATTGCGAAAGAATCTGGTCTCAAGATCAGCTTTCAGGCGATACGCGTGGCGATTGCAGGGTTCATCATGCCCTACATGGCTGTCTATAGCCCTGCGCTGATGCTGCAGGGTGACAGCATGATGGCAACCGTCTGGGTCGTCTTCAAGGCGCTGGTCGCCATTGCCATGTGGGGTGCTGGCGCCATCGGCCACCTCTTCGGCCCGCTGCAGTGGTGGGAGCGGTTGGTCGCCATCGTCTCAGCCAGTTGTCTGGTACTGGCGCTGCCGCTCACCGACGAAATCGGATTGGGAGCCGTGGGCGCGTTTGTCGCATGGCACTACTGGCGCACGCGAAGGGCAGCGACCGTCGCATGAGTGGACCGGTGGTTGAGGCACTGGGAGAGCTGGGCGCCTGCCTGATACTGGCAGCCGCCCAGACCGCTGTCCCTGAGGTGAACGCCACTGCGCAGGAGGTCTTCATGCCGGGCGGGCGCTTCACGCTGGCCTGGACGCACTCCATCGAGAAAGTTCGTTGGGAAGAAGACTATCGCGTCGTCGCCCCCGAGGCCGCAGCTATCGGGAGGGGGCCGCAGCTACGCCTGGAAGCCGCCCGCATTCGCGGCACTGGCGCCGGCATGGAGCCCCCACCCGACGCCGTGCTCAAGGACGGCTGGTACCACTACCACCCCGAAACGCTGGACCCATACGAGCAACGCCTCACTCGATCGACCTATACGGCCGACTACGAATGGTGCTCTTCGGAGGGACGTTGCCGCCCCATGGGCGAGCTGCTGCCCAGCGACGGCGGAATCACGCTGCTCAGGCCGTGCCGTGCGCCGCGCACCGATGGACGACCACGCTGACGCGCGCTCCCCGCGTCGAGAGTATTCGCTGCTGTGACCAACTTCATTCCCCTGCTTGCGCCCGACTTCGCACTGATTGCCTGCGGAGCCCTTTTGTGCCGGTATACCGCATTGGACCGCCGCGTGTGGGAACCCGTCGAAGCACTGGTCTACTACTTTCTGTTCCCCATACTTCTGTTCCAGGCCATTGCCACCCGACCGCTCGACCTGAGCGCCATGTCAGGCTTGATGGGCGCAGGACTTTCCCTGGCACTGGCTGGAATCGCTCTGGCGTACTCTCTGCCCTACTGGCCGATCTGGGGAAAGACATTTGACGCTCGCCGACACGCAGCGAGCGCACAGGTGAGCTTTCGTTTCAACTCTTTCATTGCCCTGGCCCTGTCGCAACGATTGTTGGGCAGCGACGGGCTCGCTCTGGTGTCCGTGCTCGTGGGAATCTGTGTGCCGATATTCAACATGGCCGCCGTCTGGCCCATGGCAAAGCATTCGGGACGGGGGTTTGGACGCGAGTTGGTCCGCAACCCCTTGATCATCGGTACGGTGTGTGGCCTGATCGCCAATCTGACAGGCTTGAGCATCCCCGACTGGATGGCCCCCACCATGGACCGCATTGGTCAATCCTCGCTGCCCTTGGGCCTGATGGCCGCTGGTGCGGGCATGCGTCTTTCCTCCCTGGCACAGGCCAAACGGCTGGCCTCAGCGATACTCGTCATCAAACACGCATTGCTGCCACTGATTGCCTGGGCAATGGCCTCACTGTTTCGTCTGAACTCGGCTGAGCAAACCATTCTGTTGCTGTTCAGTGCCGTGCCCACCGCGTCGAGCTGCTATGTCTTGGCGACACGCATGGGCTATGACGGGCCGTACGTGGCGTCACTCGTGACCGTCTCGACAGCGCTGGCCGCGCTCAGTCTCCCCATGGCATTGGCGTTGACATTCGCAGGTGTCTGAAATGAGCCGCACGCCGGTACAGGTCATCCATCAAACTTCTTTCTCCCACGAGCGACTTCGTTCGCGCCCTTGCCTTGCAGCTGTGCCTTGAGAAAGTCAATCATGGCGCGCGTCTTGCCAGGCAAATAGCTTCGGCTCGGATAAATGAGCCACGCAGCCATATCGAATGACCTGGCCGACACATCCCATTTGGGCAAACAGACTTTCAACTGTCCCTTCTTGAGGTAGTCGCCTAGCAAAAACTCGGGCAACAGTGCGACGCCAAGCCCTTCTACAGCCGCATCCAGAATCGCGCCAGTGGGAGACAGCACCAGGCTCTCCTGAAGCGGCTGCTCCATCAGCTTCCCGCTGCCGTTGCGGAAGTACCAACGCGAACGAAAGCGCTTCATGGAAAACACGATGGATCTGTGCTTTACCAAATCGGCGGGCTTGCGCAACGGCGGTGCACGGCGGAGATAGCCAGGCGAGGCGACCACGCGGTAACGGGTGTCCATGAGCTTGGTGACGACGAAGTCACCCTCTATGGCACTGGCTAGCCGGATGGCAAGATCCACCTTTTCTGCCACCAAATCCAAGGGAGAGTCTGTGAACAGCCCTTCAACCTTCACCAGCGGGTATTGGCGCTGAAACTCGGCCAGTAGCGGCACCAACACTTTCTGACCGAAGGTCACCGAAGCAGAAAGCCGCAAGGTGCCACGAGGCGCCGCACGGACTGCCCTCGCCTCTTCTCCCGCACGCTCCAACTCTTCGATCAGCGGCCTAACCCTGGCCAAGTACTGGTCACCAGCCTCGGTGACTTCCATTCGCCGCGTGGACCGTTCAAAAAGCCGAACGCCCAACTCCTCCTCCACTGCTGCGACCGTGCGGCTGATGGAAGAAGCATCGACATTGCGCTGACGCCCAACAGCCGCAAAGCTGCCCAAGCGAGCCACCTCCAGCAGCAGATTCAAATCATCCGTGTTCATTCATGCGATTCTTGCACGACAAACCTGATCCTTTTTATCTTTTTCTACAGATGCTGCATCAATAGACTGCATCCCACAGGCCACTCATTTCCCTTGGATCCCAGGTACTCGTCCACCCAGCGCGAGCAAGGACCGAGACAACCGACAAAAAGGAACGCAGATGAAAAACCAATCCACTGACGCCACACCTACCGGCACGCCAAAAACCGGTCAGATCGAGATCACCGCAAGCAAAGGCAAAACGGTTCTGCGGGTCGACTCATCGACCCGCCAGAGCGACTCATGGTCGCGCAAGGCAGGTGACGCTCTGCTGGCACAACTGGCACCTACGCGAACCATATCGCGCGACCTCGCCAGGACGCCCATTCAACACTTGACTCAAAACACGATTGAAGGTTTTTACGCCGATCCGAACTCCCTGACACCGGGTCTCCGCGAAGCGCTTGCGCTCTCGGATGAACTCATCGGCGAGCTCAATGCGGCAGACACGCTCATCATCACCTTGCCGATGTACAACTTCGGTCTCCCGTCGACACTTAAGGCATGGGTCGATCAAATCACCCGTATCGGACGCACCTTTGCGTTCGACGGGAAAAATTTCTCGGGACTTGTCAAAGGCAAGCGAGCCTTTGTGATAGTGGCCTACGGCGCCAACGGCTACTCGGACGGGGCGATGCAAGCAGCGGAATTCGCAGCAGACTACCTGCGATTCCTGCTCGGCTTCCTGGGCTTTGAAGACATTACCGTCATACCGCTCGAAGGCTTGAATGCCGGCAATGAAGATGCCGCATGGGCCGGCGCCAATGCCGCCATTGAAGCGGCGGTGGCGTGATTGCGGGCTTCCCCAGCCATCCGCCAAAAGAGTGACTGCTCAACTGTGGCTGGCACTCTCAACGCGGCAGCAATCATTCGTTCGAATGCCAATGCGGCGTTGACGCCACCCCAACGGCTTGAATCCGTGGGCAGCACCTCCACACAGCTCGATTGACTGTCGCGACGGAAGAGCAGGCCTGGCTTGCCAGACAGCGTGCGCAGGCACAACGCTGCTAGCCGCCACCCGAGTGCGTATCCATGATGGACGAGCCAGCACCCACGACGGACTTCTGCCCAACCACCACGCCTGGCGTCACGTGGTCTTCAATCACGCATTCGCCTAGGGAACCTCTGCACAACCTCCGCCATGCTTGGTAAATCGCCGATGTAGAACACCGTCAGGTGATGGCATTCGTTTGCGATCGCGGCGCGAAGCGCATCCACCCGCGAAGGGAGAGCGGGCCCTGCCGATGTCCAGGCCCTATTCGTGAACGAGCCCAAATGCCATCCAGGTCAGCTCATTGGGCTTGACCGCGCACTTCGACAGAAGGTGCAAACGCAGATACGCGTCTTCGATCTATTGAGGTGCATCCGCCAGGTCAGCAATGGTGACCTCCACAAAATCGGCACGCACAATGCCTGCCTTCTTGGCCAGGCAGTTGCGTTCGATTTGCTGGTTCTCTCTGGGGAACCAGACGTCCAGTGTGGTGCCGGTTTCAGACCCGAGATATATCGGTGGCCTGTGCGTGAGATGCTCGTATGGGTAGTCCTCTGTTTTTCCAATTTGCCCGCAGCCAGCGGCCGCGCAGGGTGCCCTGCTGGATGCCCAGGCTCCATCTTTGACAGGCTCACGCCCACCTTGGAGTGATTGGATCGCGCAAATTGTAGAGCCCAGCCTTGCAACATCACGGGTGACGCCGATGTAGGTGATGTGCCTAAAACCGCTGCCCAGCGATGGGCCTTTTCTGGCCGAAGGATTGCAGTTGGGGGTCCCGCCGAATCCTAGAACCAAGCAGACGCCAGCCACACCCCAACGCACATGACTGCAGCCCAGAATACATACTTCCCAACTCTGCCCATTGGAGAGTCAAGAGATTCCAAGTAGTCCATGAGGTCATGCAGAGTTGGCTGGGGCTTGGAAGCGGGTCGTACCTGCTTTTCTATCGCATCGGGTGAAGGGCGAGCTCTTTGACTCACGCCTGTGCCAAACGCAGCTGAAACCTCTTTCTCTGAAAGACAGACGCCGCCCCACCATGGCAACGAGATGTTCGCCGATGCGATAGTCCACAAAAAAGCCGGAAGGTCTTCGCTACGGGCCTGCCAAGCTTCACGAAAGTCCGCACGAACACCTGGCTCAAAGGAGTGCTCGATCTCTCCCTCTGAGTAGAGGAGAACTGCTTTCAGTTCCTCCTCAAACGGGTATTTCTCGCCCCTGAGCGTCACGCCACCGCCGCTGGAAGAAGACACGACAGGCGGTGCAGAAGTCAAGGGTTGCAACAGTCGCCAGCCTGCACTGGCATGGGTCAAAAATCCATATCTACCAGTACCGTCCTTCAGTTGATACAGTGTGACGCCGCCTTCGGCGCCTTCCTCATCGGGGGCCCACTGCTGAAAGCCAACGACGGTCCAACTCCTACCGGAAAGCACCCCAGCAGCGCCAAGCAACTTCCTGTGCAACCACAACCAATCCATGTCGTCATCGAAAACCCTTGACCGCACAGAGGGAAACGCCGCCGCCAACTCTTCAAAAGAGATCGACCATCCTTCCTGCCAGTACCCTTCGCGGCCATCTTGTTCGAGACACAGGTATCTGATGTGGCCGCTCTCTACGCGGTTTTGGTACTCAACGAAGCCAGTGGTCCGGCCGAGCCGGACACGAAACGAAAACTCTCCAGTCGCCCGGAACGTGGTCGCGTCAAACTCCTGGGCTCGGAAATACTCGATATTGCGGTAGTTCGCTGCGCCCTTGGTTGGCGAAAGCGCAGGTACCCCGCTTGTTCGGCGAAGCAGTCGCCACCGGCCTTGCAACTCAATCAATCGGGCGAACCCTGCTTCGCGGTTGTAGAGCTGGTATTGCTGCCAAGCAAACGTTTTGTCTTTCAAGTCCGCTCGGCGCTTCTCGTAGCCAACGACTTGCCAGGTCGTACCCAACAACCAGCCAGCAGCTCCCAGTGGAATCGAAGAGTGATACCCCGTCAACGATGCGCCAAGCGCGCCAGACAACTGACTGATGTCACTCAGATCAAGCAAGCTGCCACACGCCGGACACGACGCGGACAATGCACCCTCAGTCAATAGGTCAACTCGCCCACCGCAGGACGGACAAGACAGGCGCTCAAAACCATCCTCAGGCTTTTCCGACAGAGTAGTGCCAGTGAGGCCCAGTTTGTTCAACGAAAGTCTCTCTCCAATCCAGAGAGAAGGTTGGCCAGAAGCGTAATCAATACGGAGGGCACGGCCCTGCCTGCTGCGAAGCTCCACCAGACCAAACAGCTCACCGGGGAGCAACGCATGCCCCACCTCACCCTCAGCACCACCCTGTGTGCAATGCCTGATCGCTGTAGCCTTGAATTCTGATCCATTGACCTCAATGGCTTCACCAAGCACCCAGCCTTCCAGTGGCAAGTGACCGGCCTGAACGCCCAGGTAGTCAAACCAAACATAACCTCCGTCGGTTTCACTCAACTGAGAGACTCGGCCATCACGTCTGGCCACGTGCCAATCGGTGTGCCATGTCGCTTCGTCTTCGAACTGCTCACGCCCAACCAGGCGAAACGCAATCCCCGTGCGCGCGCCCTCCTGCCCCATTTGCAGGGCACTCTGCCCAAAAAAACGGTCCCCTGAGCGCCCCACGCGCGCCCAACTCTTCGACCTGCGCGCGAGGGTCGATCCACAGTGTCCGCACACAACGATTCGAACGGCAGCACTGCTGAAAAGCAAACCTACCCCACAGCTAGGACAATGGGCGCTGTAGTTCCTCTGCGGTGCCGCAAAATCCTCCGTCAACTCTGCTGTCATTGTTTGCTCACTCTCGCCAAAAGGTGCGCCATACCTTGGTAGCGCCCTCGCGCAATCGATCCTGCACCCAATACCCAAAGATCGCGCCAATCAAGGCAACCACGCCGCACACCCAAAACGGTACTGTGAACTGGTTAGGTTGAGGAAGAGCATTGCCAAGGTAGATGAAAGCTGCACCCAGCATCGCCATACTTATGCGACTTCGCAATGTCCCCCTTCGCGGCACACCATCTTGCGTTTCGGGTAGAGGGGCAACTTCGACTTCCTGCGATGATCCTGGCGGTGCCGACTCCGGTGCGGGAGGCGCTTTCGGCGCCACGCTTTCTGCTTTTCTCACGTGCTTCAGTGGCTCTGAGATGACGTGCTTCTCGATGACGGCGAACGCTGTTCGAACCTCGTCATGCGAGACGACGTTTCCGCTCCAGCACCAACTGTCAGCGCTACCAGCCACCAGCCACCAGAGCAAACTTGCATCACCGCTCCCAACAACCTCGCGATACACGCGGAGGTGTCTCGCCAACATCGGCGCCTGCGCGTCAGTTTGATCGGCCTCACCCGCCAAATGATCGATAGAGACTTCGTAAGTCTCAACCAGCGCGTACGCAGTTGTGCCCACCATCAGAGATTGTTGCCCGTGAAAATACGGAGGAGTACTTTGCCGCTCTGTCAAAAGCTGCCATTGACGCCCTCTGTCGACAAGAAAGGCTGTCCTTCCGCGAAAATCAGTCAAGTGATAGAAGTACCACTCCTGGGTGCGTGGATGACCTTTCAAGGTCAATCGATCAATTCCCGTGATACGCCTGTCTGCACCGCCAAGGTATCCAAAGGCATCCAATAGCAGACGTGGCATGGCCGGTGGGGCCTCACCAGTTCGACGTGGTTTGCCCTCAGCAGCGCCAGGAAGAAAGGCGTCTTGCTGGCCCAGCAACCCCAGTTGCTCAAGGTTGACATTCCGCCCCAACCAGAGTTTGGGCTCCACCATCGAATAGTCAACTCGCAAGAGCGCGCCAGTGGCACTTTGAAGTGTGACCAAGCCAAAGAACTCGCCAGACTTCAAGGGTCGCGTCACCGCACCTCTTGCGCTGTGTTGCCTTCGCAGCTCCTGCTTGATAACGTCGTAGTGCGTGCCATTGAGTCGGACCGTTGTCCCAGGGAGCAACGCATCAAACCCAGGCAGTTCGCTGAGCAACTCCATTTCCTCAAACCATTGAGCATTTCGATCATCGAAAGTACTCAGCACAGCAGACTTCCCATCGTTCAGGCAGACATACCAATCGCACTGCACGCCGCCTGCTTCGTCGTCATGTTCCTCCTGCCCGACCAACCTGAATCGTCGGCCGTCAATCTCTCCCGTCTGTTTCAAGGCCAACGAACCCGTGCCAATATATGAGCTTCCGGCCTTGCCCTCATACAGCCAAACGCCGCCAGAGCGCGTAACAATCGATTGGCATTGATCACACACCAAAACGATGGCGTCTTTGCATGGCAGCCAAAGACGTGACTCGCATCCGGGGCATTGCACTGATAGAGTCTGCCCAGCCAATGATGTCGCCGTCTGTGAATCGTCGACACCGTTCAACGCACGCTTCCATCGAAACGACCAAAAGCCGTCGCCGGACCAAGCACGCCTCAGCGAGGCGAACAATTGTCGAATTGGGCCGTTCGAACGCATCACTTCCAGTTCACGCTCTCGGTCCAGTTCATTGCCTTCCGCGCACCGGACCAGGCAAACCCCAACCCCGCGATGGCAAAGAACGCCGTGTAGGCATAGCCGCCAAACATCGGCCCCAACACCTCATGAACCAGTTGTGAGAACGGCGCAGTCCTTCCGCCGCTGGGGGTTGAGCTGGGGTGAAACGCAAAAAGAATGGCAGCGCCAAAACACCCCAGACCGGCCCAGACATGGGACGTGGCAAAGAAGCGCCTGGCCACGGGGCGCTCTTTCATCGGAATCACGATGGGTCTTCCGTCTTTGTCGTACATCTTCTTGTTCCTCCCTCGGGCGCCTGGCTTGCATGCGACGACCCCTATGGCGTGTTTTCACCATGAAACCCAGCCTCACGACCTGGCTTGCGCTTCCATTTCAGGTTGGTATGTATTCGAAGCAGCTGCCTCCTGCTCGCGAACCGAACCTCGTGACGCCATGTTCTGCAGCGACTCACTCTCAGAGGTGTTGGCAGCTTCCCTCGCGCCCAGCAGTCCTTCAGCCAACACACCATTGGCGTCCACTTGCGCAAAATGCAGCAACCCTCCCGGCTGTACTTTCAAGTGGCCAATCTCTGACAAGCCTTCTGCTTTGGCGGATGCTGCCACAGCTGCAACGGTATTTCGCATACCTTGGTCCCAAGGAAGATTGTGCTCGGTCGCAATCGCGCGAACTTGCATCTCAGCACTGGCCAGCAACGATGCATCCGCGGCTGAAAGTGAGCTGGCCCCCTGGGCCAAGGCGCTATCGCTGCTTGGAGACACAATTGGTGCAAATTGGCTGACCTGCCTGCCCCAAATAGCGCTTCCGTCGCCGGTTCGCATGATCTCAGACATTCGTGGCCCGCGATCGCCTACTTGGTTGAACCAGTCAGAGTCCTGCATTTCATCTGCGGCACGCCCCCAATCGCCATTCTCGACAGCCTGCCGCATTCGGCGAAACCCCATGAGGTTGGCCTCTCCCATGTTGAAGGTCATATCGACGAGCACCGCCTGCCGGTCGAAAGACAAGGTATCGAAGTTGTCGACAATCCGCCCCGCCCCTTCAATGGCAGATTGCATATCCGCACGAAGCAAGCTTCTGGACTGATCTTGCGTCAATGACTGGGTTCCCGCCCGCGCCTTGTCGTAGTCAAGGCCCAGTGCTTCAATATCTGCCCGCGCGCCCGATCGATCGAGGTTAAAACCAACGCCAATCGTGGGATGCCCCTCGGTATCGAAATAGCGCGTCAAGCGCTCTCCCTCATTGAGCACCAACATTGTCTCCAATGCCGCCAATTGTTGATTTGTCATGCTGCTATCCCTCCCCATTGAACCATCGCCTCAAGCACACAATCTCTGCATCCAGCCGAAGAACGATCAAACGCGTTTCAAGGACACAAGAGCTTCTTGACCTCAGGCAAAGGAGACGCCTGTTGCGGCCCGTAAGGTACATCGGCAACAACTGAAAGTACGCTGCCCTCCTCCCAAGCTGGCAACCGCTTGGCATTTCGAGAAGACACCATGCGCACCTTGGACGAAGCTGTCACGGCCATGACCGAGCGGCCAACAAAGCTGCCATTGAGCGCCTCTGTGCGTGCTTCGTAGAAGCGATGCCCGCACGCGTCAGCTCCGACGAGTCGGTACGAGTATCGATTGCCATCCAGCTCAATGCTGCTCAATGCTTCACTCTGCTCGATCTTGGCATCCACGACGGCGTTGTTGTCAGAGCAACCGTTTTTGGCTGTTCGCACGGACTGAACAATCCGATCACCGTTGGTCTTGCCTTGCAGCATGTATAGGCAATACGGATGATCCGCCATAGGAGCCGCTGCCGCAGGCTTTGCAGTCTCGTCTTGCTTGGCTGAAGCATTTGCCTTCGTTTCTGCACAGCCGAGAGTGGTTACCAGCGCCGCTGCTGTCAAGACACCAGTTGCGATGCGTGCAGCGAAATGATTAGTGGACACAGCCAGTTCTCCCTAGCGATTTGATCGAGCAAAAGAATGAGTATAGGAGACCAACAACGGCTATGGTCAGCAGCTACCTGAGCACCTCATCCCATTGCGGAACAACGCGGGAGTGAAAGTCCAAATTGAACATTGCGAGTTGCGTCCCTACAAGTCGCGGCCGTCCTTGCCCTTCCCCGGACACACCCGGGATCAGGTTTTCGAGGAGGCACCACAAATTCCCAAACTTCGACATCACAAAAGAGAAAGAGGAAGCACTCTCCAGCACTTCCTCTTTCAGCGTCAAGCGGCTACTCAGTGTTGGGCGAAAGATCACCCCTTCTTCAACGCCTCCGTATCAAACGGCAGACTCCGCAACCGCTTGCCCGTCGCTGCAAAGATGGCGTTTGCCACCGCTGGTGCAATCGGCGGCGTGCCAGGCTCACCGATGCCGCCAGGGCCTTCGGTGCTGTCCACGATGTGCACCTCCACCTTGGGCATTTCGTTGGCGCGGAGCATCTGGTAGTCGTGGAAATTGCTTTGCTGCACACGGCCGTCCTTGATGTCGAGCTTGCCGTAGAGCGCGGCCGTCAAACCAAAGACGATGGCGCCTTCGATCTGGCGTTCGATGATGGTGGGGTTGACCGTCATGCCGCAGTCCACGGCCGCGACGACACGATGCACTTTTGGCTTGCCGTCTGCGCCCACTGACACCTCTGCCACCTCGGCCACATAGCTGCCGAAGCTTTGTGCCACTGCGATGCCACGGTGCACACCCGCTGGAAGTGGCTTGCCCCAGCCGGCCTTTTCAGCAGCCAGTTCCAGCACCTGCTTGTAACGCGGCTGCTTGCTCATCAGGCCACGGCGGAACTCGAACGGGTCCTTGCCGGCGGCAGCCGCCATCTCATCGATGAAGCTTTCACTGAAGAAGATGTTCTGAGAGTGACCGACCGAGCGCCAGAACCACACCTGTGGGCCAGGCTCCTGCCTGCCGTAAGCGATTTGCTGGTGCGGGATGTCATAGGGGTGGTCGTTGATGCCTTCCATGGCAAAGCTGTCCACACCTGTCTCTGGGATTTTCATGAAGCCAGAGGCCGCCATGATGGATGGCGAGCCTACGCCGGCAGTGAAGTACACCGGCTTGCCATCTTCTGAAAGGCCTCCTTCGAACTGCGCTACGGCGGCTGGACGGTAGAAGCCCGCAGCCATGTCGTCTTCACGCGTGTACATGAGCTTGACGGGTGCGCCGCTGATCTTGGAGAGCAGCGTAGCGTCGATGACAAAATCAGGCGCAAAGCGTCGACCGAAGCCACCACCGAGCATCATGGTGTTGACCTTGATCTTGCCCGGGTCGACCGATGCCACCTGACTCAGAATGCCTTGCACCGGGCCCTGGCTTTGCGTGCCGGCCCAGATCTCCACTTCACCCTTGTCTGCCTTGACCCAGGCCGTGCAGTTCATGGGCTCCATGCAGGCGTGCGCGAGATACGGTGCCTCATAGGTGGCCTTGAGATTCTTCGCGGCTTTGGCAGACGCCACATCGCCTTCCTTGCGCGCCACGGCTTCTGCCTTGTTGGCGCCTTCGGTCAGCATGGCGGTTACCTTGGCGTTGTCCAGCCCGGTATTCGGCCCCAGGTCCCAGTCGATCTTGAGTGCGTCACGCCCCTTCTTCGCAGCCCAGTAGCCGGTAGCCAGCACAGCCACACCGCTTTGCAGCGGAATGACCGCCTTGACACCCTTGGTGGCCTTGGCCGCGGCGTCGTCCACCTTGGCCGCTTTGGCACCCGGCATGGGCGCACGCGCCATCACAGCCACCAGCATGCCCGGCAGATTAACGTCCAGACCGTATTTCGTCGAACCATCCGTTTTGCCCTTGGTATCGAGACGGTGCTTGCGCTGCCCCAGAATCTTGAAATCAGACTTGGGTTTGAGCGCCACCTTCTCCGGCGCCTTTTGCTGGCTGGCCGCGCCCACCAGTTCACCGTAGCTGAGCTTCTTGCCGCTGGCCTTGTGCATCACATGGCTGTCGGCCGTGCTGCATTCGCTTGCCGGCACCTTCCACTGCTCAGCGGCGGCGGCCATCAGCATGGCGCGTGCAGTGCCGCCAGCACGTCGCACCACTTCCCAGTGCCCACGAACAGTGGTGGAGCCACCGGTGGCTTGCATGCCAAAGGCAGGGTTGTTGTAAGAGGCGCTCACCGGTGCCTGCTCCACACCCACATTCGTCCAGTCGGCGTCCAGCTCTTCGGCCAGCAACTGCGGAATGGCCGTGAGAACGCCCTGCCCCATCTCTGAGGAGCCGCACACCACCGTAATGCGGTTGTCGGGCGTGATGCGCAACCACGCGTTCGGCGCAAAGTTCTTGTCGGCTGCAGCCAAGGCACGCCCCGAGGTCGGCAGAGTGAAGCCAATCACCAGCGCGGTGGCACCGGCGCTCGCGAGAAAGCCTCGGCGGGTAGTGGAGGGAACGGCTGCGATATCGCCTGCGCCTGGCAACTCAAAAGCTTGATCGCGATCCTGATCTTGAACGTGAATCATGATCAGCCTCCCTTGCTCAGCGTGACCGAAGCGACCTTGATCGCCGCCTTGATCTGGTTGTAGGTACCGCAGCGGCAGATATTGCCGCTCATGGCTTCGTCGATGTCCGCGTCCGTGGGTTTGGCCTTGGACTTGAGCAACGCACACGCGCTCATGATCTGACCC
The DNA here is from genome assembly GCA_050293865.1 of Hydrogenophaga sp. Taxonomy (GTDB): domain Bacteria; phylum Pseudomonadota; class Gammaproteobacteria; order Burkholderiales; family Burkholderiaceae_C; genus Hydrogenophaga. Next base: position 2,924 of record JBNKNN010000037.1, on the reverse strand, counting down.
GACTGGCAATAGCCGCATTGCGGTACATCGCGCTCCACCCACGCCGCTTGCACAGCCTTCCCCTGAGGTGTGGCACTCACCGCCTCGATGGTGGTGATTTTCTTGTCCTGCACTGAGGAAATGGGCGTCACACAAGAGCGAACCGCCTGACCGTCCACATGCACGGTGCAGGCACCGCACAAGGACATGCCGCAGCCAAACTTGGTACCAGTCAGTTGGAGGTCTTCTCGCAATGCCCAGAGCAAGGGCATCTCGGGATCGGCATCAACGGACGCCATCTTCCCGTTCACATTCAGTGTCACCATGGGGGTTGTCTCCGAGTTGTGGTTCATGCATCACACGATCAATCGCGCCTGCATGGCTATCGCCAACATGCACTCTAGTCCGACCCTCGTGACCTGCATGGGGGCAGACCCTAATGAAGGGTCGCAAACGGGACATAAAAACGCCGTCTGGAGCACTGCCCCGCGTCCGAGAGACAGAGGAGGCAAGGGTTTGGGGAGGATGGCGTTCATGCCTCTGAACGCGCCTCCAATATGCAACGCTTTGTGTCTGAAATGCCTCGCACAGCACGGACTCATGGTGCAAGCGAATAGACGCACCTTACATCTGACGCTATGCTTTTTATTCCCACATAGACAACAGCATTCATCAGGAGATAACCCACCAATGAGTACAGTGCTCTGGGCCAACGCGTTGATCGACGGCATGGTGCAGTCTGACGAAACGGACAAACACGCGCTCTACACCTACAGCCGGCAGTTGGACAAGCTGACTCGCAAGCTCGGGGTGGCTTCCTTCGCTAAGTGCCAGGACATGACGGACGCCGAGTTCAACATGAGCTCGCGCAACCTTCCCAATGGCATGGACTCGACCACCCAGCTCATGGCGATCCAGGGCAAATGGCTGCCAGCCAGTGAAGGCGTGAGGATGCTGGAGGCGCTGATCGGGCACATCGAGCAGCACCGCCCACGCTTTGGCCTGGTGCGCAACAACCGCTCCACCGTCGTGCACGAGCTGAATCACGCGCTCAAGGTGGCACGCAAAGCTGAAGTAGCCAATGGCAAGTTCAACTTCAGCGTGGTGCTCTGAGCCCCCTTCGGGAGCCCCAAAGACCCACTGCCGTTGCGGTTGAAGCCGCCGGGCTACATTCCCTTTCATGGCAGAAAAAGAACTCCCGCAAAGCACCTTCACCCCTCGCCCGGTCGAGCGCCTCGTGGCTGGCATGGCTACATCGGACGGGGCTGGCGTCTCACTCACCCGATTGCTCACGCAAGATCTGCAGCAGCGCCTCGATCCATTCCTGATGCTTGACGCTTTCGGCAGCGACAACCCTGACGATTACATCGCCGGCTTCCCCGATCACCCGCACCGCGGTTTTGAAACCGTGACCTACATGATTGCGGGCCGCATGCTGCACAGGGACAGCGCTGGCCACGAGGGGCTGCTGGAGAACGGCGATGTGCAGTGGATGACCGCGGCCAAGGGTGTGATCCACTCGGAGATCCCCCAGCAGGAGGACGGCGTGATGGAAGGCTTTCAGCTTTGGCTGAATCTGCCGGCCAAAGACAAAATGGCCCCTCCCTGGTACCGGGACTTCAAGCACGGAGCCCTGCCCCGCTACACCGACGCCGGCGGTGCAGAAGTCATCGTGATCGCAGGGGAGAGCAAAGGCATCCAAGGCGCCGTCACCAGAGACGCGACGGCAGTGCGCTATCTGGATGTCCAACTGTCCGCCGGCGCGGCCTTCGAACACGAACTTCCCGCGGATCACAACGCCTTTGTAGTTGTGTTCAGAGGTGCAGCCAAGGTTGGCGACACGCCCATCCCTCGGGGCCAGATGGCGATCCTGGCGAACTCGCCGGGCAGCAACGGCCTGCGCATCGAGGCCGATAGGTCGGCCGCCGAGCCGACGCGCGCGCTCGTCATCACTGGGCGGCCGCTCAAGGAGCCGATCGTGCAATACGGTCCGTTCGTCATGAACACCAAGGAAGAGATTTACCAGGCTTTGGCCGACTTCCGTGATGGGCGACTGGGTGAAACCGCCGCATAGCACGAAGAGGCCTTGATGGCGCGCAGCGGCTGGACGCGCCAGCGTCACGACCTTGTGGTACGGTGCGGCAGATTCCCACGGCCAATGTGTCCGACGCTGCCATCGTGTCTCACCGCCCCACCACATCGATACCCGCCGGCTCGGCAAAACGCACTCTTCCCATCCATGGCGCAAACGGGTCTGCGCCTGAGGCCGGCCCGCCGCCGGCCACGCTGAGGCAAGCCTGGCCTTATTGGCTCAAGCTGGGCTTTGTCAGCTTTGGGGGTCCAGCCGGACAGATCGCGCTCATGCACCGCGACCTCGTCGACGACAAACGCTGGATCTCCGACAAGCGCTTCTTGCATGCGCTGAATTACTGCATGTTGCTGCCTGGGCCTGAGGCGCAGCAACTGGCCACTTACATCGGTTGGCTCATGCACCGTACCTGGGGCGGTGTGCTGGCCGGCGCTTTGTTCGTGCTGCCCTCATTGTTCGCGCTGACAGCGCTGGCCTGGATCTATCTGGCCTTCGGGCACACGCCTTTGGTCGCAGGCCTGTTCTACGGCATCAAGCCGGCCGTGGTGGCGGTCGTCGCCCAGGCCGTCCTTCGCATCGGTGGCAGAACCTTGCGGAACCGCTGGATGTGGTTGATCGCGACAACGGCTTTTGTTGCCATTTACTGGCTGCACTGGCCATTTCCGCTCATCGTGGCCATGGCAGCTGCGACCGGCTGGTTGGGCTCGCGCGTCTCGCCTGCGGACTTCCAGATAGCCTCCCCGCCCACGCGGGCCAACGAAGCCGACAGCCTCCAGCCAAAAACGGTTCACTGGATCGACGATCACACGCCCACACCAGAGCATGCCCGATTCAGCTGGCCACGTCTGGTGCGCAT
>JBNKNN010000036.1:0-7974 GCA_050293865.1 Hydrogenophaga sp. | reverse complement strand
ACCTCCTCTCCCCCTCTCACCACGCGCACCATGGTGTGCAACACGTAGTCGGGGTACCCAGGCGCAATACCCACACCTGCCGCCTGCAGGCCGGCGCGTACACGGGCGATGGTGCCGTGGTGATCGGTTCCCTGAATGTTGATAGCCTTCTCATAGCCACGCTCCCACTTGGCCATGTGATAGGCCACGTCGGGCACGAAGTAGGTATATGAGCCATCACCCTTACGCATCACCCGGTCTTTGTCGTCGCCATAGTCGGTGGTCTTGAGCCAGAGGGCGCCTTCTTGCTCGTAGGTCTTGCCGGCATCGCGCAACTTTTGCACCGCCGCGTCGACCTTCCCGCTGGTGTACAGGCTCGACTCAAGGTAGTAGTTGTCGAACTGAACCGCAAAGGCCTTGAGGTCGAGGTCCTGCTCGTGACGAAGGTAGGCCACGGCAAACAAGCGAATGTCGTCAAGCGCGTCCGGGTCACCGCTGGCAGTGAACGCGCGGTCGTCGGAGTGCACCGTCTTTTTGGCCAGGTAGTCGTTGGCGATTTCCTGGATGTAGTCGCCGTTGTAAGCCGCCTCGGGCCATTCAGCGTCACCGGGCTTGAACCCCTTGGCACGCAACTGGACGCTATTGGCCAGAGTCTGAATCTGCACGCCGGCATCGTTGTAGTAGAACTCGCGAAAGACGCTCCAGCCCTGGGTCTCGAAAAGATTGCAGATGGCGTCGCCCAGAGCGGCCTGGCGGCCGTGCCCCACATGAAGAGGGCCGGTGGGATTGGCCGAGACGAACTCGACCATCACGCGGTGCCCGTTGGGCGGCCGAACGCCGAAACCGGCTGCATCATGCAGCACTTCTCCGACGATTTGCTGCTTCGCTTGCGGCTTGAGGCGAATGTTGATGAACCCGGGTCCTGCGATGTCGATGTCGCTCACCCAATGCTGATAGACAGGCTGCGCCAGCAAACCCGCCCGCAGTTGCTCTCCAACCTGGCGCGGATTGGCCTTCAAAGGCTTGGCCAACTGCATGGCTGCCGTCACGGCGAAGTCGCCGTGGGCGGCTACCTTGGGCGACTCGAATGCAGCTTTCTCGCCAGCACCGGGCAAGAGCTTTTCCAGTTCGGCCGCGAGTCCGGCCAGCAATTCCTGTTTGATCTTGAGCATGGGCACAGATTGTATTCGGCGCTCGGATTTCCAGCCCGCCCGGCTTGAGCCCGTTCAAACGTCCGCCTGCTTGCTCGACAAAAGACTCTCTCTCGCAGCATCCATCACGGCTTTCGTCAGGTGACGTGCAGCCACAGGCTCCTGCGTCCAGTGATGCCAGTACAGGGCCACATCGACGCCCGCACCGTTGTAGATGGGCTGCAGGGCTGGACACTGTCCCAAATGGAGCTGCGGAACCATCCCCCAGCCCATGCCGTGTGCCAAGGCAGCCTCGAACGCGTCCACGGCAGGCGCGAAATGTCTTGGGTAGAGGGCATTCTCCACGCCGAACCGCTGGCGAAGGAAGATGTCTTGCAGCCCGTCCTTTCGGTTGAAGATCACCGCCGGCTCACGCAGCAACAAATGCAGCCGCTCGGCGTCGCTGTTGGCCTGACACCGTGCCACCACTTCCTGAGAAGCGACTGCCGCATAGCGCATAACGCCCAGAAAATCCGCCTGACAGCCTCGCATGGGTGCAGCGACGGTACTCACGCAGGCCACCACATCGCCTTGCTCAAGCGCCGCGTGTGTGTGGTCTTGGTCATCGATGAGGATATCGAGCAACAAGCGGTGCTTTCGGGTCGCCTCAGCCACGCCGGGAAGAAACCAACTGGCCAGCGAGTCGGCATTGACAGCCACTGAGAGCGTCTGCCAGCGCTGCCTTTCCTGACCAACGTTCCCTTTGAGCTGCGACAGCAAATCCGCTTCCATCCAGCGTATCTGCCGAGCGTGGGCCAGAAGAGCCTGCCCGGAAGATGTCGGACGTTGGTGTTTGCCTCGTGTAAGCAAACGCTGCCCCAACTCGGTCTCCAGGGCCTTTACTCGCTGCGATACGGCAGCCACGCTCACGCCCAGGGCTTTGGCAGCAGGGCCAAAGCCCCCATGGTCTACCACGGCCAGCAAGGTCTCCAAGTGTTTGACATCAATCATTTAAGAGAAATTTAACTGATTTCACTTTTGTTTGAATCAGTTTAATTTTCTATCGACCAAACACACAATCCTCAACGAAACGACCCATGCAATCTAAAACCCATTTTTCTGTCCACTTCCCCTCATGAGCCTCACCCTGTCCTCCCATTCCGTCACGGCATTTTTGGCGGGCCTTGTTCTGAGCCTCTCCCTGATCATGGCCATTGGACCCCAGAACACCCACATCCTGCGGACAGGATTGTTGCGGCGCCATCTGTGGCTGACCGTTGCTGTCTGCACAGTGGCTGACATCTTCATGATCGGAGTTGGCGTGGCTGTGCTCACGCGCATCAAAGGTGTTTCGGGCTGGCCGATCCAGATGCTGGTCGTCCTGGGAGCAGGTTTTTTGCTGTATTACGGCTGGACGGCATTTCAGCGCTGGCGCATTTCCGCGGCGCATGCGGAGAGCCAGCTTGCCAACGGTCCGGCCAGGCAGCATGCCAGTGCAGGCAAGGCAGTGGTTGTAGCGCTGGCCTTTTCCCTTTTGAATCCCCACGCTTGGGTGGACACAGCTGTGCTGATCGGATCAGCCGCAGCCACCCAAGGCGATCAAAGCACGGTGTTTGGCGTGGGCGCGGCCGCCGGCTCGGCGGTGTGGTTTCTCGGCTTGGGAACTGCCTCTGCCATCATGGGCAAACGCATCACCCACCCGGCCTTCTGGCGCTGGCTTGATCTCGCGGTGGCCCTCATGATGTGGGCCATCGCGCTCAAGCTTCTGACGGGGCTCGCTTCTTGAAGGAATGCCTTGGCGGCAAAGAGCGCCAAGGTATTCACCGCACCATCTTCACAGTATCAATACACGGCAACACCTGGTGCATTGGACTGAATAAAGGACAACACCGACCCATTCTGCGCATTGGTGTAAAGCGAGGTCTCTTTGTCGCCACAGTTTTGCGCGGTACCGGAAGATGTGATCCCCATCAGGCCAGGCGTGCCGTTGATCACCCGGTAGAGTGGTCCGCCAGAGTCTCCTTGGCACGTGTTGCTCAAGTTTCCATCGTATTTGTAGCCGAGCTGCGTTGAGTTCACGATGCCAAGGGTTGCAGCGCCGACGACCAGCTCGCCATCGGGCTGCCCCCAACCGGCGATGTATACGCTCTGCCCCACTGAGGCAGCGGCGCTTTTGTGGATGCCCATGGTGGGGTTGGACATGGCAGAGGAGAGGTACACCACTGCTGCGTCGTAGTTCAACCCAGTAGAGGTACGCGTGTAGTCTGGGTGGCTTTTCCAGGCAGTGGCTTCCACTGGCGTCACATCGTCGTCGTTGGCGAACTTGGCCACGACGATACGAGAGGCTCCTTCCACACAGTGCGCAGCGGTCAGCACACGGGTTGGTGTGATGAGCGTGCCTGAGCAGGCATAGGCATTGCCTTCACGAACCAACACCAGAAACACCACCGGCGTCCCGCTGTAACCTGCGCAAGTGGCACCGTTGTATACCTTGGGCGAAGCGCCTGCGCTGCTGCAAAGCGTCTGGGCAGAAGGAAGCGTAGGCTCGTCTCCGCCACCACAGGCCGACAAGGCCGCTGCAACCACCAAACCAAGCATACTGAACCAACGTTTCATGTCATGTCCTATCTGTCGTGTCGTTGGGCCGCGCGAACGGCCTCCCCATAATCGTCTTGCAACCGTGTCCACACGCCCCCGCAGGCCAAACGATAGACCCGGAATACGCGAAACAGCCGTCAAATAACTTAGGGACTCTCTGCATAACCCCCACCACGCTTTGGAGGTCAAAACAGGATGGATGACGCGCCTGCTTCTCGCGACGTGTGCCCGACGGCAATTGCCAGGGCAACAGGTGCGGCAAACGCCTGCTACGGTCCGAACCCGAAGCAGTCCTTGGCTTTGCGGGCAATGCACTTTATTGCGAATCTCGGCAAACCATCCAGGCTTGCCTCGGTAATCGCAACTCACGCCTCATACCGCAAAGCCCAAGGCGCGCACGGCGCAAGTTATGCAGAGGGTCCCTGGTAAACAGTTTAACCGGATGCTGCGTGACCCGACGCCCAGTAGTCGGGCTCGCTGTAGCGGTGCTTGAGGAAATCGATCCACAAACGCACCCTGAGCGCCAGGTGTCTTCTCTGAGGAAAAACAGCGTAGATCCCGTTGGGCGGCGAGGCGAACTCGTCCAGGACTGTCTGTAGCCTGCCCGAGGCAATGTCGGCCTCAACTTCCCAGGTACTGCGCCAGGCAATGCCGTAACCGGCCAGACACCATTCGTGAAGGACCTGTCCGTCCGAACAGTCAAGCGGGCCTCCTGGACGAAGAAAGATCGTCTCCGTCGCACCGGAATCTCCGTCCTTGGGCACAGCAAACGACCATCCGCGCGTCTGAGATGCGTCCGAGGAGAGGGTCAGGCAATCAAAACGCACGAGATCGGCCGGCGTTTGAGGACGGCCGTGTCGGGCGAGGAAAGCAGGCGTGGCAACGCAAAGTCGCCGGTTGTCGGCCAGCCGCTGGCTGACCAAAGACGAATCAGGCAGGTCACCGACGCGTACAGCACAGTCATAGGCTTCACCTGCCACATCAACCACGCGGTCACTCAGGTTGAGAGAAATGCTGACATCAGGGTGCAATTCCCGAAACAGCGGCACCATTGGCGCCACGTGGCGACGCCCGAACCCAGCCGGCGCCGTGATGCGCAAATGCCCCGTGGCCTTGACGCCGCCTGCGCTCACACTGGCTTCGGCGTTGGCCAGATCGGCCAACACACGTTGACAATCCTCCAGGAAAGCGCTTCCTTCATGTGTCAGCGAAAGGCTACGGGTGGTGCGCACCAGCAGCTTGACTCCCAATCGAGATTCCAGCGCATCCAGCCGGCGTCCAATGATGGCGGGCGCCACTCCCTCGGACTTCGCCGCGGCCGTGAGACTGCCTTTGGCCGCCACGGCCGCAAAGGTTTCCAATTGCTTGAGCTTGTTCATGCGGCCCAAAGGTTCGTCTCAGACATGAAGGCCTGGACCCGTTCAAGCAATGAAGCCGCCTCCGGGTCACGGGAAAGCGAGAGCCCCCCAGCCACGCCCTCAGCCACCAGGCGCTCCAGCGTTGACTGGTGAGGGGTGACCGCCCCCAAGAAAACCACTTGACCATGCCGCGCCAGCAGGACTGTCGGGAAGGTCTCTATGTCGAGATCACCCAACACTTCATCGTGGTCTTCGATATCCACCCAGACAGGTAGTACACCTGGTTGCTCCAGTTTTCGGAGCATGGGACGGTAATCGCGACAGGTGCCGCACCACTGCGCACACAGGCAGACGACGAGCAATGAAGAGTCAGACGCAGACATGATGGGGGCTTTTCAGGGGCAACGCAGGAGTTGTCGGTCGTGAAGCATGCGCACAAAGGCAGTGCCAGAATCGGCAATTACATACCAAAAAGTAAAAAATAAATAGAGATTTCATCAATCAATAGAAGGCTTCGTATCGAATAAAGTCAAGCCATGGACAAACCCCGCGCCGTTCTATTCGATGCCTATGGCACATTGTTTGACGTCTACAGCGTTGGGCTGTTGGCCGAGCAGCTGTTCCCCGGACAGGGCGCCAAGCTTGCTCAGGTCTGGCGCGACAAGCAGATCGAGTACACGAGGCTGGTGACTACCAGCAACCACGGACGCCATTACGAACCGTTCTGGCAACTGACAGAGCGCGCGCTCATCTACGCCATCAAACTGATCGAACCTGCCGCTCGCAACCGCTGGAGCGAGTACGCCGAACGCTCGCAACGCTTGATGAACCAGTACCGGCACCTCTCGGCCTTCCCCGAAAACCGGGCGGTATTGCAAGCGCTCAAAGACAAAGGCATCCGCACTGGCATCCTGAGCAACGGTGACCCGGAAATGTTGGGTATCGCGGTCCGAAGCGCACACCTGGACGACGTGTTGGACCATGTCATCAGCGTCGACCCGATCCGCATGTACAAGACTTGCCCTGAGGCATACGCTCTGGGAGAGTCCACCACCGGTTTTGCCCGCGACCAGATCGTCTTTGTGAGCAGCAATGCCTGGGATGCGCTGGCCGCCACCTGGTTTGGCTTCCGTACTCTCTGGGTCAATCGACTGAACCTGCCCTTCGAAGAATTTGGCACCTTGCCCGAGCGCACAGGGCGCAATCTCAAGGATGTCCTGGGCTTCTTTGACTGAACCTTGCACCTGAGCGCAAGCGAGCCTGTTTCCTCTTTGAGTTCTCGTATTCCTTTTTCGCCTTTCCCTTTTCGCTTTTTGTTTTTGAACGAGTTGATGGAGCACTGACATGACACAACAACGCACCACCATTCATGGCCTGCAGGTCGCCACCGACCTCTACAACTTCATCGAGCAGCGCGTGCTGCCCGGCACCGGCGTTTCCAGCGACAATTTCTGGAAGGGTTTTGACGAGATCGTGGCCGACCTCGCCCCCAAGAACGCAGCGCTATTGTCCGAGCGCGATCGTCTGCAAGGCGAGCTGGACACCTGGCACAAAGCCAACCCCGGCCCGATCAAGGACATGGCTGCCTACCGCAAGTTCCTTGAGACCATTGGCTATCTGGTGCCCCAACCTGACGGCGTGAAAGCCACCACCGCCAACGTCGATGCCGAGCTGGCCACACAAGCTGGCCCCCAATTGGTGGTGCCTATTCTCAACGCCCGCTATGCCTTGAACGCCGCCAACGCCCGTTGGGGTTCGCTCTACGATGCGCTCTATGGCACCGATGTGATTTCGGAAGCCGACGGCTGCGAGAAAGGCCCAGGCTACAACGAGAAGCGCGGAGCCAAGGTCGTGGCCTATGCCCGCCAATATCTGGACGATATCGCTCCGCTGGAAAACGCCTCGCACGCAGATGCCACCGTGTATCAGGTGGAGAACGGCCAACTGCGCGTGGCCGTCAAAGGCGGCCAGGTGGTCGGCCTGAGAGACGCTGCACAGTTCGTCGGCTACCAGGGCGACGCCAAGAGTCCCTCCAGCATTCTCTTGATCCACAACGGCCTGCACGCGGACATCCGCATTGATCGCAGCAATGCCATCGGTCAGCTCGACGCTGCCGGCGTGGCCGACGTGGTCGTGGAGGCGGCACTGTCTACGATTCTCGACCTTGAAGACTCCGTGGCGGCCGTGGACGCCGAAGACAAGCTGCTGGCCTACAGCAACTGGCTGGGAATTCTCAAGGGAGACTTGACCGAGTCCGTGAGCAAAGGTGGCCAGACCTTCACACGCGGCCTCAACGGTGACCGTGTTTACACCGCTGCGAACGGCAGCGGAGAAGTGAAGCTGCACGGTCGCAGCCTGCTGTTCGTGCGCAACGTCGGTCACCTGATGACCAACCCTGCCATTCTGTGGGGTGCCGAAGGCAAAGAGATTCCAGAAGGCATCATGGACGCCGTCATCACAACGACGATTGCACTACACGATCTCAAGGGCCTGACCACGGGCGGCATCCGCAACAGCCGCACAGGCAGCGTGTACATCGTCAAGCCCAAGATGCACGGCCCCAAGGAAGTGGCATTTGCCGCCGAACTGTTCAGCCGTGTGGAGCGCGTGCTTGGTCTGGCCGACTCGACCGTGAAGCTCGGCATCATGGACGAAGAACGCCGAACCTCGATCAACCTGCAAGCCTGCATCGCAGCCGCAGCCAGCCGCGTGGCCTTCATCAACACCGGCTTCCTGGACCGCACCGGCGACGAAATGCACACTGCCATGCAGGCTGGCCCGATGATACGCAAGGGCGACATGAAAACCAGTGCCTGGATCCAGAGCTACGAGCGCAACAACGTGCTTGTCGGCCTGGCCTGCGGCTTGCGCGGCAAGGCACAGATCGGCAAAGGCATGTGGGCCATGCC
>JBNKNN010000035.1:0-23085 GCA_050293865.1 Hydrogenophaga sp. | reverse complement strand
CTGGCAAGCGGTGTTCTTTGGCGCTGGTGCCGCTGACAGTGGCAGCGGCAGCGGCAGCGGCATTTTGTGCGAGGCCAAAGGAAAATTCGAGTGGTATTCGCCAGCGCTCGAAACGATCGATGCCGCCTCTGCAAATGCACTTTCGGCTGATGAGTCGTTCAACCTGAACGGTGTGGTGTTCAAGGCACTCAGTGTCGGCACCCACACGCAGGGCTCGTCAGAAGGAGAAGTTGGTCGACCATTGTTGGCAGGAGACGTATTCAAGGTGATACGCATGCAAAGCGCCAATCGTGCGCTCCTCCGCCTGGATGTGTATGCCAATGAGGTAAACGCCTGGATTGGCCGTAGCGTGACGCTGGACGAGCTGGGGTTGCCAGTTGTGAATGACAGCGAGACACCAGCCACAGCCAATGAGCCGCCCAAGTTGTTGAGTGCGGTGAATGAGGAGAAGGCTGGCCTTGGCGCCCCTGTCGCTGTTCCTGAGGCGTCTGAGCATTCAGAAACTGGTTCGCGTCCCTCGGGCAGAGAAATGTTGCGCGATTTCTTGAATTCCTGGTGGGCATTCCCATTGGATATTGCGCTTATCGTCGGGGGCGTTTATGTGGCCCGGTGGGGTTTGTCTGTTCTGGATAGCCTGAAGGGCTCCCATATGTCCGAAGGGCCCGCTATCTTCATCATTCCTCTCTTCTATGTTTTTGGAGGGGTTGTTGTCTTCGTTGGCGGCGGTTGGGTGTTTGGGGGATTTGCACGCTTGTTCGCTCGATGGGTCACTTCGTTTCGTTCATGACAAATCCGAAAGGGGCCTAACGCATGCGGGTCACGCTTTGCTCTTTGCTTCATCCCCAAGGCAACCGGGCAAAACACGATATGGCAGTGGTGCAGACGACCTTTGGAGCCCGAATATGATGGCCGCAGATACGATGGAGTGCAAAGAGCCGAACTGAACAACCACTGATCCCTGCCTCGCACAACCTTCCACCAACCGCATCGAGCTATCTCTTATGAAAGATCGTCTGACCTTCGCTGTCATTGCCGCTGCCTTCGGATGGGTGTGTGGAGCTGTGGTGTGGTTCGCATTGCACTTCGGGAATTTCAGCCATGTGTATGGCCACGGCAGTGTGTTGGACTGGGCCAATGTGAGCGCAGCCTTGTCGGCGGTGATGGGCTTTTCGTTCAAGGAGGATGAAGGCTCTATCCTTGGCGCGTTGTTGTTTTTCTCACGCGACCATGAAGGGAACGACGCGGACCGCCCCAGGTCAGCTAGAGCGGGTTCAAAGGCTTCGTTCGTGTTGTTGCTTGTGGCCGTAGGGCTGTATGTGTGGCTCCGTTGGGCAGTAGCGGTAGCTGTAGCGATGAGTAGCTTCTTGGACTCCCAGTTCAACCGGCAGGAAGAAGGCGAGATCAGGCTGCGAAAATGTAGGTGAGGATGAAACTGACCATGGAGCATGAAGAGTCGATTTCGCTTACGCTGATGCTGAAGGCTCAGCCAGCGCACCAGTTCGTGGAGGTACGGCTGGACTTGTATGAAAGCGATGATGCGTTCCGTATCGATTTGCAATGGCCGGGGCGGGATGTGCTGAGCGTGACCGCGGGCAGTTACTTTCATGCGCTTCAAAACCTACGGGTGATGCTGAGCGCGGAAGGCGCATGTCTGTGTTGCCAGGGCGCGCGAGTGAATGTCTACCCCTCTGGCATGAGCCTCGAGATGAATGGTGGCAGGTTGGCTTATCAAATGACCATGGGTCAGCAGGCCCGGAACTCGGACGTGGTGGACATCTTCAGTCCGAGTGAAGACTGCGACCAGTCGACGGTCGAAGAGCAAAACCGCTTCCGTGAGCGCTGGTTCAAGAGTTTGGCGTCTTGATGAGGGTGGTGGTGATCGTGTGTGACTGTGGGATGCGTTGACTGCGCAAAACCGCACACCTGAACTCCATCCTTGTCTTCGCCTCGCTTGATCCTCCAATGGGTCGGCTATGCTCGCCGGTATATCCATATATCAGGGAGGTGAGAAGACATGAAAGCCAGTGCTTTCTTTATGGCGATTGCATTGCTGGCAAGCGCCAACGTCCATGCGATCAACAAGTGCAAAGACGCATCGGGCAAGGTCAGCTACCAGGACGCACCCTGTGCCGGTACAAACAAGGCGCAGGTATTGAAGGTTCCGCAGAAGGCGTCACCGGAAGCAGAAAGTTCCGCGAGAAGTGGTGCGGCCGCTCCTGCCGCCTCGGTTGAACACAGCAACCCGGGGGGCCGTACAAAGGCCATGAACGGGAATGCGCTTTTGCTGGCGGCTGTTCACGCCACCCTGGAAAACTGCGCGAGGCTCGATTCATCCGGCAGCGGGAAATACTCTGCCGCCATGAAAAAGTGGCGAGCTGAAAACGCAGTAGCCCTGGAGCAGAACGAAAGCTCGGAGCAGTACCAGCAAGTTCTGCAACGTGTCCGCCAGGAGAGCAGCGGTAGCCAGAGCGAAGCTGCACGCGACAGGCTCAGAGCGATGTGTGAACAGCAGATACTGCCGTTGTTTTGAAGCCATGGTGCGCTTCGTCCAGATGGGGCAGCGCGGAATGATGGGGCCAGATACCGCCTTGGTCAATGGATGTCTATACCGAAGCGTTAGTATTCCCGCAGCATCGGAGCATGTGGAAGAGCGTCGCTCCCGCGCTTGCTGTCCTCCAACGAAAAGAAACCACATATGAAGAAGATCAAGCTGGGGCTGCTGTCCCTGTCCTTGGGCGCAGCCAGCTGCGCCTCCTTAGCCTCCGAGTCGACCGAAGCGCCTCCTGCGATCGGCAAACTTGAGCGTCCCGATTACCACCAATGCCTGGACCAGGCAAAAGGGCGGCTGGAGAAGGGGCGCTGCATGACCAGCGAGAAGGAATGGCAGCTGGAGCAAACCAAGCAGCTGTACATGCGCCTGGCTTCCAAGTTGAGCGGGCCTCAGCGCCAACAACTGGAGGCATCCCAAGCGGCATGGAGTACTTTTCTCGATGCCGAGAACCGTTTCGCTGTAGGCCTGTACGACACCATGGGCGGCAGTTCGGACCTGAGCGTCAGCACCAACGAGATTTTGTGGATTGTCCAGCGAAGGCAGCAACTTCAGCGACATCTCGACGTAATGGAGTAGTTGACGTCGGCCAAAGCTTGGCCCCAACAACAAACTGCAAACAACGAGCCACCAAGAGAGGGAGCTATGTCCAATATGGATATTGACGATCCTGTCCAGCGTGCGGGCGCTGTCTACTTTGTGGAGGGACGAGGGACTGAAGGCGGAAGCAACCCATACCGCATGACGGTGGCGGCCAACGAGTGGGGTGTCGTGAGCTCGGTCATTGATAACAGTGGCTACTCGATTGGCACCTTTCAGCTGCATCCGCGCCCACTCTTCGCGGCCAAAGCTGGGGCCCTGTCCCTCGTAGCCGTAGCCGTCAATAGCCAGAACGAGCGACGCCATCAGGATGCTGTATGGCGCCACCTACCGGTCTGGAGTGCCGCAGCCCGAGCCAACGCTGAGATGGTGGTCCCCGTCCGAGGCGCGGACATCGGAGCCGATCTCCCCCAGCATCTCATTGGCATCGTCTGCGTGGCTGTTATTGGGAGTCGGTGCACCAAAGGTGTTGCAGTAGACCTCCATCTCCTGCACTTTGCCCCGGAACCGCGCAACAAAGCTCAGAAATTTCTGTTCTCCCTGGCACAAAAGCCTTCAGCGGTTAGCCACGTGCCGCGATCGCCATGTTCATGGCTTCGAGACTCGGCCACTTCCCTTGAGGAACTACGGCGTCGTAGCGAATGCTCATACCAGCCTCCCTATTGATGTTCTCTGTACTGAACTGCTGACCACCACCATGATGGGAAACAGGTGGCCCGCTCACACAGGTTTGGCGTAAATGCTGCTGAGACCAGCCGTGAAGTCCATTGCCGTTGAGCTGGTACGTCGCAAGTTTCGATGCTCGATTTCCGGCTTTCAGTATTCGTCCGAAACGCCCCGGTTCTGCCACCGGATCTTGGGCAGTTTCAACCGCTGGTCGACAGTCCCATCCCAGACCACTTCAAACCCTTGTTGTTCCAGCGCGGCCTTGATGGTTTGCCCCACGACCAGCCTCTGGTCTGGCGCGTTCTCCTTGACGTGGTCAAAAGCGAGGTAAAGACCGTGCCCGCCAACGGCGGCCGCCAGGTCTTGTCCGTGGTAGAAGCAGTAGCCATGAAACGTGTTCGCTGGCCCGTCCTCGATGGCAAGCCAGGCGTCTTCATGTCCATCTGTCATGGTGAAGCCCGCGTTGTGAAGGCACAGAATGCCCTCGTTTTTGAGCTGTAGAAACGCAGCGTGCAAACGGTCCACATCGGTCACGGCGGGCCATGATTTCTCGGCCTCGGCTTTTCTTTTGAACTCTTCCAGAACAGCTGCCGTCAGCGTGTCGCGGCTGTCTTCAGCGCCTTCGTCCTCGATCATCTCGTCCACGTGATCCTGGACCTCTTCCAGAGAATCAAAGCCGCCCCAGACATTTGTTCGCATCATCTCCCGGATGTGTTTCTCAACTGCGCTCATCGCTTCCTCCATTGCCATCGAACCGGTTGATACAAAAGTGAGTGAAAGGGCCTGCAGCAGTGTGTGCGCCCAAGCAACGGTCTGCGTTCTTCGCATGTGGGCAGTCTTCCTTCTCTTTGCTTTGCGCTGGTTCCGTGGGTTTGTCGGCTTTGGACGCCAGCGTCTCGCCTGCGCCGCCTGCCCATCATCGTAACGATATCGGGTAGCCGCTGAGCGCGGCATCCTCAGGGCAAGTCAACACTTTCCCATCGAGAGGATTTCGGCGAGCCGGGTTGAATGGCATTGGTCAGGGCGAACAACGTAGCAAACGACCGGCCAAACATTCTGGTTCGCCAAACCATGCTTTCTTGCCTGGCCCGAAATCTGCTTCGTTTCTGGGGCCAGCTTGCAATCAGAACCATCGATGGAGGACATGTCACCTTGACCCTGAACGCCCTGCTGAATGAACCTGTGGCTGCGCTGATTGGCGCAGCAGTGGCCATCGTGATTGCCCTGGTGGCGCACGCACTGCTGTTTGGCATCATGCGCCGTTTTGCGCTGCGCAGTGGTGGCGAGAGCGATGCTGTTCTGATCAAACGGCTGCGCAGCCCCACGCAGGTTTCACTGGTGGCCCTGGCGCTGGTGCTGCTGGCTCGCGAGGTGCCCATGCTGGAGCAGGTCTGGGCCAAGGTGGCGAGCTTTGTGATGCCGGTGCTGGTGGGCTGGATGGTGCTGGCCATCTTGCGGGCGCTGGTGGAGAACATGAGCCTGCGTGCAGACGTTTCCGTGGCCGACAACCTGCAGGCGCGTCGCCAGCGCACCAAACTGGCGATGCTGCAACGCCTGGCCACGGCCATTGTGGTGTTCGTGGTGGTGGGGCTGGTGCTGTTGTCCATTCCCGGTGTGCGCGATGTGGGCGTCACCTTGGTCGCGTCGGCCGGCCTGGCAGGCTTGGCAGTGGGCGCTGCAGCGCAGCCAGCGCTCAAGTCGCTCATTGCGGGCATGCAGATGGCACTGACCGAGCCGATCAACATCGACGATGTAGTGATCGTCGAAGGCGAATGGGGCTGGATTCAGGACATTCGCACCACTTATGTTGTGGTGAAGATCTGGGACGAGCGTCGCCTCATCGTGCCCACCACCTACTTCCTGGAAAAGCCGTTCCAGAACTGGACCAAGACGACAGCCCAACTGCTGGGCTCGGTCATGCTGTACCTCGACCCCGGCACCGACATCGCGCCTATTCGGCGGGAGTTCGAACGCCAGATCGAGGACCACCGCCTCTGGGACAAACGCGTGCAAGTGGCCCAGGTGACAGAGACTGAGCGCGACGCCATCGAACTGCGCCTGCTCATGAGCGCCAAAGATTCACCCACCCTGTTCGACCTGCGCTGCGAAATCCGCGAGGGCATGCTCGACTGGATTCGACAGAACCAGCCGGAGGCATTTGCGCGTACACGCGTGAAGGGACTGGACGAGGTTCGGGTGGCTGCCACCAGCTGACGCATGTTCCAGCGGGGGAGCAACGCAGTCCGGTGTGGAGTAGCCTGTGGAGGCATCTCACGCACCCGCACCGCGGCACGGCGGCGCCACCGACGAGGCCATCAGTGTGTGCCCTCGCAGATCTCCGTTGCGTGGGCGCTTCCTGTATCCTGAGAATCCAATGGCATGGTTGACCAACCATCAGATAAATGAAATACGCAAGGGAGGGAAGCTGGCATGGGGAAATGGGAGAAGACTTTGATGACGATGGGTGCGCTGTTCCCTGTGGCGCTGATCCTGATGTACGTCCTCAACCCTTTCGGCACGGACACGGGAGACATCCGCGGCCGTATTCTTGGCCATGTTCCGTACGTTGTACCCTCACGATCAATGGAACCCACCCTGGCTCACGGAGACACCATCGTCGCTGCCACCTATGTCTATTGGCGGAACGAACCTCGGCGAAACGACATCATTGTTTTTCACTCGGCTGGCGCCACACCGCTCGCATTCGTCAAGAGAGTCGTCGGCGTGTCTGGAGACCGGTTGAGAATGGAAGATGGCCAACTGTTTGTGAACGATTCTCCGGCCATCGAGCCTTTCGCTGTTTGGCATGAAGATTCACATCCCAGGGCGATCCGGTCCTTCGAGGAAGTGAAGGTTCCGGAAGGGCTCGTGTATGTGCTGGGCGACAACCGGGGAGACAGTGCCGACAGCCGCTACTGGGGCTTCGTGCCACGAGAGAAAATCGTTGGGAGAGCGGAGTTGCTGGTGCCGGCAGAGGGCAACTGATCTGCCTCCTGCGAGGCAACGATTCAGCGCTTTTGAACAGTGGCAATGGGCCTGAAGGTATTGATCGCATCATTGTCGCCGCTTCATGTACCGATTTGCTCAAAACCGTTTTGGCCGACGCACTTCAGAATGCCTTTACCCGAATGATGTCCAGGCTGTGGCCAGCTGAATGTTTGTTTGTCACTACTGGGTCTGCACCAACACCAGGAACCTTTCCCAATGTCTCTTCTGGTTCAATTCCTTCAATGCGATGCCTGCGATGAACGCATCGCCGTGGTTCCTTTGTTGCCGTCAGTCTATGTCTTCCCGACAGGAGAGCTGCTCAGGTTGCATTCGTCCTTCGGGTGGTGCAGAGACTGCCAAGGTGTCCTGCAGGTAGAGGCGCTGCCGTCTGTTGCGGCGCTGGATCAGGAGGAGGCCGCTCTGCTCGCGTTGGCGCGCACGTTGCCTGAGGGTCTGAGCAAGTACGAGAAGAGAGATCTGGAGGGCGTGGGGCTGTACCGGCGACTGTTGGCCATGCGGCAAAGCCCTGGCCGATGCATGTGCTGTGGTGGCTCTGAGATTGATCATTGGACGTTTGAAGAACCTGGCATCACGGCCCACAGTCCGCATGGGGGCTGCCAGGGGCGATTCCGGCAAATCGACGACCCTGATGGCATGCGCCTCATGCTTGTCGATGACGCCAATGCCTTCTCGCCGGACGGTACCTCCTTGGGGCGTTTGTCGGATCAGCCCGGTTTCGACGGAACCGAAGCGTTCTAGCCGCTTCTGGCGCTCACTTCCCTGACTTACAACCGGAGCATCAGCGCTGTCGGTGGCCACCCCTTGCTTGACGCGATTGACGGCGGCAACCGTGCTGAGGCCCGGTGCCGATGGCGCTACAACTGCTGGGATCGAGGGCTTAGTTGGAGGCCAGCCTACGCAATCGGCGATTCGTGGAGGCCGAAGTGTTTGGCCTTTCGCGGTTGCAGCAGAGTGAGCGTTGAGGCTTTCAACGAGACCTGAGCCCCAATGACGCGATAGCCGGGGAGACAGGGCGCCACCGTGGAGGCAGCGCAGCTCTGCCCCGGTGCCCTCAAGGATAAGCCGGTTCCATGATGTCCACGCCAATCTTCTGTTGCGAACATTCCCCTTTGCCTGCTGTTGTGAACGAGGCCCAATAGTCCACGGCATTGTGTTCGGTAGCACATTGGGTGATTTCAACTTCTGGACAGGTCACAGACCAGTCACCCACCTGATGGGTCACCTGCCAGGGGCCTAAACCAGTCTCTTCCACGAAATCGTAACTGAGCGCTCGTCTAAGAACGCAATACTGCGCTCCGTCTTCATCAATCACAAGCTGGATGGGGTCTACCTGTGTCAGGGGAAACTGTATGGTTTGTGGCGTAGGTGGCGCCAGCGCTTCAAATGTCCAACTGATGTCATGGCTTTCTGCGTATTCTTTGCACTGCGCGATGGTTGCTGGCAAAGCTGCGGTTCCCGGTTGCGAGGTGATCCCGTTCGGCGCCGGGACAAACCGGGTGCTGACCAGAAAACAGGAAGCGCCTAGTTCCTCTGGTGGTGAGAAAGGTCCACTGGTATTGAACTGGCATCCAGTGGCAGCAAGCAGTGCCAGGAAATAGGCGAGAGGGGACAGTGCTTTCATGTTGGAACCTCCATCAATTTGAATCATATGCAGAGGTAGCTTCACTCTATGCACGTGGTCCTCAATTCCAATCCAAATTTGAGTACGTAGATCAGGGCAAGAGGGGTTGATGGACAGACACCATGTTGAAAGTCAAGCTTCCCAACGAGGAGTCGGGCATCAAGTGCCAAACCTGACTTGAGCCACGCCATACCCAGGTCGACAGCTCGCATCAGCTTGTGCATGCCAGTCTGAGGCAATACTAAAAGACCAAAGGACTGTTGTGATGAACAATGGAGGCGTTCCCCTCCACCCATTCCAACGCTCGCCACACCATGCCCCACACTGCAGCCATCATCCTCGGCGCCTCCGGCTCAGTCGGTAAGGCGCTTCTGGCCGAAGCCAGCAAACCGGGCCGGTTCCAAACGGTGATTGTGCTCAACCGCCGGCCACTTGACCGGGCAGGGCAGCAGCATGGCAACCACATCGTGGAGCGCCTGGTGCCCGACATGACGCCGGCCAGCCTGGAGCAGGGGGTGGCAGATGCGCTGGCTGAGTCAGGATGTCCGGCGGCGGTGGGGCTCAGTGTGCTGGGGGTGGGCGCGCACACGGCCGATCTCACCATTGACGAGCACCGCGCGGTGGACGTGGCTCTCAACGCGGCGTTTGCCGCCGGCTTGAAGGCTTCGGGCATCGTCAGGCACCTGGTTTTCATGTCGGCCATCGGCGCCAACATCGAAGCCAAAACCAACGGCTCTGGTGCGGCCGGCATGCCGCGCTACGCACGGGTCAAAGGCGAAGCCGAGCAGGCGGTACAGGCCCAGGGGCCGGCAGTGGTCAGCATTCTTCGCCCATCGGTGATCGTGGGGTCACAGCACACCCCAGCAGCCTTGGGCGCGGTGCTGTCGTGGGTGTCGCCTCTGCTGCCGGCCAAGGTCCGCCCGATTCGCACCACAGAGATTGCCCAGGCCATGGTCGCGCTGGCCCGCCATTGCCCCGGCAGCAGCGCCGTCTATGCATACAAGGAAATGCGGGCGCTCATCAGTGGGAATGCAGGCTGAAAGATCCACGGAACCGCGGCGGTTCGAGTCGGCCACGTTTGACGTCGCCCATCTCTACCCCTGGCATCGGTCTTTCCTTCGCTGTCTCCGAGTAGAAATTCTGGCCTAGTGCTGCCGTTTGTCTCATCGGGTCTGGCAAAAGCCAATGGGCAGAAGCCAATGGACAGTGGACAGTGGACAGTGGACAGTGGGCGACATCCACCCCCGGCGCCTACCTATTCCCCGGGCAGAATAGGGGATCATCCATCCAGCGGTGCGCGTATGTTGCGGCCTCTCCACTGCCTTGAACCCAAAGCTTCAAAACCGTCCAGCGAAACGTTCCGTGCCCATCTGGTGGTTCTTCTTGCCCTGGGTGCTGGTCGTTGGTTCCTTCCTCGTCTGGTACGGTTGGGATGAAGACCTCAGGCCAGAGGTTGGCGCCGCCCGTGCCAGGGCCTCTCCGTCAAACACATTCGGGGACAACGGCCACCTGATTGAATGGGCTATCAACGCTCCGCTTGGTGCCGATCCGTCGGCATACGGTCGCTTGCAGCTCGGGAAAGAACTGAAGCGGTACAGCATTCGTTTGAAGGCCGGTTCGGCGCCTCAGGCAGAGGCCGTCGTGGAAACTGACGCAAGCCTTCACATGCAGTGTCTGGATGACCCTCTCTGTTGCTACAGCGAGCACGCCAGTTGCTCGGATTTTTACGTTCGACGGGGTGCTGACAAGCTGACGGCCTTGCTGGATGAGCAGCAGCCGTGGACTGAGCGGTACAAGGCCATCTGGGAGGCGAAAGAGTATGTTGAGGTGATTCCTCACCACTTGACGGCGATCTTTCCCGAATACCGCCGCGCGGTGCAGGGAAGTAAACTGGATCGGGTGCGAGCGGTGCTGCTGCTCTCGGGTGGCCGAAGCGAAGAGGGGCTTGGTGTGTTGGCTGCGAATGCAGCTCGGTCGCGGCAATGGTTGAAGCGTTCTGGCGACTTGCCCTCGCACGTGGGAGCGTTGCAACAGGTTCACCGAGATGCCCGCATTTTGAGTGAACAGTTCGAGGCCTTTCCGGTCTGATCCCGATGCATGTTCCTCAACCTACAAGGCAGTCCTTGTGAACTTGAAAGAATCCGCCAAGGTGTTTCTTGCGACAGCAGATGAAAATGGTGGCGTCTTCCATCGAAGCGCCGGTTCGTCGCTGGCGTCCGCCCTGCGAAAGCTTGCCATTGACATGTCGTACAGCAAGGCTACGGATTGCTCGCCTGAGATTCCGGAGCTCTTTCTGCTTGCAGCCCAAGTGGCGTATGTGACCTTCGGCCCAGGGGCGCCCGAGTTGGAGCGGTATGAGAAGGAAGTCTTCTACTATGCCAAGCTCAAGTTACCAGGACCCACTCCTGCAGCCTACGAGGCATTCAAGGCCCGGTGGCAACAACGCATCGCTGCCATTTAGGTGACTTCAGGGGCAGATCTGTTCTTTTGCACTTCAGGTAGAGAGCGCCGCAAAGGATAGAGACACCGCAGCGAAAGCAACACAAGCGTCTCTTGCGCCTTTGACGATGCGCTGGGGTTTCTCTGTCAGGTTGAGCGCCGAATACGCAGATCGATCACCTTCATCAGGTTGCACATGCGAGCCATCGTCGCGGCATCGGGTTGGGATGGCAATCACGTCATATTTCGCAGTGAATGGGTGGCACAGCGAAGCCTGTTGTGCAAAATGACAGTGCTGAACCCAAACTCTCTGCTGACCCCAACTGTCTGAGAAGGAGCGCTGTCCATGCCCAGCCACAAACCGTCCAAATCCAAGGCGGCCTCCAAGGCCAGCGGGCTCTCGCTCACAAGCGTTAAAAACCGAAAACCCTGGCAGCAAGCGGCGCAACTCAAAAAGAACATGACCCATGCGGTGCTCTACAGCATGGTGAAGGACGGCACACTGACCCGCGCCCAGGCACATGCAGAGGCCTTTCGCCCCACCGTCGTCAAGCTCATCAGCGCCCGCAAGTCAGTTGGCAAAGGGGCCTTTCGCTTCGCCTCCAACCCGACTCTGGAAGGTGTGAGCTCGGGCTATCACGAATCCTTCGTGGTCACCGACATGACCGACACCCTCTCGCGCCGCCATCAGGTCAGCGCTACCCACTCGGCCATGCCTGCCGTCAGCAGCGGCTACTGGAGCCAACACAGCCACACCAAGTTCCCCGAGGCCAACCTCAGTCCCCTGCTGCACGCAGGCGACACCGCACGGACTGACACTGCCCGCACGATTCTCAGCGCCCCCAAGGGCACTGCCGCTGGCCACTCCGGCTCGAACGTCAGCACCCATGGCCAATCCGAGGCCCATGATTTGCTGCGTGACCAGGCCATGCGTGCCCTGCAAGATCCCCATCTCAGCCCACAGGCCATGGGTGTGCTGGCTGCGGCCACCACCGTCTTTTCCATGGCCCCTGGCCAGTTGGCCGCTACCGTGCACGGCGCCGCCTCCCTTAAAGACCAAAGCGCGCGCGAAACCTGGGAAGACGACCGCAACGAAGCCAAAGAGCGCTTGGCCGTGGCCCACGCCAGGCTGCCGCCCGTACAACAGAAGCGCGTCATGGCTCACATGCAACATCTGGCCGTCGCCACTGGCGGTGCCCGCACTCTTGAGCCTGCCCGCCCCATGACACCCCGGCGCGAACGGCGCGGCCAGGCCAGCGCCGCCATACGAGGGGGCGGCTACGATTCCAGCGCTTCCATCACCGGCAAGCCCTCTGTGGCCTTGCCCCAAAGTGCCAATCCCGGGACCACCGTGGCCTATGTCACCGAGCCGTTTCGCATGAGCCGGCGCAAACAGCCTTGAGGCCATCCCGAAGATGCACCAATCCAGCCACACCCGTCCCGGCCGGGGGCGCTGCAGGTGCAGCTTCTCCCCCCTCAACTGGATGCAAGTTGACAGAACTGACGCCGATGCCCAGGGGTTGACTCCGATGCTCTGGTTGTCGAGGCGGCTGCAGATTGACTGACACCCAGGAACCTCACCAAGGATTCATCGTTGACGGCTGCCCTCCTGCCCCGAGCCCACACTGACCCAGTTGAAGGCGTTGTGCCGGGCAGCGGTGCGCATGGCATCGAGCACATGGAGGTGAGGCTTCGGCGTACCGCCTTCTCCCCCCATCGGCACGACACCTACGCCATTGGCCTCACGCTCTCTGGCGTGCAGCAATTCAGGTTCTGCGGCACCAGCTGGAACTGCCTGCCGGGCCAGTGCCATTTCCTGCACCCGGATGAGCTTCACGATGGTCGGCCGGCCACCTCCGAGGGTTTTGCATACCGTATGGTGCATATCGATCCGGCCTTGCTAAGGCCCTTCGCGTCGGGGTTGCCTTTCGTGGCACAGCCGGTGGTGGACATGAGCCGCTTCGCTTTGCCCTCCGATTTTCCTGTCTGGCGCCAGGAAGATGAGTTGGACAGTCTTTCCGAGTTGGACTTGCTTGAAACCGTGGCACGCTGGCTGACTCTGCTGGGAGGCGGGCCATCAACGCAAACCTCTGCGCTGGCAACCAAGGCATTGCTGGACGTACGAGAACGCATTGCACAGGATCCCGCCACTCGCCCTGAGATGACAGAGCTCGAACGCCTCAGTGGTCTGGATCGCTGGACACTCGCGCGGCAGTTCAGGGCTGCGTTCGGCACCAGCCCGAGTCGCTTTCGAACCTGTCGCCAACTTGCCTCGGCGCAACAGTTGATCGGGCAAGGCGTGCCCATTGCGCAGGCGGCAGCAGATGCAGGCTTTGCCGACCAAAGCCATTTCTCGCGCCATTTCAAACGCGCTTACGGCTTCACGCCGGGGCGGTGGGTGTCAATGTTGCACCTGCGCTCGCATCGCTGAGGTTGATTCCTCAATCAGATACCTGTACGTCGCTGCCCACCAAGCCTTCAGTTCGCGCCTCCAGCGCGCGCAACACCGCCGCCATGTCTTCATGGCCCCAGCCTTGCGAGTTTGTCTCGGTGAAAAGCGCCAATGCCGCATCAAGC
Source organism: Hydrogenophaga sp. (assembly GCA_050293865.1). Taxonomy (GTDB): domain Bacteria; phylum Pseudomonadota; class Gammaproteobacteria; order Burkholderiales; family Burkholderiaceae_C; genus Hydrogenophaga. The sequence goes on along the minus strand of JBNKNN010000035.1, from coordinate 9,625 downwards.
AATGGCGATGAAAGCGTCGCCTGCCGGGCCGCGTCGGCAATCAGCTGCGCATTCATCAGCACATCGCCAATCGAGGCCTGAACGGAAAAATCCCGCTGCACCAGCTTGGGCAGCTTCATGCGTGCAACGCCGCTGGCCATGGGGCCTGCCTCCAGTACCGCGCGGAACTGGGCCAGGTCCACACCGTTTTGCTGCGCGAAGTGTGTGGCCTCGGCCAGGCCCGCCACCATGGTGATAAGAAACAGGTTGACCGAGAGCTTCATGGACAAGGCCTTGGGTACTGCTCCACACGCAAACGACGCTTTGCACATGGGTCGAATGAGTTCGCGCACACGATCCACCTCGCTTGAGTCCCCGGCCACCATCGCCACAAGCTCAGCCGATTCCGCTGGCACTCTGGAGCCCGAGACGGGCGCCTCGACATATCGACCCTGCGCGGATACGACCTCCTCGCATAGACCACGCGAGTACGCAGGGGAGGTGGTGCCCATGGGCACCAGGGTGTGGCCCTTGATGCGCGCGGCGAAGGTGGGCGTGCCCCGGCCCAACACATGGTCGATCACCCGTTCGTTGGCCAACATCAGAATCACGGTTTGTGTTTGCTCAAACAACGCATCCACGCTGTTGGCAACCACTGCGCCCGCTGCCTGCAGCGCTTTCGTTCGCTCGGGGGACCGGTTCCACACCACCAGTGGTTGGCCCGACCGAGCAAGGTTCAATGCCATGGGGTGACCCATGACCCCCAATCCCAAAAAACCGATCGCCATGCTGTCTGCTCCTTTCGATGGTCTTTTCGCAGTTTGGGCAAGCCAGGCGCCCGTGTCTTGAACGTTTGTGAGAGAGGAGTGCGCAGGGGGTGGTCCAGGGTAAGAATTGAAATCACCAATCGAATGCGCGACCTGACTTGAGCACTTCATATAGGGATCATTCGCACCAGCTTGTGCATGCAGGCCTGGGTCCCTCTGCATCACCTCCGCCATGCACGTTCGAGGTCAAAACGGGATGGGAGACAGCAGGTGCGGCAGACGCCCGTTTTGCCCCGAACCCGAAGCAAGCCTTGGCATTTGTGCCTCGCGACTCATCGGCGCATAGTCCACGGCGCGCACGGCCCGGGTGATGCATAGGAGCCCTAGGTTCACGGTTCGGCGATTGAGGCCTTCCCGATCAGCCGGTGGGTGCGGTGGATGGCACCGAACTCAATTCGGTTTGGATGCAGTAGCACAGGCGTCCATCGCGTCTTCCACGATACGCTGCGTTTTCTCTGCCAGGTAGTCCACGAAGACGCGTGTGCGCTGAGGCACGAACTTCCGGCTGGGCAGCGCGGCATAGAGCGACAGGCGTTCGGTGATCCAAGGGGAGAGTACGCGCACCAGTGCGCCTGATGCGAGGTGAGGCGCCACGAGCTCCAGCGTCGTACTGGTGATGCCTGCGCCATCGAGGGCGGCGCGAAGCAGTGTGTCGGTATGGTTGGCCCAGACAACGGGCTTGACATCGATCTCGCGTCGCTCTTCTGCTCGGTCAGAGCGGTAAAGCCTCCACAGTCGCCCGCGTGTGGCGAGGGGCTTGTGGCGCAAACAGTCGTGCAGGACCAGATCTTCGGGAACTGCGGGCATTCCTCGGCGTGCGACATAGGCGGGCGAGGCCACGAGAATGGCTTCGCTCGAGACGATGCGGCGTGCAACGATGTTGGCGTCGAACCCTTCGTTGGTCCCCATCAGGGTGACGTCGTATGACTCGATGGGCAGTTCGCGCGGCGTGTCGACTTCGATGTCCAGCAGGATCTTCGGGTAGCGCTCCCGAAAGCCCGTGATGAGGGGCGCCAGCACGTAGCTGGCCAGCACTGGCGGCGCCAGAACCCGCAGGGTGCCTGAGAGGTCCTGGGTCTGAGACGAGACCAGCGCGTGGGCGTCATCAATGTCCTGGAGGATGTGCCGTACACGCTCGAGGTATGCCTCGCCAGCGTCAGTGAGTGTGACCCGGCGCGTGGTGCGCTGGAGCAGGCGGGCACCCAGGTGCTCTTCCAGGTCTGCGACCAGACGCGTGACCACTGCCGGGGACATGTCCAGCGATCGCGCAGCGGCGGCAAAGCCGCCATCTTCTACCACTCGTTGAAAAACCCGAAGCGATGCAAGTCTATCCATGTTCCATTATCGAAGTTCAATTGAAAAGATTATTGCGAATATAGAAACAGTATATGGATCATATGGCTATTTATCTACTTCGATAGAAATTTTAAAGTTCAACCCATGGCAGCGAAACAAGACCGAAGCAAGCCAGCAGCAAAGAATTGCAATCCACTGCAAATCACTGCAAAAAGCCGAAACGGTCGTGCAACCCAGCGAAGTGCTCCGCGAGGAACACTGACTTCTCTGCCCCTTCTTGTTTACTTTTTTGTTCGTCAACTTTTTCCCTTGAAAGGAAACACCATGAAAGCCACCCAACGTTCCGCCCTCGCTGTTGCCCTCTTTGCCGCTCTGTCTGCCGGCCAGGCCATGGCAGCTGGCAACTTCCCTGCCAGCGGTGAGTTCAGCTCCATCGAAGAGACCATCGTGGCCCAGCCGCTGACGGCTTCCGTTTCCCGCGCTCAGGTCCAATCCGAGATCGCGGCGATGCCCGCCAGCGGCGAGTTCAGTGACGGTGCAGCTTCTACCAGCGCCGTGCAAGTGGCCAGCAAGACCCGTTCGGAAGTGAAGTCTGAAATTGCGGCCCTGCCAGCCAGCGGCGAATTCAGCGGCGTGCCTCAGGCCACCGTTGCCGTGAGCGCCAAGACCCGCGCTGAAGTTCGCGCCGAAGTGGCCGAAGCCCGCCGCAACGGCGAGCTGAGCATTGGCGACGACTACCGCGTCAACTGAGCATCGAAAGAAGGACGGGTGGCGTGTGCCGACATCCGTCTTCTCCTGTTGGTTTGAAAGTCTCTCCAGTTTTGAGTGTTGAACATCCGGTTCCTCCTGCCGGATATCTTCAGGTCCGAAGCCCGTCCTTGCATTCACGGCTTCGGACCTTTTTCTTTGGCGGCGGGGATTGAATCCACTGGTGCGCCAGATACAGGGAAGTTGCGAATAGTCACTTCTGCACTTTGAGGAGCGGCCCGGCCGGCCTGATGGACTTGACCCATTGCATGGGCGAGACCCCCGTCACTTTGGTGAATGCTCTGGAGAAGGCTGCCGGACTGGCGTAGCCCAACTCGTCACTCACGACCTTGACCGGCAGGCCCGAGCGCAGCTGCGTCTGGGCAACAGAGACGCGCCATCGAACCAGATATTCGCCCGGCGTCACGCCGACAGCCTCTTTGAACTCTGCGGCGAAGGCGCTGCGTGACATGCCGGCGGTGGCGGCCAGGCGCTCCAGCGACCAGGTCTCACCCGGCTGATCGTGCAATGCCGTCAGTGCGCGCGCCAGCTTCGGATTGGACAGGCCTGCGAGCAGGCCGCCGTCGACGCCGACCTCTGGCCCGTGGTCGAGCATCCAGCGGAGCATTTGCAGCAAGAGCACTTCAAACAGACGATCCGCCAGCAGGCGGCGGCCGCACCTCACGCTGTCGGTCTCTGCGAACAGCAGGTCCAGCGTCTGCCCGATACCCTCCACCGCATCCACCGGCACCACCACCACCGGGGGAAGTGCGAGCACCAGGGGATGCTGCGTGCCGCCGTCGAAGCTCAGGGTCGCGCAGACCAGATCGCTGCCCTCCGTGGGTGCGTTGTGGAAAGCATGGTGCAGGGGGCGGGGATAGAACAACAAGCTCGGTTGGCTCACCTGCAGCTTCCGCGGGGCTCCCGACCGCGTCCGGTGGCTCACCAGCATTTCTCCGCGGCGCAGCACATGAAGAAAAGCTCGTCCGGGCTCCGCTGCAAAAGTGGTCACGCCGCACAAAGGGCCGTGATGAAACAAGTGCGCGTGGACCCTGAACCTTTCGAGCAAAGAGGAGAGGCGGTCGACCGCATTGGCGGCTGAACTCGCGTCCGCATGTCGGCTTGGAGCGAACTTGGAACTGTTTGCGATTCTGGGCATTTCGGAATGATCTGGACGATCTGCAAAACATGATGGATGAACAAAAACAAATCGTACAGCAAATCCGCGCAAACTCCTGTTCATCGCCTCTCCCGATTCACCCCTTTTGCCCCAGTGGCCCTTCACCCTCTTCATTCTCTTCATTCTCTTCATTCTTTCCATCCCCTTCGACCTCACCCAAGACAGGAGTCCCCATGTTCCTTGCTCGAATCACCTCTGCAGCCATCCTGGCGTCCGCAAGCTTGGTCACTTCCTTTGCAGCCGCCGAGACCAAGCTTTCCATTCCGGGCTACGCCTATGGTCATGCGTCACTGGCCAAAGCGCCGTACGGTGTTGCAGATCTTGAAGCGCTGAAGAAAACCATGCTCTTCACAGATGAAGATGTCCGCTACTTGCGCATGAGCAAGGCCATCCTTGCCGACCAGACGGACGCCATTCTGGATGTCTGGTATGGCTTCGTGGCGGCCACGCCAGAGTTGGTCACGTTCTTCAAAAACAAGCAAACCGGCCAGCCGGATGCGGCCTACCTCGCCGCAGTGCGCAAACGGTTTGGCCAGTGGATTCTGGACACCGCTGATGCCAACTACGACCAGACATGGCTGGACTATCAGTACGAGATTGGACGCCGCCATACCTCGCCCCAAAAGAACAGGACAGACGGGGCCGACAGCACGCCTTTCGTGAACTTTCGGTATGTGCCGGCCCTGACGATTCCGGTGACCACAACCCTTAAACCCTTTCTGGCCAAGAAGGGTGCGTCCGCACAAGAGGTGGAGAAGATGCACGCCGCGTGGGTCAAGTCTGTGCTGCTGCAGACCATTCTCTGGAGTCACCCCTACGTCAGGGAGGGGCGGTTTTGAGGAAGCTCCAAGGCGTCAGGGAAGCGTCGACGAAGCCTTCTGAACTGTCTTGAAGCAGCCCGAAGCGAGGGCAGGTATGGCGCCTCGTTGAGGCCCCTCGCCCCCCCTTTTCCTTTTCCTTTTTCCTTCTTCTTTGTGTTTTTCTACTTTCTTCAACTGACCTTGAAAGGTACACACCATGAACCGCGTTCCGCTTATCGATCGTTCCGCAGCTTCCGGCGAGGCACAGCACTTGCTCGAACAGATCCACGCCGCCTTCGGTGCCACGCCCAACATGTTTCGCGCGGTGGCCAACTCTTCAGCAGCCTTGAAAAGCATGTGGGGGTCGTTCGGCTCCCTCGGCCAGGGCAGCATCCCGGCCAAGCTCGGTGAGCAGATCGCAGTAGCCATTGCCGACCGCAACCGCTGCGACTATTGTCTGGCTGCTCATACGATGCTGGGCAAGAAGGCCGGTGCCACCGCACAAGAGATGGCTGCAGCGCAGGCGGGCCAGTCAGAAGATGGGCCTACCCAGGCAGCTTTGCGTTTTGCGACCAAAGTCGTTGACCATCGAGCGCAAGTGAGTAGCGAGGATGTGCAGGCGCTTCGCGACGCAGGTTTTACCGATGAAGCAGTGGTCGAGATCCTGGCCCATGTTGCCCTGAATCTGTTTACCAACTACGTCAACGTGGCGTTGGCTGTTCCGGTGGACTTTCCCAAGGTGAGGTTGCACACCGCCGCGTGAGAACAAGGTGCATGCACTGATGCACTTTCCGGCTCCCATTGAAGCAGATGTGAGCCATCAAGGTGGGGGGCTGTTGCTGACTTGCTGCAGCTCTCCACGGCCACTTGTGGATCACCAATTTTCGCGTACCGACGCGCGGGCGATAGGGCAGGCCAGCTTCTACGACTGAAGAAGCTGAGCCGGCAACCGCACAAAGAACTACAAAGGCCCTAAGAGATCGCCGTCGATGGCGATGGGGTTGCTCGGGGGGCGGCAGAAAGCATCTCCTTGAAGAAGGGATGAAGCGCAACCTCTGAGTTGACCCGGCCGCGACCGACCCGCAGACCCGCAGGGAGCGTTGAAAGGACAGAGGCGCGGTGTGGCGGTTCGTCGAGCGTTATTGTCCAAGCTCAGCCGGATTCACTTGACTTCCCAGGAGGTGATCTCGTTCGGGCTGGTTCAGGTCAGGGAAGGTGAGGTCATGTTGAACTTCGGCGCCAGGGCATGGCCAGTCGCAATGGCCCACCAGGCTCGAAGTAGCCCGGCCCGCTCAAGATCAGCAGCACTCTGCACCACACCCTGGTCGCAATGGCCCACCAGGCTCGAAGTAGCCCGGCCTGCCTCCCACTCTATAAGCCTGGACCAGGGGGAATGATCGAAAGCAGTGGCCAGACGGACGGACTCGGCGCTTGTATCAGCGCCAGGCCCTCCTCACGTCAGTGGGTCGCCGTCAGCGGGTCGAGCAGGTAAAGCTGCTGGCCTTGGCTGGGTCGCCGCTCCCGTTGTATCTGGGGTAGCGGGGGTAAGGGCAGAGTGGCCGTTCAAACGTGTCGCCGCTCGCGGTTGCACCGGTGGCGACAAGCTGATCAGGTTCCTCGCCTTTTTCGACCCAGTTCACCAACGCAGTCACGAAGTCGGCGTTCGCTGCGCCTGGGCCGGTCAGGTCATGGCCTACGCCTGGCGAGGTGAGAAAGCGCGCGTAGCTGTCGAATGTGGCACTGCCGCTGTCTTTGCGCACCTTGTCCAGGTAGGCTGCGGTGCGGTACACCGACACGCAGGTGTCTCCCATGCCGTACCAAACCAGCAGCTTGCCGTGCTTGCCAAACGCCTTCAGGGACGTCTTTGGCTCCATCACCTGGGCAAGTGCCTGCCACTGGGCTGTCATGGTCAGGGGATTGTGGCTGATGGAGTCCGCTTCCATGGAGCCTGTCAGCGTCTGGATGACGGCGGTGGGCGCGATGTAGCTGAAGCCTTTGCGCATGAAGTCGCCGTTGTACTCGAATCCAAAGGCGTATGACTGCCAGTCGCCCGTGGCGGCCCCGCCGCGCCCGTAGCGTTCGTAGCCTGTCATGCCATTGGCCAAGGTCAAGGGTATGGTCTTGTCGGCGTAGTTCAATCGGATGGCTTCGATCTGCCCCGTGGTCAGGCAGCTGTCGTCCGTGGCGCCGGCGGCGTCGTCCTTGCACAATAGATCCGTGGGGACGTACTGGCAAGCTTCCACGTTGCCGATGATGCCGTCTTCCAGGCCGTCCAGCTTGTCGCATGCCTTGATTTCGGCGGCTGCGTAGAGGGCCGATTTGCCGGGGCTGACCCAATTGGCCTGGTCGGGCAAATTGGCTTTCTTGCTGCCGTCGGTGTTGTAGCCGTAGATCCAGCGGTTGAACTCGCCCAAGTTGACCTGGTGGGCCTGTTGACTGATGGCAGGGGACAAGGCCAGCACGCCGTCGTAATCGTTGGGGTACAGGCTGGCTGCCATCAGGCCAGAACGGCCACCGTTGGAATGTCCGATCATGTAACGCCGGGTGGGGGCTTTGCCATAGAACTGTTGGGTGATGTGCGTGCCGACTTGCAAGGCGAGGTGGTTGGCTTCATAGGCGTGGTTCTTCAAAGCCGTTTCGTCCTTGCCCCAGGCGAAGTCCTCTGTCTGGTGGCCAGAGTCAGAGCTGACGCGCACGAAGGGCAGGGCCGAGTCGCCCAGCACGTATTTCACATGCCATGGGTCGTCAGTGGGGATGAAACCATCAAATCCTCCGCCCCCCAGGGTCAGCAGCTTGCCATTCCAGTTCTTGCCCTCTGGCAGCTCTACTGCCCAGTGGATGGTGGAGCCTGGTCCCGAGGGGATGGTGCCGCGCACGATACAGGCCCGGGGCATGGTGATGGGTTCCTGCGAACCGTAGTGCGCTTCCGGCACAGTTTGTTCTTCGCGCAGCTCGGTTCTGACAAACTTGGCGTTGACGGGAAGATCGCTGGGCGAGAACCTCAGGCAAGTTTCAGCCAAGGGCCGGGCCGAGGGCGGCTCGGGCGTCTTGCCGGTCGCCTGGGCGCCAACTGCGAGGGCGCTGCTCAAGGCGCCTGCCAGCACAGCTCTCCTGGGAAAAGCCAGTGCAGCTTCGCAAGCGACACGAAGCCGGGGTGCGCCGGGTATGAACGGAGTTGTGCAGAATAGGGATGTCATCAAAGTGCTTTCTTGCGAAGGATTACCCGCTCGTGCACGGCCGGTCTGCCCAATGCTGCCAGCCCTCGCGCAGAGCAGGGATGGGTCATGCTAGGAAGGGCCCGGTCTGGCGTCTTGTACGCCACGGGGAATCAAGGGAAACCACCAATGTCGACGCACCGTGCCATCGCCGGAGTGGTCTATCTGGGCAACGATTGGCTGATGTACGCCGATCCCGATCTCGCGTTCAGTCAGACTGAGAACGTCGCTCCGGCGCTGATTCTCGGGTCGGCCGTCAATCCGGTCTCGTTGACCATGAGCGATGGATCGGAGGTTTGTGGCACTGTTTTGCTGCATGCCAGTGGTGTGTGGAGCCAGCTTGCCCGACGCTGTGCATTGGCCGTTCTGTACCTGGATCCTTTGTCGGATGAGGGAGTGTGTCTGCAGCGTCTTGCCATGGGGGGTGCTGTGGTTTGCTCTGATGCTGCGTTGATCAAGCGCCACGGCGTGGCACTTGATACGCTGTGCGAAGGCAATGCCACCGCCGCTCGTGTCAGGCGGTGGGTAAGCGACGTGCTGGGCGAGTTGTCCGCTTCTTCGGGCGAGAAGCCGAGGGTCGATGCGCGCCTTTTCGAGCTGCGTTCCTTGTTGCATCAGCGCAGCGAAGGGCGCGCAGATCCTGAGGCCCTGGCCGGCCGGTTGGGCCTTTCTGCCGAGCACGTGCGCAAGCTGTTTCGGCAACAAGTGGGCATGACGCTCTCAAGCTACCTGGCATGGGCCAGGCTGTATCAACTGACGGCCAGTGCCTGTGAGGCACAAGGCAAGGGGCAAAGCCAAAGTGTCTCCCAACTGGTCAGCGCAGGAGGGTTTTACGATGCCTCGCACGCCTCGCGGGCCATCCGTCGCTACTTTGATTTGCTCCCCACCGAAATGCTGACCCCGAAAGCGTTTGTCGACTGCCGGATCGGTCCCTGATGCGAGCGAGCATTTCCCGAGCCTGCGTTCGAACCAACACCGCCATCACACCTCGACCGCAACCGCAACCGGAGGCACGACCTTCATCTGAGATGACCTCTGAATTCTGACGGTTGGGGTGCGCCGTGTCAGGTCGAAGATCAACGCCTGCCCCTTCAGCGCAGAGACACTCGCCCAGCTACCATTTGGCGTGATATTGTTCACGAACTGACGACAAGCGGAGGAGCCCCGATCATGGGTGAGAGAGAGCAGTCCAATCTGACAGCAGGTGGAGAACGAGCCGCCGTTGACCCGGCCATGCTGAGTCAACGTGAGCTCAGTAAGGTATTGATCATGGCGGGGCTGACGCCGCCGCTCGAATGGACACCTCCGGATGTGGAGGCTGCCATGGCGGTTGCGCGGGCCTTGCCGGCGCAAGCATGGGACGTCGTGTTGAATCCTGGCGTGGCCGTTGGCTTTCGTGCAGAGGCGGGGCCCTTGGCGGCGGGGCTGACCTCTAAGCTTTCTCGTGTAGACGTAGCGGCCGACGGGGAACGTCGTCAGATCATGACCTTCTCTCTCAGTTTGGGCGAAGAGTGGGGGCTGCGATCGGAGAACCTACGGAGCATGTTGCCAGACGACTTCATCGGTCGCTTGCCCAGAGAC
>JBNKNN010000034.1:0-5703 GCA_050293865.1 Hydrogenophaga sp. | reverse complement strand
ACCGCCACATCGAAGGCCTTTGCGTAGGCATTCATGTCCAGGTACTGCCAGAGCCGCCCCTGCCCGGCTTGATCAGCGAGCGAGTACGGCTTCTTTTCCGGAATCCGCACCTGCCCGACCACGACCACGTCACCAGATGGTGTCGTGATCCGGGGCAACACCGAACGATCACGCCCGGTCGACACCCAGCCGCGCCGCACCAGAATGATTGAACCACCACGTGTCTGCAGCGGCGTCATCACATGGAAACCCGGCCGCCCCTGATAGACCCGGTTGTCCACCAGGATGGTCTTGTCAGCGATCCAGTGGCCCGCCAATTCCACTCGCGTCCATTCATCGACGGTATCGATGTCTGCCGGATGAACCGGGGCTTCCGACCGGGCCACCTCCAGCCGCTCGCCCAGTGCAATCTTCTCTTCCGCACGTCGCGTCTGCCACAGCCCCAGCTGAACGGTGAGGACACACAGGAGAATGCCGACAACGAAGGGCAGCCAATCCATCACGCGCCGCAAGCACCGCCCCCAAAACTGCGCATCACTGGGCTAAACTGCCCGGAGACTATCGAGGGGACACACATGCGAATCGTCGTCATTCTGTTGCTTCTTCTGATCCTGCTCAGTCTGGGCTCAGCCCTGACCTTTCTGTTCCGCGACCGGGGCAAGGGCACGGAGCGAACCGTTCGGGCACTTACCTTCCGTGTGGGTCTTTCCATCGGCCTGTTCTTGCTGTTGATGCTTGGTTACGGTACTGGCCTCATCCAGACCCGACTCTGATCGATCTCGGTTTCTCGTCTATCGACCGGCCGCCCTCGGGCGGCCGGTTTCATTCCTTGCGGTGAGTTACAGCCAGTAGACCACCACGAAGAGGAAGAGCCACACCACATCCACGAAGTGCCAGTACCACGCGGCCGCTTCAAAGGCGAAGTGGTGTTCCTTTGTAAAGTGCCCCTTCATCGCGCGGAACATCATGACCAGCAGCATGATGGCGCCGATCGTGACATGCATCCCGTGAAAGCCGGTGAGCATGAAGAACGTGGAACCGTAGATGCCGGTGGTCAGCTTCAGGTTCATCTCGCTGTAAGCATGCATGTACTCATAGACCTGAAAGCACATGAAGATCGCGCCGAGGATCACGGTGATGGCCAGGCCCGAAATCAACTGGCCGCGATTACCTTTCATCAGCCCCCAATGGGCCCAGGTGAGTGTCGCGCCCGAGGTCAGCAGAATGAGCGTGTTGATCGCCGGGATACCCCATGCACCCATGGGCGAGAAGCTTTCGACTGCGTTCGGCCCGGCGGTTGGCCAGGCCGACTGGAAACCCTGCCACAGCAAGGCTTCGTTATCGCCCGAAGACAACGATGGCACCGAAATGACCCGCACGTAGAAAAGCACGCCGAAGAAGGCGGCGAAGAACATCACTTCGGAGAAGATGAACCAGCCCATGCTCCAGCGGAACGACGCATCCACGTTCTTGCCGTACTGGCCGCTTTCGGATTCCTTGATCACCTGCCCGAACCAGCCGAACAACATGTAGATCAGGGTGGCCAGACCGAGGAAGAACACCAGCTGGCCCGGGCCCACCTTGTTCAGCCACATGACGGCACCCGCCCCGATGCACAGCAGGGCAAAGGAACCAAAGATGGGGAACTTGGAAGGTTCCGGTACGAAGTACTTCTCGACGGCTTGACTCATAGGGATGCTCTCCCGGCTTGATGCCAAAACGAAAGTTTCATTTCCCGCTCGGTGGTCAGGCGCCGACCACGAAGCGTACGAATGCAACGATACTCAACACGAAAATCACGCCCGCCAGCACACCCGCCACAATCACTGCCACAGGGTTGAGCGACGCAGCATCCTCCTGATACGCGCGCTTCTTGCGCACGCCCAGAAACGACCACATCACCGCCCGCATGGTGGCGAAAAAGCCTGCACGCCTGACTGGCTCGGTCATATCAACTCCGGTCACCCGGCGCCGGCTTCTCCGCGCGGGTACCCGCGATCTCGAAGAAGGTGTACGACAGGGTGATCGTGTGCACATCTTCAGGCAGTGAGGGATCCACCACGAAGACCACCGGCATGACCCGCTTCTCACCCGCCTTGAGTGTCTGGCGTTCGAAGCAGAAGCAGTTGATCTTCTTGAAGTAGTTCCCGGCAATCTGGGGGCCGTAACTGGGCACGGCCTGGCCGGTGACCGCCTCATCCTTGGTGTTGGTGACTTCGTATTCGACGGTCACCAGCTCGCCGGGATGAATCTCCACCGAGCCCTGCACGGGACGGAAGGTCCAGGCCATGTCGTGCACGTTGGAGTCGAACTCGACCACCAGCGAACGATTGCGATCAACCTGTGTATTGACCACCTCATCGGGCTGCAGGATGTTGCGCAGCCCGGTGACCTGACAGATCGCTTCGTAGAACGGCACCAATGCAAACCCGAAGCCGAACATCGCCACGGCGGCAATGCCCAGTCGGAGCATCAGGCGTTTGTTTTCGTTGGCGGTATCGCTCATCGGCCCAGCAGTGCTGTCTTGACCATGATGCCCACGAAGAAGACGAGCACGATGGACAGCAGGATCAGTCCGGTTCTGCGATTTCCCTGGCGATTGGTCATCGTGCTCGCTCCTTTACCCTATTACTTCACGACCGGCGGGGTTTCGAAGGTGTGGTGCGGCGCCGGCGACGGCACGGTCCACTCCAGCCCCTCGGCATCTTCCCAGACCTGGGCCGATGCCTTCTTGCCGCCGCGCACGCACTTGACCACCACCACGATGAACAGCAGCTGGGTCAGGCCGAAGCCGAAAGCGCCGACGGATGCAATCGCGTTGAAGTCTGTGAATTGCAATGCATAGTCCGGAATCCGGCGCGGCATGCCGGCCAGCCCCAGGAAGTGCATCGGGAAGAAGGTGATGTTGAAGAAGATGATCGACGACCAGAAGTGGATCTTGCCGAGCGTCTCCGAGTACATATGGCCGGTCCATTTCGGCAGCCAGTAGTACGCCCCGGCAAACAGCGCAAACAGCGAGCCGGCCACCAGCACGTAGTGGAAGTGCGCCACCACGTAATAGGTATCCTGCACCTGAATGTCGATCGGTGCGATCGCGCAGATCAGGCCGGTGAAGCCGCCCATGGTGAACACGAAGATGAAGCCCGTGGCCCACAGCATGGGGGTTTCGAAGGTCATGGAACCGCGCCACATGGTGGCCACCCAGTTGAACACCTTCACGCCCGTGGGCACGGCGATCAGCATGGTCGCGTACATGAAGAACAGCTGTGTGGCTGCCGGCATGCCGGTGGTGAACATGTGGTGCGCCCAGACCACGAAGGACAGGATCGCGATGGACGCCGTGGCGTACACCATCGAGGCATAACCAAACAGCGGCTTGCGGGCAAAGGTCGGGATGATCTGACTCACGATGCCGAAGGCCGGCAGAATCATGATGTAGACCTCCGGGTGACCGAAGAACCAGAACACGTGCTGATACAGCACCGGGTCACCACCACCGGCGGCATTGAAGAACGCCGTGCCGAAGTGACGATCCGTCAGGATCATGGTCACCGCCCCGGCCAGCACCGGCATCACGGCGATGAGCAGGTAGGCGGTGATCAGCCAGGTCCAGCAGAACAGCGGCATCTTCATGAGCGTCATGCCCGGTGCGCGCATGTTCAGGATGGTCACCACGATATTGATGGCGCCCATGATGGAGCTGATACCCATGATATGGACCGCGAAGATGGTCAGGTCCATGCCCATGCCCATCTGCACCGACAGCGGGGCATACAGCGTCCAGCCCGCGGCAGTGGCACCGCCCGGCACGAAGAACGAACCGATGAGCAGCAGCGCCGCCGGGGGCAGCAGCCAGAAGCTCCAGTTGTTCATGCGCGCAAAGGCCATGTCGGAGGCGCCGATCATGAGTGGCAGCATCCAGTTCGCAAAGCCCACGAAGGCCGGCATGATCGCGCCGAACACCATCACCAGGCCATGCATGGTGGTGAGCTGGTTGAAGAATTCGGGCTGCACGATCTGCAGGCCCGGCTGGAACAGCTCGGCACGGATTGTCAGCGCCATCACACCCCCGGAGAGGAACATGATGAAGCTGAAAATCAGGTACATCGTGCCGATGTCCTTGTGGTTCGTCGTGGTGATCCAGCGCATCAGCCCGGTGGGGCCGTGGTGGTGGTGATCATCATGGACGTGGTCGGGGGTCACAGCAGACATTCTGTTGTCCTCCTTGGGCGATCAGTTGCGCGCGGCCGCAACATCGGCCGGCTGAATCACATCGCCCGCAGTGTTGCCCCAGGCGTTACGCGTGTAGGTGATGACGGCGGCCAGTTGGGCGTCGTCGAGCATGTTGCCGAAGGCGGCCATGGCAGTCCCGGGGCGACCGTGCATCACGGTGTTGAGTTGCTCCCCCATCGGCCCGTTGACCACTGCCGAACCATCCAGCGCCGGGAAGGCCGGGGGCAAGCCCTTGCCATCCGCCTGGTGGCACGCCGCACAATTGGCGTTGAACACCTTCTCGCCTGTGGCAAGCAGATCGCCCTTGTCCCAGACCTTGGCGTTGCCCTCGGCAGCGGCCTCGGCCTTTTCGGCATGCGTCTTCACCCAGGCGGTGTAATCAGCATCCGAGACCACATGCACTTCGATCGGCATGAAGCCGTGGTCCTTGCCGCACAGTTCGGCACAGTTGCCACGGTAGATGCCTTCTTTCTCGGCACGGAACCAGGTGTCGCGAATGAAGCCCGGAATCGCATCCTGCTTGACCCCGAATGCCGGCACCCACCAGGCGTGGATCACGTCATTGGCCGTGGTCAGAATACGGATCTTCTTGCCCACCGGCACGACCAGCGGCTCATCGACTTCGAGCAGGTAGCTGTCACCCTTCTCGGCATTGCCATTGATGGCTTCCTGAGAGGTCGACAGATTCGAGATCAGGCGGATACCTTCGCCCTCGCCCTTGATGTAGTCGTAGCCCCATTTCCACTGATAGCCGGTGGCCTTGATGGTGATGTCGGGGTTCGACGTATCCTTCATGGCGATCACGGTCTTGGTGGCCGGATAGGCCATGCCGAGCAGGATCAGCACGGGCACCACGGTCCACACGATCTCGACAGTGGTGTTTTCGTGAAAGTGTGCAGCCACCGCCCCTTTGGACTTGCGGTGCTTGAACACTGACCAGAACATGACACCGAAAACCCCGATGAAGATCACCAGACAGATGATCAGCATCAGCGTGTGCATGTTGTAGATCTGTGAAGCCACTTCGGTGACCGGCGTCTGCAGATTGACGCCGTTCTTCTCCACGGCCAGCGCAGACGCGCTGAGCGATGCGAGCCCCGTGGTTACTGCAGTTCGAGCAAACAAGCTCATGTGCAACCCCCATCCTGGTCTTTGAGGGACGCAAAAGAACACAACCATCGAGCCTACGCTCCGGTACTGCATCTCCTTGGGGCGTGGACAATCCGGTCGTGACAATGCGCCAGTCGCGAACTCCCTAGGGCCCGGAACCCGCTATATCTAGTGGTTTGGCGCGGCCGGAACCTCTGCGGCATAGTGCCACACCCATTTTCAGGGTCGCAAGGCTTTTTTTGATTTAAATCAATATGTTGCAGCGCAAAATCGCATAGGCAAAAAAACACCCTGCCGCAAGGAGCGTTACATTTACCGTAACGTTTTGTGCCTCAATCGCTTTGGCCGCACAGGATCCAG
>JBNKNN010000033.1:0-3133 GCA_050293865.1 Hydrogenophaga sp. | reverse complement strand
GGTGTCATCGTTGCTGCGTTGTTTCGAGCGCCGCAGTGCTGGCACCGATGAAGATATTCAAACACGTACAGCTCAATCTTTCTCGCAAAGAGCGAATCGGCGCCATGCCTGGTGTCGGTTGTTTCCAGCCGCTGCAAGATGGCTGATCAGGAGCCCAGTGGCAGACGCGACTGGATGTTCTTGAGACGGGTCTTGGCTTAACTCAATCAGGCTTGCATATGAACCGAATTCACCGTCTCGTTTTCATCCAGCGCACAGGCGCCTGGCAGGCAGTGCCCGAAACGAGCAGAGGGCATGCCAGAGGAAGCGGGTCAGGCAGTTCAGGACGGAGCACGACACAACTTCTGGGTGCCGCCGCACTTTCTTTGTGTATCCTCGCTCCCAGTGCACAGGTTTTTGCTGCCGGTTCGGGGTCATGCCCAGGCACGAGTCCGATCAGCGTTTCGGGCTTCTCCACGTCGACATGCATTATCGATCAGGGCGATCAGCTGACGCTCATGCCGAGCGCGACGATCTTTTTGTCGTCGTCCAACGCCAGCGCCGTCAGCGTGACAGCTGCCGGTGTGGGAGGGGGGAGCGTACTGAATCAAGGCTCCTTGATGTCCAGCAGCAGTTCGGTGGACGGGGTGTCCCTGCTCGGTTCTCTCAATACCTTGACGAACGAAGGGGTCATCAGCGTCACGAGATTTGCTGTCTACTTGCCGCAGACCACCGCCTACATCGGGCATTTCGTCAACAGAGGCTATATCGCTGGCAACCGTGCTGTAGCTGTCTTCGGCTCCAGCTCAACCGGCATCGGCACCCTGGACAACTACGGAAACATTGGAGACACCTCCAACTCCATTTCCAATTTCGGTATCGACATCGTCGGTGGCCGCATCGACACGATCAACAACCATGCTGGAGCGACCATCGCAGCTCGTTACTACGCGGTGCAGCAGGGCATCAACGGCATCGGTCAGATCAGGGAAATCAACAACGCTGGCACCATCGACGGTGCCATGATCCTCTACGACGTGGACCTCAACATCCAGGGGGCGAGCAGCCGCATCACCGGAGCCGTGACGAATCCTCTGACCGGGTTCGGCATCGGTGGCTCCGGATCGGTCAACGTGCTTGCCGGAGCCGACTTCACCACTGAGAACACTTTTGCCAGCAACACCTTTGCCGTGCGAAACGGGGGCACACTGCGCATCGGCAATAGTGCCAACACCATCACGGTAGCCAACGGCTTTCTGAATGAAGGCAGTTTGGTGATTCCCGACAACGTGCAGGCCCGCATTGTCGGAGACTATACCCAGACGGGCCACCTCGAAATCGGCGCCAGCAGTGCGGCCCAGCGGGGGCAGCTGAATGTCAGCGGAACCGCCCGGATACGGTCCGGGGCCAGTTTTGGTGTGGACGTCAACGCCGTGAACTCTCTGGCCAACGGTGAAACCCTGGTCAGCGTGATCTCAGCAGGCAATTTGGTCAACGAGATTGGCGTGCCCTCTGTCTCGGACAACAGCGCTTTGTTCGACTTCGAGTTTGTGGAAAACGGCAATGCAGTCGATTTGCGGGTGGTCGCCATCCAGGCTCCTCCGCCACCTCCCGCTCCTGCGGCGCCACCGACCGCTTCACCTCCCGCTTCACCGGCGCGGGTTGACGCACCTCCTCCGGCTCCTTCACCCCAGTCTGTCCTCGTTCCCGCCACCTTGGTCAATGGGCTGACGAGTGGTGTCCCGGCTGCCACCGTGATTGACCGTTTCGTCATGGGCGGCAATCGTGGCGATGACTGGGACAATGTGGTCACGGCCTTGGGCAAGCTGCCGACCCAAAAATCGCTTGCGGTGGCTGTGGGCCAAAGCATGCCGCTGATGCATGGCGATCTGGGTGCTGCACTCATGGGCTCGGGCGCTGCCGCAGGCGCTTCGACAGCAGGCGCGCCGGTCAGCTTCGGCGGCAGCTTCAGCTACCAAGGCCGCGAATACAACACAGGCGACCGGCAACTATGGGTGCAACCCATGAACATCGCCGGCTATAAGAGCACCACCACCGGTGTGGCCGCTGGCGTTTCGCACGCCCTCTCGGATGGGCAGACCATTGGCGCTGGCATCGGCTATCTGGACACCAATATCAGCGGCAGCGGCTACGCCAGTGGACAACACGCTGACGTGACCGGAGTGCAACTGCGCGGGTTTGGCGAGCACGCCATCGGCAGTGGCGGTTACCAATTCAACTGGCAGGCCGACCTCACGCGCAACAGCATCGAAAGCCAGCGCCACATCAGCTACATCGGGCGCAAAGCCGAAGGCGAGACCGACGCCGACGTCTGGCATATCGGTGCCGGCGTGAGCCGTGCCATGGAACTGAGCAAGCAGACGCAGCTCGAACCCATGGTGAACCTGGACTGGCGCCAGGCCCGCGTCGATGGCTACACCGAAACCGGTGCAGATGCGCTCAACCTCAAAGTGGCCAAGCAAAAGGCCGAAGAGCTGGTGCTGTCCGTGGGCGCCAGGCTCGAGCACGCCTACAGCGAGAAGCTGAGCGTGAGCGGCCTTGCCTCGGTCGGTTACGACCTCAAGGGCGATACTGGCATTACCACAGCGCAGTTCACTGGCGGTGGCGCGGTATTCACTACGGAGAGCCAGGAGACGGCGCGCGAGCGCTTGCAGTTGGGCGCTACCCTGAATTGGAAAGCAACCAAAGCCGTGGACTTGAGCGTGGGCTACGGCATCCAGCGTCGCAGCGGCATGACCGATCAGGCGCTCACGGCCAAGCTCAACTGGTTGTTCTGAGCGCCGGGTTCTGCGGTTCTGTCACATATCTCCGGGGGTACCGCTTTTCCCATCGACGAGGAGTGCAGGCCGTGTGGAGGGCCCCTGGGCATCGCTCTTCAATGGGGTCTGGTGTGGCGAAGCTGTCGGCAATGCTCCCATTGCAAGGCCTGCAAAAGAGTCGTGTACAACCTGCACCGAGCTCGGTATGACATCCTCCCGATTTGACCGCGAACGCCCGCGGAGGAGCTTGCGCCGAGGCATCCTCGGGGTCTGGAGGCGACCATGCAACAAGCCCTTTGCATTAACCTCCCAGGGTTCAATGCGAGGAACCGCAGAGAATTGATAAAGCTTTCTTGCTACATTTTGTGGTATTT
>JBNKNN010000032.1:0-10272 GCA_050293865.1 Hydrogenophaga sp. | reverse complement strand
CCGGTGTCGCCAGGCCCAAAGCGCAAGGACAGGCGATCACCAGCACCGACACCATGCGCAACAGCGAGGTTTCGAAGCCAGCATCGTGCGTCCACCACCAGAGAAAGGTCCCCACGGCTACCACCAGCACCACAGGGACGAACACCGCTGCCACCTTGTCCACCATTCGCTGCACCGGCGCCTTGCGAGCCTGCGCGTCCTGAACCATTTCGATGATCTGGGCGAGGACACTTTGAGCACCCACTGCACCCACCTTGACCTGAACGGTTCCATCTCCGTTGAGCGAACCTCCCGTTACCGGATCCCCTTCTGCCTTGTCCACAGGCATCGACTCGCCGGTCAGCATGGACTCATCGGCTTGCGTGCTGCCACCGACCAACGTGCCGTCAGCCGGAAAACGTTCGCCAGCCCTCACCTGGATCAGATCGCCTGCGAGCAACTCATCCACCGGCACGTCCGAGGCGTCGGTACGGCGCACACCATCTGGCAACAGATGTGCCACGTCTGGCCGAAGCGACTGCAATGCGCGAATAGCATCCGTGGTCTGGCGGCGTGCGCGGGTTTCCAGCCACTTGCCCAACATGACCAGTGCAATGACAACGGCAGACCCCTCGTAATAGAGGTGGGGCATCACACCCTCTTCTGCACCCAGCCAAAGCCATGTGGACATGGCCCAACCGGCCGTGGTGCCGATGGCCACAAGCAACTCCATATTGCCCGTCATGGCCTTGAGCGCTGACCAGCCGGCCTTGTAAAAGCGCCAGCCGATGACGAACTGCACCGGCGTCGCCAGCAAAAACTGGATCCAGGCGGGCAGCATCCAGTCACTGCCCAGAATCATGGGCTGTACCAACGGAGCCGAAAGAAGCAACGCCGCCAGCACGGGCACAAAGTCACGCGGCAAACCCATCCAGCGCTCAGCCAGATCGGCATCGGCCGCCTCAGCCGATCGGGGTTCGTAGCCGGCATCACGAACGGCGCGCTTCATCAAGCCGATCTTGATGGGCGTGACTTCACCTTCCACCGTGATACGGGCTGATTCTGTGGCCAGATTGACCGTCGCCTCCTTCACACCTTCCTGCTTCTTGAGCACGCGTTCCACACGGGCCACACACGAAGCGCAAGTCATGCCACCGATGTTCAAATCGATGTTGGAGAGGATTTGCCCAGACGCCGACGGGTCTTTTCCTTCCCCCGCTTGGGGCGACCTGGATGCAGTTACAGCAGTATTCATATCCCAGAGCATAAGCTTTCCCTCCGTGGGAAGGTCAAGCCACAAGGTGTATCGAATCCGATGCCAAAAGGGTTTTGGAGCAAACTTGTTGACCTTGACATCGTGGGAAGGTTCAAAATGGGCGTGAAACGGTTCAAAACCACGCTTGCCATCGATGGCATACACACAGGAGGTATTCTCATGATCAACATCACTCTCAACGTCCAGGGCATGACCTGCGGTCATTGCGAAAAAGCCGTTCAAACGGCCATCAAGGTGTTGGATCCGCAAGCACAAGTGACCATTGATCGTGCCCAGAACAAAGTGGAAGTCACTTCCACCCAGTCACGCGAAGCCATTGCAGCCGCCATCGAGGACGAGGGCTACACCGTCGCGGCATGACCGAGTCCAGCCCGCCACAGCATTGGCCGGTCAGCATTGGTGTGGCTGCGCGGCTCAGCGGCGTATCGGCCAAGATGCTGCGCCACTACGAATCGCTGGGGCTGCTCGGCGATGTCACGCGCAGCGGAAACAACTACCGTCAGTACAGCGAGTCTGATGTTCACACCTTGCGTTTCATCCGCCGTGCGCGAGACATGGGCTTTAGTCTGGAGGCCATTGAAGAACTGGTGGGCCTTTGGCACAACCGAGGACGCAACAGCGCCAGTGTGAAACGAATCGCCCAGAAACACCATGACGATCTGACCCAGCGCATTGAAGCCCTGCAATCCATGCAGCGAAGTCTTCGCTCCCTGCTGTGCCTGTGCCCGGGTGATGAACGCCCTGAATGCCCCATCCTCGACGATCTGGAACGCTAGGGAACCTCTACCCGGGTTGACACCCAGCGAAGGCCAACACATCGAGGGAAGGTACAAAAATTTACAAACCAGACAAACTGCCCCATCAAGCAGATACAAGGGGAAGCCACACTGACTGTCATGGCGAGAGGCCACCGACCCATCGGGACGACCTCACGTGAACCGATCAACCGATCGAGAAACCAACAGACAGCAGGAGTTCAGCATGAAAACCTCATCCCGCAAGACAGGCTCCCCCAGTGCCATCGTCCAGCGCTTCACATTTGCCCTCGCACTGGCTGGGGTTGTGGCAGGTACTGCCATAGCCGCCTCACCGTCACTTTCCAATTCACCATCTTCAGTCGTTCAGAACGAAGTGGGCATTGAGCCTGCTCTGATGGCACAGCACATGGCCCAACGCAATTGGATGACGGCACAAGCCCCAACCGCCGCAGACCTGATGCTGGCGCGTGCGGACGCTCCTCGATCCGGCCACGGACCAGGCGCATCAGGCTTGAGCCCGGAAGAACGCCAGACGCGAATGGCCAAGCGCTTCGAACGCTACGAGGCCCGCCGCACAGAGCGCTTGAATGCACTCAAGGCAGATCTGAAGATCACAACAGAACAGGAAGCCGCCTGGCTGGCGTTCATCAACCGAACAGCGCCGGATACCAGCAAGATGAAGAAGCGCATGGTCCAGCGCCAAGATTGGCAAGGGCTCACCACGCCTGAGCGCATCGACCGGATGCAGGCCATGCACGCCGAACGCCAGGCCATGATGAACAAGCGTCTGGATGCTGTCAAAAGCTTCTATGCAGTCCTCAGCCCCGAACAACAAAAGGTGTTTGACCAGAAGGGCATGCGCAGCGTGAGAGGCGGAAAACACATGCGAATGGGCCAAGGAAAAGGCAGTCACCATGGTCACAAGGGAATGCGGCACGGCAAGCATGGACACCATGGCCACTACGGCGACCGATGTGAAGGCATGAACGTAAATGGTCGCCACGGCACTGACATGCCCACCAGCCCCTCAGCCACCGAGGAACAGATGCCTACGAAGAGCTGATCTGCCCGGAGCATCTTGTCTCATTGACTCTTGGTCTCTTTGATCCACCCTGTGCTTCCCTCTCAGGGGGCTTGATTCAAGTCAAGCCCCCTTTTTCGTGGGCAGCATAGAGTCGGACCCACCATGGATCTGGACATCATCATCGTAGGCGCTGGCCCTGTCGGCCTTTGTCTTGCCCGCGCACTTCGCCCGACCGGTCTGCGCGTCATGCTGCTGGAGCAGCAGACAGAGGCCGCCCTGGCTGAACCAGCCTTCGACGGCCGTGAGATCGCGCTGACGCACCACAGCCGCCAACTCATGGCAGAACTGGGCCTTTGGTCACACATCGACCCCGCTCACGTCTCACCACTGAAAGACGCCCTCATCCTCGACGGGCAACCCGGCCCGAAGCAGGCACGAATGCGAATCAGCCATGACGATGCCAAACACGAGCCAGGCGAGCTTGGCTACCTGGTGAGCAACCAACACATCCGGCGGGCTGCGTACCTGACAACCATGAACAATGAAGCAGATGAAGAAGAGGGCCTGGCTCCAGCACCCCAGCTTCGCTGTGAAGCGAAAGTCGGGTCAGTTCATGCCGATCGCGATCAAGCGATTGTCACCCTGGATAGCGGCGAGACCTTGACCGCCAGACTTCTGGTAGCAGCTGACAGTCGACATTCGTCCACACGACGAGCCATGGGCATCTCTGCCGATCTGCATGACTACGGACGCACCATGCTGGTTTGCGCCATGACACACGACCGAGACCACGAGCACACTGCCTGGGAATGGTTTGACCATGGCCAGACCCTGGCCCTTCTGCCCATGAATCCCTGTCCGGAAACGGGACGCTTTCGGTCCTCTGTGGTCTTGACCTTGCCACACCAGGATATCCAAACCTTGATGCATGCCGAGACCAACACCTTCAATGCAGAAATGACGTCCCGCTTCTCGCGTCAGCTCGGAGACATGCAGGTGGTGAGTACCCGACATGCATATCCGCTCGTGGGTGTCTGGCCTCACCGCCTCGTTTCCACGCGATTCGCAGCAGTAGGCGATGCAGCCGTTGGCATGCACCCTGTCACAGCACACGGATTCAATCTGGGCTTGCGCAGCATCGAGGCGCTCTCGGACATCATCATCCGCCAACTGTCCCAAGGACAGGACATCACCCATGCATCGGCTCTGGCAAGCTATCAACGCAAACACCAGAACGCCAGCCGCGGCCTCTATATGGCTACCCACGCACTGGCCATGCTCTATACCCGGGACGCCGGGCCTGCTCGTGTGTTGCGCCAGGCCCTGATCGGAGTGGGCGAACGTTTGCCTCCTTTCAAGCGCGCCGTCGCCGCTTCTCTGACCGGCCTGCATTGAAGCGCCGCATGGCGTTTCAACGCGCCAGGGAGTGGAGCAAAGCAACGGAGAAGCAACAGTCCGGCACCAATTGCTTGCATCCTGCGTCACATGCGGCTGGATGTTGCTTTGCATCAAGCACAAAATGGGCATCTCGACCTAGATTGGACTGATCGACCGATTGATCAACTGCCTGTAACGGAGACCCGGACTTGCTCAGCGCCTTCATCACCCACGCCGACTGCGCCCGACACGAAATGGGGCCGCACCACCCTGAATGCCCGGAGCGCCTTGGCGCCATCAATGACCAACTGCTCATGGCTGGCTTGCTGGACTACATGTCGCAGCACGATGCGCCACTGGCCACCGAAGAACAACTCTCCAGAGCGCACAACGCGTTGTACGTCCGGGAGGTATTCGAATCATCGCCAACGGAAGGCTATCACCCGATCGATCCCGATACCTGCATGAACCCGCACACACTTTCCGCCGCACAACGCGCCGCAGGTGCTGCGGTCATGGCGACCGACATGGTGATCAAAGGTGAAGTGCCCAACGCTTTTTGCTGCGTGCGTCCGCCGGGCCATCATGCAGAGCGAGCGGCTGCCATGGGATTCTGCTTCTTCAACAATGTCGCTGTTGGTATTCGTCATGCAATCGATGTCCACGGCCTCGAGCGGGTGGCATTGATCGATTTCGACGTCCACCACGGCAACGGCAGCGAAGATATCTTCCATGGCGACGAACGTGTGCTCATGTGTTCAACCTTTGAAAGTGGCTTGTACCCTTTCAATGGCGACATTCCAAAAGGCGCCAACATGGTCAATGTCGGACTGCCCACCCGTTCCATGGGCGAAAAGTTCCGTGAAGCCGTCACCAACACCTGGCTGCCTGCCCTGGAACGATTCGAGCCACAGATGATCTTTATCTCTGCCGGGTTCGACGGTCATCGCGAAGATGACATGGGCAATCTGGGCCTGGTAGAGGCAGATTACGCCTGGGTGACTCAGCAATTGATGATGGTGGCCGATAAACACGCCAAGGGACGCATCGTTTCGTGTCTGGAGGGAGGCTATGTGCTCAGTCCACTGGCACGCAGCGTGGCCGCACACGTCAAGGTCCTGATCGGCGCAGATTGAGTCGATCTGTCGGGAGGCTCTGTATCTTTCACACGCTGTACACAAACGACAGGGAAGCTGATCATTGCCTTGGTTGAGGGCCCTGTGCACAACTTCCGCCCTGCGCATTCGAGGCCCAAACAGGATGAATGGTGAGCCTTGGCATTTGCGCCTCACGCCTCAACCCGCAAAGCCCAAGGCGTGCCGGACGCAGGTGATGCAGAGGGTCCTCAACTGAAGAACTGATGAGCACACACAACTCATGGACAAACACTACCTCACCCCATTGTTCCAGCCCGAGACCATTGCGGTCTTCATTGGCAAACACAAGAATCGGGAAATCCTCTCACCTCTCGCCCAGCACTTGCTGGACAACCTGACCACCCAGCGCTTCGCGGGCAACCTGGTCTTTCTGGACATTCAGACCACAGGCACTTTGGCCGATCTGGCCCAAACCCGGGCTGACCTTGCCATCATTGCCTTGCCCGAAGACCAGGCCATTGATGCACTTGAAGTGGCAGGACGCATCAAATGCAAGGCTGCCCTGGTCATCGGCCACGGCACCAGCGCCGATACGGCTTCGCGCATGCACAAGGTCGCCAAACGCCATGGCATGCAACTGGTCGGCCCCAATAGCCTGGGTATGCAACGCCCGCGTCTGGGACTGAACGCCAGCGTCACCGGCCAACTGTCCGCGCCGGGTTCACTCGCGCTGGTGTCGCAATCGGGCGCGCTCACCTCCTCCATGCTGGACTGGGCCCACCAGAACAACGTCGGCTTTTCCACCGTGGTCTCGCTCGGCCCCAACACGGCTATCCGCATTGCCCAAGTACTGGACTTTCTTGCCACTGACGCTCAGACCCACAGCATCGTTGTCTATCTGGAAGGCATTTCCAATTCACGCGCATTCATGAGCGCACTGCGTGCCGCAGCCAGCGTCAAGCCAGTGGTCGTGCTCAAGTCCGGCCGCCGTCCTGCAGGCAATGAAGCCGCTCAAACGCACAGTGGCGCCATTGTGGGCAGCGACGACGTGTTTGACGCGGCGTTGCGGCGTGCAGGCGCAGTACGCGTCGACTCTTTCGTCCAGCTGTTCTCGGCTGCCAAGTGCCTGGCAGCTCGCTACCGCCCAGTGGGCAAACGCCTGTCCATCATCACCAACGGGGGGGGCCCCGGCGTGCTGGCCGCAGACTGGGCCAACGAAATTGGTCTGCAGATGGGCAAGTTGTCCGAGCAGAACCAGCAAACACTCAAAGCAGTGCTGCCGCCTCTGGCCTCGCTCTCTGACCTGGTGGACTTGTCGGAAGACGCCACCGGCGAGCATTACCGAACAGCCATCGACACGGTGGGCCATCAAAGCGATATCGACGGCATGTTGGCCATCTATTCGCCCAAGGCCGGCACCGAGCCACATGAAGTGGCACAAGCCATCGCAGAAGTGGCGCGAAAGTCAGGCAAGCCACTGCTCTGCTGCTGGATGGGCGATGCCACCGTGGGTCAGGCCCGAGAGATCCTGGGCAAAGCCCAGATCCCGAGCTTTCGCACACCCGAGGCAGCGGTGGGCGCCTTTGGCAACATCGCCAGCTTCTACCAGAACCAGCTGTTGCTGCAACAGACGCCACCGCCGTTGTCGCAACTGGAAAACCCCGACATCGAAGGCGCCCGCCTCATCATCGAGAACGTGCTGTCCGAACGCCGAAAGATACTCACCGAAATGGAATCCAAGGCACTGCTCTCGGCCTTCCACATTCCGGTGACGCAAACGATTCTGGCCCGCACACCCAATGAGGCCATGATGATCGCCACTCAGTTGGGCTATCCCGTGGCACTCAAGATCGACTCTCCTGACATCAGCCACAAGTCGGATGTCAATGGTGTGGCACTCAACGTCATGAATGCCACCAGTGTGCGCGACGTCTATCAGGCCATGATCGAAAACGTCAAGCGCCTGGAGCCCAATGCCCGCATCAATGGCATCACCATTCAGAAGATGGTGCGCAGTCGCCGCGGTCGAGAACTGTACATCGGCTTGAAGACCGATGACCCTTTCGGCCCGGTGATCGCTTTCGGCACTGGCGGCACCATGATCGAGCTGATCAACGATCAGGCCATGGAGCTCCCTCCCCTCAACCAATACCTCGCGCGGCAGCTCATGGACCGTTCTCGTGCCTCTGAGACACTCGGGGAGTGGCGAGGAGCCCCTGCGGTTGACCGGGAAGCCGTGGAAAAGGTTCTGTTGCGGGTCTCCGAAATGGTCTGCGAGCTGCCCCAACTGCGGGAAATGGACATCAATCCCATCATCGTCGACGACGAAGGCGCCATTGCTGTGGACGCCCGCATCGTGATCGACCAGACACCGGCCTCTGCCCACGACTACGGTCATCTGGCCATCCTGCCCTACCCGGCCCGCTACGAACAAACCTGGCCCATGCGTGGCGGTGGTGAGTACATCATTCG
This sequence comes from Hydrogenophaga sp., assembly GCA_050293865.1. Classification (GTDB taxonomy): domain Bacteria; phylum Pseudomonadota; class Gammaproteobacteria; order Burkholderiales; family Burkholderiaceae_C; genus Hydrogenophaga. Next base: position 2,289 of record JBNKNN010000032.1, on the reverse strand, counting down.
CCCCATTCACCCGGATGATGCCCAGATGCTGCAGGACCTGGTGGGCAGCCTCTCGCCTGAGAGCCGGTATTTCCGCTTTGTGTCTGCCATGAGCGAGCTGCCCCCGGTCATGCTCTCCAAACTCACCCTGATCGACTACGACAGCGAGATGGCCCTGGTGGCCGTGCACAAGGATCGTCAGCCCGGGGGTGTCGAGACCGAACGCATCATCGGCGTCTCGCGCTACATCACCAACCCGGACAAAACCAGTTGCGAGTTTTCACTGGTGGTGGCCGATGACTTCAGTGGCAAGGGCATTGGCTCACGTCTGATGCTCAGCATCATGGAAGAAGCCCGCGACAAAGGGCTCGAAGAGATTGATGGCCTGGTGCTGGCCAATAACCCCGGCATGCTCAAACTCATGCGCAGCCTGGGATTTGAAGTGAAACCTTTCCCTGAGGATCCGGACTTCAAACTGGTGATCCATCCTTTGTGAAGCTATTCAGGGGAATCTGACGAATATTGAACACAGTTCATTCTGAAAAACATCTTCGCAAGCTTATCCCTGGTATCTCTCTTATATTTACTTTATAGATTAGTAGGAATAGTAGAAGGCGGCTGTTGTCTGTGGACAAGCCGCCTTTTTCTTTTGATATCAAGGACTTGGCTATCGCAAAACACTGTTGAGAGTACCCGTGACGACCGCGTTCGCTTTTGGGGACAAGAATCTACTTATCCAGATGGCTGTGGACAAGTATTGGCTTGTGCCAAAGTTTTCCACAGTGTTGTTCATAACTGTTTGTGGCCAGCTCAGTGTTGGCTAGCCAGTTGCCAGAACCCCCAGCTCATGCCCAAGCCATGCGCCAGGGTCGCGGCCACCGACAGAACCAGGGCCGGTTTGAGACGAGCTGTTTGCCGCCGATTCCGCAAGAGCCAGATGGAAGCGACCAATGACAGGGGCGCTGACGCCAATCCCCACAAGGCCTGCATGGGCGGTATCTGCCACCAGGCACTCACGGCCAGCCAGCCATGGGCGACCACCACCAGTGCAAGGTAGAGCACCGCACTGACATCAGGCCCCAACCGAACCACGGTGGTGCGTTTTCCGACGCTTCCATCGGCTTTGGCATCGGGAAAGCTGTTGATGAGCAGGAGGGCGGCAGTCAGCAAGCCGAAACTGAAGGCTGCACTGGCGGGAATCAAGAAAAACTGGCGTCTTTGAACGTAGTCAGCACCCACTACCACCATGAACCAGACCAGTGCGATGGTCCATTCGCCTGCCCCTCGGCTCATGAGCTTCAGTGGCGGCGCAGAGTAGGCCCAGGCCAGCGAGACGCCTGCCAGCCCCAACCAGAAAACGCCGCTGCCTGTCTGGCTGACCAGCCACAATCCGCCTGAGACCAATACCATCAAGAGCGCCAGGGCCAGATCCCGGGTTTCCTTTTCAGTGACCATGCCGGTCTGTATGAGGTGCGCCCCGCCGGTGAACGGGCGAATGGCCTCCTGATTGGCCGCATCCGCGCCGTTGCGTGCGTCGTGCAGGTCATTGAGCACGTTGCCCGTCGCATGGGCGAGCACGGCCAGCGCAGTGGCAGAGGCGGCCAGTCCGACATCCAGGCCACAGCCACAGGCGGCGGCTGTAGAAGTCCCCAGGACGCAGGCCACCACGGTCAGCAGCAAGAAGGCCGGCCGGGTCATCTTCAGCCAGAGCAGGAGCGATGTCATGGTTCCAGCTTAGCGCCGGAGAGCGGTCGGGACCTTGTCATTCGTCAGATCGGGTGGGCAGGGACCTCACCGGGCCCTAACGTGTTCTGACAGGATTCACACGGGGACACCTGTGCACTGTCGGAGCTCCCCGGCCGACTGGTAAACTGCGTCGGGTTCAACACTTGCGCTCGGGTGAGCCGGCGACGGTGTTGTGGATGCATTGAAAGCCCATGTCCACCATTCTCAGCGCCAGCGCGCCGACCAGCTTCGAGATCAAGAGTGCCAACCTTCCGTTGGTGGCCTTGTTGCTCAAGTCCCCCGATCTCAATCAGCTTGCCGAAGAGTTCAAGCAGCGCTTTGGCGACATCCCCGACTTCTTTGACAACGATCCTCTTGTCATTGACCTGCGCCCCATGCAGGCCGACGACCATGTTGCCGACCAAAGCGTCGACTTCGCAGGCTTGGTCGCACTGCTCGAAAGCTATCGCCTCAGGCCCATTGCCGTCAAAGGGGGTAGCGAAGCCCAGACCGCTGCAGCGGTGGATGCGGGCTTGCTGGCTTCGGACGATGTGCGCGTGAACACACCGCGTGCGCACGACCCTG
>JBNKNN010000031.1:0-18325 GCA_050293865.1 Hydrogenophaga sp. | reverse complement strand
CACTGGCGCCAGCCACACAAATACCCAGCCCCAGGCTGTTGCTGTCCTCACTCATCAATTGGCTCCGTTACCGCCTTCCAGCGGGGGATAGGTACGAGAGGGTGTCGCAGTGCTGCTCTCGGGGGTGTCGTTTGCCGCTGGCGGGTTCTCTGTGGCAAAAGCTTCCAATTGTTCCTCAGTCGCCTGCAACACTGGCACATCATCCTTGCTGCGCGATTTGTTCAGCGTGGAGACAAACTCGTTCTCGGATGGCATCTCGTCTGCCTCGAACTTCTCCAGCTTGTCTTCTGAGAAGAACACGGTGAGCTTGCGACGCTGAGCTTCCTGCCCCTGTCGTCTGAACGTGAAAACGTAGTCCCAGCGATCGGAATGAAACACACTGGTGAGCAGCGGCGTCCCAAGAAGGCCCTGCACCTGACCTCGCGCCATGCCAGGTTGCAGCAATGCCACCTGTTCGCGGGTAATCACGTTGCCTTGCAAGATGTCAATCTTGTAGGGCGAGACCAAACTGCCCATTTCGGACACGTCCGGTATGCTGTCTGACCAACTCGAGCAAGCGGTCAGCACCAGAGAGACAAGACCGGCTGACAGCCGGAATAGCGAGGATGGAGATGGCATGTGATGTGTCGACAGTCTGCCTTGAGGCCGCAGTGGATAGCTTCCGGCGCAGGGATTTCCCCGCTCGGCGCACACTTTGGCTCTGCTGGCGATATGATTCGGTCATTGTAGCTTCCGGGCATTGGACCCTGCATCCTTGTTCAATGTTCCCCTGAACCACCGGGGTCGGCCTTCTGCGGCCGGGCCCGAAGCACAAGCCAGACAGGCGTCTAGCGCATGACCAACATCGAAGAACTCAAGAGCACCGGCCTCAAGGCCACCCTACCCCGGCTGAAGATTCTGGAAGTGTTTCAAAACGCGAAGGAACGCCACATGACGGCCGAGGATGTCTACCGGGCATTGCTGAACGACCGCTCGGACATCGGGCTGGCCACGGTTTATCGCGTCCTCATGCAGTTTGAGCAGGCAGGACTGCTCACGCGCAGCAACTTTGAATCAGGCAAGGCCGTCTACGAGCTCAACGAAGGTCAGCACCATGACCACTTGGTGTGCCTCGATTGTGGTCGGGTCGAGGAGTTTTTTGATCCCGAAATCGAGAAGCGTCAGCACGCCATTGCCCAGGCAAAAGGCTTCGAACTACAGGAGCATGCACTTTCGCTGTATGCCAACTGCGTCAAGAAGGACTGCCCTCACCGGGACAACAAGACCTGAAGGGGTCGACCACGGCCCGCGACCCGCGGAAGTTCAACGAAAGACGCCCTGTCACAACAGGGCGTTCTGTTTTTCGATCGACATCCGCCCGGCTGATCAGTCGCCACGGGCCATGGCGGCATGGTGGCGTGCGACAAATTCACGGTAGGTGTCGATGCCACGCAGTTGCAAGATCGTGTTGCGCACAGCGGCCTCCACCAGCACCGCAATGTTTCGGCCGGCCACCACCTGAATCACTGCCTTGCGTACCGGAACACCCAGCACATCCTGGAACAGCGGCTCGTAAGGCATGCGCTCGTAGTCGCGTTCCATGGTTTCGCGACGGACCAGGTGAACAATCAACTGAAGCCGCATCTTGCGGCGCACCGCTGTCTCTCCAAAGATGGCCTTGATATCCAGCAGGCCGATGCCTCGCACTTCCAGCAAGTTCTGAAGCAGTTCCGGGCATCTTCCTTCAATACTGGTCTGATTGATGCGAAACAAGTCCACCGCATCGTCTGCGACCAAGCCATGCCCACGCGAGACCAACTCGAGGCCCAACTCGCTCTTGCCCAGACCGGATTCACCGGTGATCAAAACGCCCATGCCCAGGATGTCCATGAACACGCCGTGCATGGATTCACGGTCCGCGAAATGCCGCGAGAGATAGGCCCGCAGGACGTCGATCACGAATGCCGCGGGCTCGGGCGAGGAGAACATGGGAATCTGGGCTCGCTCACACATGGCCCGCACCTCGTCCGGCACAGGCTGGCCGTCGGCCACCACGAGAACAGGCGGCTCCAGCGTCACGATGCGGGAGACGCGTCGGCTGTTGTCGGCTGGACTGTCACTGCTGAGGTAGGCCGCTTCGCGCTCGCCTAGCACCTGGACGCGATAGGGGTGTATGTAGTTCAGGTAGCCCACCAGGTCCGCTCCGGACCGGGCCTGACGGATGGCAACTTCATCGAAACGCCTCTCGGAGGCACCCAAGCCGGCAACCCACTGCCACTTCAGGGAATCACGGTGATCTTCAAAGAGAACGTCAGCACTGACGACGGTGGGCTTCATGGCGGCTCAACAATTGATCTGGCTGGAGAATGCGCTGGTGCCGGTCCGCAGGGACATACACCTTTGCTGCAGTATCGCAGATCGATTGGCGCCAGCACCCAAAAGAAAAGCCGCCCAGACAAGGCGGCTTTTGCATCAATGCTGCGGGGGCTCAGGCGGCCGCATGTGCCGACTGCCAGCCAGAGATCAAGCCATGCAGAACTGCGGCGTCATTCGCGCTTTTCATTTGTTCGCGCAGTTGGCTGTCGCTGAGCAATTCAGCGATTTCAGAAAGGATTTCAAGATGCTTTTGGGTCGCAGCCTCCGGCACCAGAAGGAAGATCATCAACTGCACGGGTTGCTCGTCCGGCGCGTCGAACCCGATCGGGTTGGCAAGCTGGAACACTGCGGCCAAGGGTTGCTTCAACCCTTTAATGCGACCGTGAGGGATGGCAACGCCATGACCCAACCCGGTGGAGCCGAGCCGTTCACGGGCAAACAGGCTGTCGGTGATCAACGCCCGGTTGAGCCCATGGAGGGATTCAAACAGAAGCCCTGCTTCTTCGAAAGCGCGCTTCTTGCTGGTCGCATCAACGCTGACGAGCACCTGCGCCGAGGGCAATATGGCAGAAAGTCGATTCATGTGGGCCTCTTGGACCGCAAATTATGCCGTCTCAGTCGCTTTTGGCTAGACGTGCGGCACAAAAAAGCTGCTTGACAACTGACTGGAATTGCTGCAACGCAGCAGGGGTAAACCCTCATGTCGATGCGATTTGACCACCTGCAGCGCGCCCAATTAGCATGAAGGTGAAGGTCAGACAAGACGCTTGGCTGACTCGTGATGATGGTCCTGGGTTTTGTCCTTGTGACGGAGGACTTGCCGATCAAGCTTGTCTGCCAGCTCGTCAACCGCAGCATAGAGATCAGCATGTGCACTTTCGGCAAAGAGGTCTTTGCCTTTGACATGAATACTGCATTCGGCTTTCTGGCGCATGTCCTTCTCTTTGGGGTTATCCACAGAGAGAAGAACCTTGATATCCACCACCTGGTCAAAGTGTCGCGAGATGCGTTCGAGCTTTGTTTCAACGTAGCCGCGAAGAGCGGGAGTGACCTCGAGATGGTGTCCACTGATCGTCAAGTTCATGCAAGAGTCTCCTTTTGCTTGGTTTGAGGAAACTGCCGGGGTCTCGGTCCCTTTGGGTGGTGACGAGCCACGACAGCCGAGGGGTGTTTTTGAGTCACTATGCTCCTGTTCTTCAAGCAAAGCAAGCGCCCCGAATCAAGGCCAGAAAAAACGGCTTTCGGTGTGGAGGATGGCACTCTTTTCCCGAACAAGTCCGATAAAGAAGTAGGGTTAATAGGCTGCTTTCCTGGCCTTCTTGCATGCCTTTTCGCGCGCCTCGACGGTCGCGTCAGGCCATCCTGTCCTTGAAATCATTCACAGCTTGACCCGTATCGGCCCAGAGCCAGCGCCGTTCAGTACCAAGCCCTTCGCAATCCATATCGATAGCAACATCACCGTCCCACCCAGCAGGCCCGCCAAACCGTAGTTCAACACTTGCCCTTGATCATCACGGGCAATGATCTGGCCGCCCACGAATGACGCCACGCCCATGGCAGCTGCCTGGCAGGCCGAATTGAGCGCCATGAATGTGCCCCGCATGGCTGGCGTGGCCGCGGAGGTCACGATGGCCATGCCGGGAATCATCCGCCCTCCCATGCCGACAAAGAAGGCCGTGGTCACCAGGACCACCAGCCAGAACGGAGCAGGTGGAAGCAGCGTCAGTCCGATCAGAGGCACCGTGACCGCCAGCGCCACCCAGCCAAAGGTGCGGACTTTCCCAAAGTGGTCCGTCAGCCGGCCAACGGCGCGAGCAGTCAACAGGGTCGCCGCCCCTCCATAAAGATAGATATAGGGAATGTCTTCCGGTGACACACCGACATTGGCCTGAAGATAAATGGTGATGAATGGAATCACCGTGAAGCCAGCGGACATCAACAAGCCTGAGAACACAAATGCGCGTTGGTGGTTGGGCTCCACCATTACCTGGCGGATGCCACGCCAGACAGACATCGTCTCGCCCGATCGGTCCAGGTGCTGACCCATCGAGGGCAACACCCAGAACGCTGCCGCCGCAATGACAACACTGACCAGGGCAATGCTGATGAAAGCAGCATTCCAGCCCAGGTCATTGGCCAACCACAATCCAAGTGGCACACCCGCCACCGTGGCAGCAGAGAAGGAAGACATGACGATTCCCATGGCGCGGCCTCTGCGCTCAAACGGAATCACATCGGCCACGATGGTCTGGACCAAAGCGGAGAGCACGCCGCCAAACGTGCCAGCGGCGATTCGGGCGAGAAGCAGCATCGGATAGTCGGCTGCGAACCCACACGCCAATGTCGCCAAAGCAAACAAGGCATAGAGCACCAGCAACAGCCGCTTGCGGTCTACCCGATCCACATAGGTCGCGGAGGCCAGGCCGGAGACGCCCGCAGACAAGGTGTATGCAGAGACCAAGGTCCCGAATTGCGCATCACTGATCTGGAAGAGTTCGGTGAACTTCGGCCCCAACGGCATGATGATCATGAAGTCAACAATGTGCGTGAATTGAACGCCAGCCACCGTCAACAGGAGCCAGAGTTCACGCCTTGGTGTGAGGGCGGGGTCAGTGTGTGTCATGATTTTGGGGTACCAGCGCACTGTACCGTGTTTGGGCCAAGGCCCTGCGCCTGCTTTGCTCGCACTCGTTTCTCCATCCATGTCCCTTGACTCACTGATCGCCCGTTCCGAATCCAGCCAGGCCACGCCCACACCGGGCTGCGCGCTGGTGCTCATGGGCGGCGGTGCGCGCACTGCGTATCAAGTCGGGGTGCTGCGGGCCTTGGGCCGGATGCTGGCGCCCAGGGGCTTGCCAGACAAGCCGGCTCACGCAGGGCAGCAAGCAGCCTTCCCCTTTCGCTGGTTGTTCGGCACTTCGGCAGGGGCCCTCAACGCGGCCTACCTAGCTGGCCGCGCTGGAGAGGGTCTGTCGGCGCTGGGGCAACTGGCCGGTTTCTGGACACACCTGCGTTCCGAGCGCGTGTACGCTTTGAGCGCTCCTCGCTGGGTGCGCTCCAGCCGCGTCGCAGCAGGTTGGGTGCTTTCCCGTCAGGTCAAACAACATCGAGCGCTCCTCGACACCATGCCACTGGTCGACACTCTGCACCGGGAAATCCGTCTGGACGGGCTTGAGAATGCGCTGGACAAGGGCTACCTGGATGCCTTCGGCGTGACGGCCTCGAGCTACTCCACTGGCGATCACTGGACTTTTTGTCAAACCGCATCGCACGTCACGGCAAGACCGTGGCACAGGCCGGGGAGGCAAGCGGCATTTCAGCCCATCACGATCGAACATCTCATGGCTTCCAGCGCCATCCCTTTCATGTTCCCCTCGGTTCCGCTGTGGGTTGACGAACGGCGTGAGTACTTCGGCGACGGGTCCATGCGCCAGCTATCGCCGCTGTCGCCGGCGTTGCACTTCGGCGCCAACCGGATTCTGGTGATCGGTGTCGGTCAACCCCAGCGGTCCACCATGCTTGGCTCCGCCGACAACGGGGAGCCCGACGCCGGCACCATTGCTGGCCACGCCATGGCCAGCGTGTTCCACGATACCCTGCAAGCCGACGTGGAACAGGCCTTGCGCGTGAGCGAAACGCTCAATGCCCTGCCCGCCACCGTGCGACAAGCTCTGCCCTATCACCCTGTCGAGGTTGTGGCCTTGCAACCGAGCAGATCGCTTGACGAACTGGCCAAGGAGCACCTGGACGAACTACCTGCTCCCACACGCAACACGCTGGTGGGCCTTGGCGCGATCGATCCGCGAAAAGGCGCAGCTGACAGTGCAGCAGCCATCGCCAGCTACCTGTTGTTTGAGCCGGGCTTCGTCCACGCGCTCGTCACCCTCGGAGAGAAAGACGCCTGGACGCGGCACAGTGAGCTGATTGCGCTTTGGCGGCCACCGACGTCATCACAATGACCCAAACCGATGCCATAATCGGGAACTGACACAACTACCAAGACGTTACTTGCATCATGGACAGCACGCCTCCGAGTTGCGTGCTTTCAGTTCAAGCGAGTCTGGCCATCTGAGCGATTCCTCCGACGAACGCGCCGCCCTGAACAGCAGTCAAGGCAAGCGGGGTCAGCACGGCGGCACCAACGGCATGGCGAGGCCTGGACTGAAAGCACAGCCTCTTCACCTAAGCCCCTCCCATTTTTTGTCGTGAAGCCTTGCGGCTCCACAATCGACACAACGCCCGTCCGCATCGGAGCGCCACATGCTCAACGTGTTCAGCCTGGCCAACGGCCGCCTGTTTCAAGAAGAAATCGCCTCGTTCGAAGAGCTGGCCAACTGCCGCCCTATCTGGGTGGACCTGGAATCCCCCACGCTCGAAGAGCGCCGCTGGGTCAAACAGCACTTTGGCCTGTCGATTCCTGAAGATGCGATGGACGACGACATCGAGGAATCGGCCCGATTCTTCGAGGAAGACAACGGCGAACGCCACATCCGAAGCGACTTCTTCATCGACGACCCGGACAGCCCCCACGCCATTCGCGTGGCATTCATCTTGAATGAGCACAACGACTCGCTCAGAAGCAAAGGGGTGCTGTTTTCCATCCACGACGAAGACGTTCCGGTGTTCCGCCTGCTTCGGATGCGAGCCCGCCGCATGCCGGGCCTGATCGAGGACGCCAAGGATGTGCTGCTCATGCTCTTCGACTCAGACGCAGAGTATTGCGCCGACACGCTGGAGGAGATCTACGACGATCTTGACCGGGTGAGCCGCCAGGTGCTGTCCGGCGAAGTGACCGACGACACTGCTGGACAAGTGCTTGCTGCCATCGCGCGTCACGAAGACTTGTCGGGCCGCATTCGTCGCAACATGATGGATACGCGACGGGCCGTGAGCTTCACCATGCGCTCACGCATGCTCAGCGCCGAACAATTCGAGGATGCGCGCCAGATTCTGCGAGACCTCGACTCTCTCGACAGCCACACTGCCTTCCTGTTCGACAAGATCAACTTCCTGATGGACGCGACGGTGGGTTTCATCAACATCAACCAGAACAAGATCATCAAGATCTTCTCCGTGGCCAGCGTGGCCATGCTGCCTCCAACGCTGATCGCCAGTCTGTACGGCATGAACTTCCAGTACATGCCAGAGCTGAGCCAGAAATGGGGTTATCCGTTTGCGCTCGGGTTGATGGTGATGTCGGCAGTGATTCCGATGTTGTATTTCCGGAAGCGGGGATGGTTGAGGTGAGGGGTGGCTTGTAGCTTGCTGCTACGGGCCAGTTAGCCCCTGCTTTCGGGCGGTGAATGGAATTCACCAGCAACGCTGAGTTTCTTCTTTCATTCTTCTTTTTCTCCCCCCCGCCCCTTTCCGCCCCCGCCGGGGCGATAGAGAGAAGCACCCCCGCCGCGCTTCGCGCGACCCCCTCTAGGGGGCGGCGCGATGCGGACCGGGAAACCCGGATCCGCCGCACCCTCGGCTTGGCCGCGCCGCCTCACTTGAGGTGGCTTTAGGGGAAAGTTGTTTTGTAGTGGACTCGGCGACCTATGTTGTGCACAGTGAAGATCCCCAACTTTGCCGCTTCTCGGCTTGTCAGTTGGGCGCTTGCTTTGCGCGTTGCATGTCGTGTAGGCCAGAGATTTCTCGCTCGCAGGCAACCGGCGAGCCGCGTAGCGGCAATGCTGGTTGACTGCCGTGGGGCGAAGTCTCTACGACAGCGGTGGAGAAACCTTGGTGAGCCAGAAGCAGTGGCAACCTTCCGCCAGTAGCCACCCGTCCAATTCGCAGAGGCCGAATGTTTAAAGGCTCCCCTTTCCGCCCCGGCGGGGGTGGAAAGGGGCGGGGGGGAAGGGGGGGGAAGAAAAGGAAGAACGAGGTAGATCCCGCTGTCGCAGGCAAAGGTAGCCAATCCGAAGCCGAAGCCGAAGCTGAAGCCTTGCTTCACAAGGTAGCCATCCTCACTTCTTCTTCGGCAACCTCCCCATCAGATAAAACTCCTCATTCGGCTGCATCCCGCTGAAGCTAGCCATCCGGTTCGACAGCCCAAAAAACGCCGTGATGGCCGCAATGTCCCAGGCGTCCTCGTCTGAAAAACCGTGGGCTTGCAGCGCTTCGAAGTCGGCGTTCTCGATCATGTCAGAGTGCTGGCAGACCTTCATCGCGAAATCCAGCATGGCCTTCTGGCGGGGGCTGATATCGGCTTTGCGGTAGTTCACCGCTACCTGATCGGCCACCAGCGGTTTCTTCTCGTAGATGCGCAGGATGGCGCCGTGGGCAACCACGCAATACAGACAATGGTTGGCGGCGCTGGTGGTAGTGACGATCATTTCCCGGTCGCCCTTTGTCAGGCCAGATTCGCGGCCTGCGGACTCCGGCAACATCAGGGCATCGTGGTAGGCAAAGAATGCACGCCATTCTGCAGGGCGACGGGCCAAGCCCAGAAAGACATTGGGAATGAAGCCTGCCTTTTCCTGAACTTCCAGTATCTTGGCCTTGATGTCCTCGGGCAGGCTGTTGAGGTCGGGCTGCGGGTAGCGGGCAGCGGAGGTGTCGGTAGTAGCTTCAGTCATGGTCATGAAGGGAGGAGCGTCTCGTCTCAGTTTGTCGTTTTCAATAGCGAAGATGGCTGTCCATGCCAGCATTGCTGGCTGGGCAGGCTGAGGACCATTATGCTCAGGCCCTGCCGTAGCGGGACTGGCGACAACCCTTGCATCTGTCATTGCTTATTCTCTGATTTCCATACTCATTGGCTCTTCGGAGAGGCCAGACACCAGAGGGCCATGGGCTTCTCGAACCAACCGAAAGGAACACCCACATGTCATCACATGACGAGCAATATCAAAAAGGTCTTCAACTGCGCCGTGAGGTGATGGGGGATGCCTTCGTGGACAAGGCGCTGGGCGCAACCACATCGTTCACTCAGCCCATTCAGGACCACATTTGCCGCGCGGCATGGGGCGACACATGGCAGCGAGATGGCCTTGACCGCAAAACACGCAGCCTGGTCACGGTGGCGATGCTCACGGCGCTGAGCCGGCAGCAGGAACTCAAAGGTCACGTCCGCGGCGCATTGAACAACGGTGCCACCGTCGAAGAAATTCAAGAGGTTTTGCTTCATGCCGCGATCTACTGCGGCGTGCCGGTGGCTGTGGAGGCCTTCCGTTCCGCTGCTGAGGTGGTGGAAGCAAACACTGGCAAATAAACTGAACAATGTTTGTTCGGTTGAGCCTGAGAGCAGGAAGAGAAATTGCCGGCTCTCTACTGGCGCAAAGACTTTTAATTGAACAAAGATTGTTTAAATAAACTATGTTCAAATTTTCTTCCAAAAGGCATGTAAGCCGTTGATTTTATTTATTTCATTCGGCTTTCGAAGAACTCATGCAGCTTCATGTCACCGCCGATCGCGTTACGATAATCTATTGAATTGAATATTGTTCAAAAAGTTGATCGTCGGTTATTTCTCGGGCGTCTCGTTGCCTGCGGTCAACCTTCGGCCAGTTTGTTGACCAGGTCCAGCGTGCTGCTGGCCTGGTATTTACGGATAAGGCGAGCACGGTGGATCTCGACCGTGCGGGGGCTGATGCCCAGTGCTTTGCCGATGGCCTTGCTGGTCATGCCGTGCATGAGGAACGCCGCCACTTCCCGCTCCCTCGGTGTGAGTTCAGCGCGTACCGGGCGCCGGGAACTCAGGTCTTCGAAACTCCAGATCCCGGCCGCATGGGGCTCTTTCGGGTCCAGCGCCCGGCCGGTGACGTGGCACCAGAAAGTTTCGCCCTTGAAACGGCCGTCCACTCGGCGCATGATGCGGTCATCGGCATAGGTGCCGTTTCGGCCCAGGATGGGGGCGATGCGCGCACCCATGCGCTCGTATTCGTCGGCGCTGGGGTAGAGGAGCTGAAAGCTTTGCCCCACCAGCTGATCTTTGGAGGCGCCGAACATCTCGCACAAGACCTGGTTGCAGTCCACCATGATTCTCTGACGGGAGAGGGCCAGGCCCACGGGGGCCATGTCGAAGGCGAGTCGGTAGTCAATGTCCATGAGTTATCCGTGCTTTGCGCCTGCCCATGGCCGCGAAGGACCCTGAGCGTCATTACCTACGAAATACTACGTATATGAATACGTAGTATCGTCTGAGGTTCAGGATTTTGTGCATCTCTCTTTACTGGAGCGCAGCAACGTGAACAAGGTTTTTCCCAGTGCGGCAGCCGCCCTCGAGGGCGTCGTGGCCGACGGACAGTTGATGGCAGTCGGGGGCTTTGGCCTCTGCGGTATTCCCGAGGCCCTGATCGACGCGCTGCGCGACTCGGGCGTGAAAGACCTGACGGTCATTTCCAACAACGCAGGTGTCGATGGCTTTGGCCTGGGCAAGTTGCTGGAGACCCGCCAGATCAAGAAGATGATTTCGTCCTATGTGGGCGAAAACAAGGAGTTCGAGCGCCAGTTCCTGGCGGGCGAGCTGGAGCTGGAGTTCACGCCGCAGGGCACGCTGGCCGAGAAGCTGCGCGCCGGCGGCGCTGGCATTCCAGCCTTTTTCACCAAGACCGGCGTTGGTACCCTGGTGGCCGAGGGCAAGGAAACCCGCGAATTCGACGGTGAAACCTACGTCATGGAGCGTGCCTTGGTGCCCGAAGTGGCGCTGATCAAGGCTGACGTGGCGGACCGTTCAGGCAACCTGCGCTTCAACCTGACGGCACGCAACTTCAACCCGGCAGCGGCCACGGCCGGCAAGGTCTGCATTGTGGAGGTGGAGCGTGTGGTGGCCACGGGAGAAATCGCGCCGGACGACGTGCATTTGCCTGGCATCTATGTGCATCGCATTGTGCACAACCCGACGCCCGAGAAGCGCATTGAGAAGCGCACCACCCGCGACCGCAAAGTTTGATGGAGTTTGACCATGGCCTGGACCAAAGATGAAATGGCCGCTCGCGCGGCGCAGGAACTGCAGGACGGTTTTTACGTGAACCTTGGCATCGGCATCCCGACGCTGGTGGCCAACTATGTACCCGACCACATGGAGGTCTGGCTGCAGAGTGAGAATGGCATGCTCGGCATTGGCCCTTTTCCCTATGAGGACGAGGTTGACGCCGACCTCATCAATGCCGGCAAGCAAACCGTGACGACTCTCAAGGGCAGCTCGATTTTCGGCAGTGACCAGTCGTTTGCCATGATCCGTGGTGGCAAGATCAACCTGTCCATTCTGGGTGCCATGCAGGTGACAGACAAGGGCGACCTGGCCAACTGGATGATTCCCGGCAAGATGGTCAAGGGCATGGGCGGCGCCATGGACCTGGTGGCGGGTGTCAAGCGCGTGATCGTTCTGATGGAGCACACCGCCAAGAAGAAAGACGGTACCGAAGACCTGAAGATCCTGGGCGAATGCACGCTGCCGCTGACCGGCAAAGGTGTGGTCGACCGCATCATCACCGACCTGGCTGTGATGGACGTGACGCCGGAAGGGCTGAAAGTGGTCGAAATGGCTCCGGGCGTAAGCCGCGAGGAGTTGGACGCCAAAACAGGCGTCGCTCTGCTTTGATTGATGGGGTTCATGTGGAGAGCCTCTTTCGCTGAGGTTTGAAGGTAAGCATGAACACCTAAGAATTCATTTTCGATGCCTTGGTGGAACTGTTCCGTTGGACCAGTTCCATTTTTTTACATGTGAGCTTTCTGCCAAAAACCATTCTTTTTCATTGCCTGCAACGGTGATTGGAATGGAATAGTGTGCTGTTTTTCACAAATTGCTCTGATCTGGTGCGTCGTTTTCTCTCGTTTTCCTCTGGTCGAAACCTCTGATTACACGTAAACTAAGGTTGTCGACTGTGAGTTGTTTCACATTTTTTTTGGAGAGTAATGTGCGTACCTTGACCGACGAAGAAATGGGCGAAGTAGCCGGCGGCTTCTTCTTTCACCGCTCTCGTTGCGGTGGTGGCTACCGAACCCGTCACCACTGCTATCGTTTCAGCCACCACAGCCATGGCGGCTGTGAGCCCAAGCCAGAGCCAGAGCCACCTCAATGTGAGCCAGAGCCGCCAAAGTGCATGCCCAAGCCACCAGCCTGCGGCAACCCTCCTATCGACGACACACCGGCTAATCCGCCACCGCTGATCGATTGAGGTTCACAGTCCGATGAAAAAAGCACCTGTTCCGGGTGCTTTTTTTGTGTCTTCGCTGTGGGCACGATGTTGCCCTGCCAAAGACCCAGGCGGACAAAAGAGAGAACGATCTGGCAAAACGAAGCCGGTCTATCGGCTTCGTTGGAGGAGGCTTCCTCTTTCTCCAGCATGACTGGCCACACGCAGGCGGGTCAGTGCGGTGACGCGCCCCACCAGTGCCTGGGTTCTTTGGCGTCGGGCGTCCGCCAGCGCGGCTTGCGCGTCCAGTAGCTCGGGCATGGACCCTACGCCCGCTTTGTAGCGGCCATGCGCGACTTCATAGGTGACTTCAGCATTGGAGAGCAATTCGGCGCTCATGCGCAACTCTTCCTGGCTTGATCGCAGTGTCTCTCGAGCTTCCCAGAGGTCCAGTTGGACGCTTCTTCTCTGACGCTCGAGGTCTGCTTGCGCGGCGGCCAGATCTTGCTCTGCGCGGCTGACTTCGGCGTTGATCTGTTGTGTGGACAGCAAGGGGAAACTGGCCACAACGGAGGCACTTCCGTTTGGGATGGTGCTGTTCCCGGCAGCGCCCCAATTGCGCAAGTTTCCAGCGCTGGCGTTGAACGTGATTTCCCCCCGGTGGCCGGCCTTGACTGCGTCCAAGCGAGCTCTGGCTGCGTCGACAGCTGCCTGCGTGGCCTTCATGCGAGGCAACTGCATGAAGGTCTCCTCGGCCATCAGCATGTCGGCGTCAGTAGGGGAAGGGTCTTCATAAACCCACTGCTCCCATTGGCTCAGGGCGATAGGTTGGTCGCTTTTGCCTCCCAGCGCCTGTGCGAGTCGTGCTCGGGCGTTGCTCCATTCGCTCAGGGCACGTACGTGTGCGAGTCGGGCTTGAGCAAATGCGGTTTGCGCCTGCAGCCGGTCGATGCGGCTGGACACGCGCGCCTCGTGGCGAGCTTTGGCTGCTTCCGCGGTCTGCGCACTGGTGGAGCGGGATTCGGCAGCGGCGTCCCTTGCTGCCAGTGCCACCACGGCGTCTCCATACAGGCTCAGCAGGTTCAACACTTGCTCATCGATGGCTGCGTCCCGCGAGGCCTGCGCAGACGCCAGTGCAAATCGGGTCGCCCTGAGGTCAGCATTGCGCCGACCAAAATCCAGCATGACCCAAGACAAACCGAGCGAGGCGCCCAATGTACTGCCGGCACTTCCGCTGGAATTGAAATTGCGGTAGTTGTTGTAGTCGACGTTGGCACGCCAGGAGGGCCAACGGCTGGCGTCGCTGAGTGCCACGTCCGCCTCCCGTTGGGTGGTGGCGGCGAGCGCCTCTCGCAAGGCCGGACTGGTGCAAAGCAGGTGCGTCATGGCGTCAGCCAGGCTGAGGGCAGACCAGGGCGGTTCGGGGCGTTGCTGGCAGGCTTGACTTCCCGGGACCCACTGGCCGGCCCGCTCGGTCCAATGGGGTTCAGCCATGCCCGAGTCCCCATGCATGGTCTGCTCGGATCCCCGGGTAGCGGCGCGGGCGTCGAGCAAAGAGGTGCTCAAACGCAATGATGGAGATGGCGAGGTGGGTGGCGGTTCTTGCGCGAATGCCGCTGCGCCAGCCCAGGCCAACCCCACGCTGACAGCCACCTTTGACAAGCGCAGCCGGCGACATGGGGTGATTGGGTGCAACAGGCGCATGGGTACGATCGGAACGGTTTTCATGCCTGAGGTACTGTGCGCCGCACGAAGCCTTTGCGATCAAAGTACTCGTCTGGCGTGCCGTCGAACACCACGCGGCCGTTGTCCAGTTCGACCACCCTGTCTGATGCCGCCAGAGTTTCGGGCCGATGTGCCACCACGATGCGGGTAATGGGCAGCGAGCTGACAGCGTCATTGACCATTGCTTCGGATTCGATGTCCAACTGGCTGGTGGCTTCATCCAGAATGAGCACGGTGGGGCGCTTGTAGAGCGCACGAGCCAGCATCAGGCGTTGTTTCTGGCCGCCCGAAAGCGCTGTACCCATGTCGCCGATCAAGGTCTGGTATCCCATGGGCATGCGCTCGATTTCGTCATGCAAGGCCGCCAGGTCTGCGCAGTCCATCATCCACTCCGTGTCCGGGCGGTCGTCAAAAAACGAAATGTTGTCGGCGATCGATCCTGCAAAAAGTGTGTCGTCCTGCATGACTGTCGAAACCTGTTGACGCCACACATCGACGCCCGCGGGTGAAAGCGGGTTCTGATCGATGCGGATTTGACCGTCGGTTGGAGCAAAGCTGCCCAGCAACAAGTTCACAAGTGTCGTCTTGCCACAGCCCGAGCGTCCAGCGATGGCGACCCGCTCTCCTGGCCTCAACTCAAGCGACAGCCCATCAATCACCCAGGGTGCTGCGTCGCCATATCGGTAGCGCACGTTTTCGAGCACGATGGTGGGTGGTGTTGGGTTCTGGCTCTGCGCGCCAGGGTGAGGACGGTGCGACGGTGTGGCACCCTGAGCGCCGGTGGTCGGAGTAAGGACCAGGTCGGCCAGACGCTCGGCGTGCAGGCGCAGCATCTTGAGATCGATCATTTTGTCGATGAGGGCAACCGTTCTGGCCTCGAATTGCCCACGATAGGCGAGAAAGGCGATCAGCATACCCACGGTGAGCTGGGTGTTGACGATCTCTTTCGCACCGAGCCACACGATGAGAAGGGTGAAGCTGCCACCGATCAGACCACTGGCCAGCCGGTAGAGAATCTGCAGCTTCTGTTCCTTCAATCGTGCGTTGGTGGCACCAACGAGCAGGGTTTGCCATGTGCCTTGACGATGGTTCTGGCGCCCAAAAAGCTGGATGGCCCGCATGCCGCGGATCGACTCCAGAAAATGTGTGGACTCATTGGCGTCGCGAACCAGGGTTTCTTCATTGGCCGCATACAGCGGGCGATACCAGATCAGCCTGATGACCAGGTACAGCGCCACGGACACGATGGCGACCCAGGCGAGAGTGACGTCGTAGACGAACATCAGGACCAGGGTCAAGATCACCAGCAGACCATCAAACACGGCTTCTACAAACGCAGAGGTCAGGGTGGCCTGGATGTTGGAGACTGACCCGGCCCGCGACACGATGTCGCCGAGGTGCCGATTCTGGAAGTATGACAGCGGCAGGCGCGTCATGTGGGCGAAAACATTGGCTCGCCACTGCAGCCCCACCGACGTGTTGATGACCATCAGCAGCCAGGAGCGCGCCAGACGGGTGGCCTGCTGAATCACCATGAGCAGAGCGAAGCCCAGGGCCAGAGTGGTCAGAAGCTGCATGTCCCTTGAAACCACCACGTGGTCCAGAACCCATTGCATGAACAGTGGCGAGACCAGACTGAAGACCTCCAACGCGAGGGACAGCAGCAAGACCTGAGTCAGTGTGGGCCAGAAGCCCGAGACCTGTCCGATCAGGCGGCTCAAGCGAATGGGTGATTTTTCTTCCCGTGGGGCAAAACCCGGGTTGGGCCAGAGCTCCAATGCCACGCCTGTGAAATGGCTGGACGCCTCCTGCATGCTCAGGCGTCGCTCGCCAAAGGCCGGATCGTGAATGTCGATATGCGTCGCGCTGGCAGCTTTGAGAACGACAAAATGGTTGAGGTCCCAGTGCAGGATCGCAGGCAGGCGAAGTTGAGGCAGCTCGTTGAGCTCCAGGCGAAGGCCGCGGGAACCCAGTTGTTCGCGTTCTGCAATCTGGCTCAGGGTTTCGAGCGTGATGCCGGTCAAGGCGATCGAATGGCG
Source organism: Hydrogenophaga sp. (assembly GCA_050293865.1). Taxonomy (GTDB): domain Bacteria; phylum Pseudomonadota; class Gammaproteobacteria; order Burkholderiales; family Burkholderiaceae_C; genus Hydrogenophaga. The sequence continues at coordinate 2,142 of JBNKNN010000031.1, read as the reverse complement.
TGACCGCAAGGCAGCGAGGTCGGTCACGACACCATGTCGGTTGAGCACCATGGCCAGGCAGGCCAAGCCGCATTCCGCCGCTTCTGTCTGCAACATGACGGGCAGCTTGCGTCTGAGGCCAAAAGATAGTTGGTCGGTCCAGCTCAAGTGTAGGTCTCCGGCTTGGGTGCTTGCGTACTGTTTACTGAGTCGAATGCGCTCAGCTCATGCGTCGGGTGACGCTATACAAGGGCTCCAGTACCCACTCATAGAGCTTGCGGCGCTCCTGGAGAATGTCTGCCTCGAGTTGCATGCCCGTTTGCAAGGGGCGAGCCTGTCCAAATGCCTCGACTTCATACACGTCGAGCTTGACGGTAATGGCATAGACCGGCTCGGTCGGACTGGTGTTGACGGCAGGGACTGCGCTGAGTTCGCTCGGCGTGACCGCGCTGGTGGAGACGGATTCCACCACCCCGCGGTAGGTGCCGAACTTCTGGTAGGGGAAGGCCTGGTAGCGCAGCAAGACTTCGTCCCCCTTCTTGACGAAGCCGATGCTGCTGCTGGGGGCGTACAAACGGGCCTGGAGCGGGCTGTTGCTCGGCACGATGGTGACCAAGGCCACGGCAGCGTCCACACGCTGTCCCTTTTCCGCGGTGACGAGCGTGGCCCGGCCGTCTTCTGGTGCCGTCACGACAACGCGCCGGCGGCTCTCCACTTCAGTCAGTTGCTGCTCGGCGCCCAGCATGTCGCGCTCAAGTTGCGCGATCTGGTCATCGTAGCGAAGCGCGGTGGATTCAATCTGCTGCTCCAACTGATTGCGCTCTCGCCCCAGAGCCAGCGCCTCCCGATCCAATGCCCTGAGGCGTGCGTTCTGCTCGGCCAGAGCCATGTCTTTCTGAACCAGTTCTTCATGCGCAATGTAGTCCTTGTCGGCCAGTCCTTTGTAGCGGTTGCGGGTGTCACGAGCGATGGCCACCAGAGCCTTTTGCTGATCGACCTGGGCCGCCATCGCGGTGGCTTCTCCCTGAGCCGCAACCAAGCGCCGACGCAATCGTGCAAGCTCATCATCTTTTGCTATGACCTGTCGTCGCAATTCCTGGCCGAGGGAGTCCTTGCGCTGCTCCAGCTGGCTGGCAATGTCAGCCTGCAATTCGCGCGAGTCTTCTCCCATTCGGTCGCTGCTGAGCACATAGAGAACGTCGCCTTTGCGGACCATCTGGCCTTCTCGGACATGTTTTTCGGTGACCACGCCGGCCTGGGGGGTGTGCACGCGCAACACGCCGCCTGCCGGCAGCAGTTGCCCATTGACGGTGACGCGTCTCTGCAGGCTTCCAACGAAGGCGAAGACGATCACAGCGACAGCCAATGCGGCAGCGATCAGGCTGACCCACATGCCCGAGAGGCGGGGCGTCAGCACAATCTGGCCCAACGCGGGTGTGCGCTGGCCTGTCACAGCCTCGCTGCGAAACAGCGGGGAGTCTGGTGTGGAAGTTGGGGCATTCATTTGGTGGGAGGCCTCGCATGCCTGGGCATGGGGCAGAATCTCGCTCTAGTGCCCGAAATGGGAACAACACACAAAAGTGTACGTTTTTTCAATGTAACGCCTTGTCTTGGGGCGCTCGAAGCGTGGGATAAGCACGACTTGGCGCTTGGGCTTGCGTTTCCACGGCATTGTTCGGGCGTATTGGACGCTGCGTAGAGGCTACTGGTTTGGATGCTTTCTTTATATCAACGGCGCTGGTGGCGCTTGCCGAAATGGGCGACAAGACCCAATTGCTCTCGCTGGTGCTGGCGACGCGCCACAAGCGCACCTGGCCCATCATCTGGGGCATTCTCGTCGCCACCTTGCTCAACCACGCGCTGGCAGGGGCGCTGGGTGCATGGATCGATCAGCACGTGGACCCTGCGGTGATGCGCTGGGTGTTGGCTGGAGGCTTTGTGGCGATGGCGCTGTGGATGCTTGTGCCAGACAAGCTCGATGACGATGAAGCAGGCGTCACCAAGCCCGGATGGGGCGTCTTTGTCCTGACAGTCTGGGTGTTCTTTCTCGCGGAGATGGGAGACAAGACCCAGGTGGCGACGATCGCACTGGGCGCCCAGTATGAGCCTCTGTGGGCTGTGGTATTCGGTACGACGGTGGGGATGCTAATCGCCAATGTGCCT
>JBNKNN010000030.1:0-8380 GCA_050293865.1 Hydrogenophaga sp. | reverse complement strand
CGCGCGGTACAGGCGGTCGGCCCAGTGGCGCAGACTGTCTTCACTGCCTGCGAGCAACCGCTCGATCAGCAGCTTCACGCCTGCTTCCAGCTTCTGGCGCTGACGCTGGCTCATGCCACGAATGCCGGCGATCAGACGTTTTGCATCGGCCAGCATGGTCAGCGCGCTGTCTTTGAAGCGCTGATAGTCGCGCACCACCACCAAGGCCAATACCAATACCGACAACCAAGGGTAGTGCGCCAGCACTTCGGCCACAGGATCAGAGTTGACCCGGAAGCGCTGCAAAGAGGCGCGTTCGTCCAACAGGCCCGCTTTCAAGCTGGCCTGGCCCTTTTGCAGCTCGAACTCGGTTCGCATCAAGGCATCGAGCGACTGAAAGCCTTCCACCACAGTGGTCAGGCCCGAGAAATGGTTCACATCGCGGTGAACCTCTACCCATATGGAGAGCAAATCGGTCTCGCCTTCCAAATGGGAGCGAATGAGTCCAAAGGGGGTATCGGCCATGGAAGGCACAGCGGTGTGGCTAGGTGTGGACAGGGGCAGGAGCAGGAGGCTTGAACGTGAACCTGTTCATGCAGGGCAAGCATCCCCGTGATCGTGCGGCACTTCGCCCATGGCAGCATCGGGTGGCGGGTAGGCCTGCCGGAAAGTAAAGGCGGCAGATGACGGACCTTGCAAACGCAGCAAGGCCAGTCGGTCGGCGGCCTCCTGTACTGTGGGCAAATGGCCTGCGGGAACCCACCACAAGACCATGTGAATGTTGGCCATGCGTTCAAACCATTCCCGCCTCCGGCGCATCACATCGACATGGCCTGACCGGTAGACATACGCGTTGAGCGCCTCCACGCCCTCCCAAACGGACATGTTCACCAAGGTGGATTCACCGAAATCGCGAACAGCTGTTGCGTCGCCTTCCTCGGTTTTCAGGCGCCAGACATAGCCGGGTGACGCTTCTGCCAATGCATTGATGCGATCCAGGTTGGCCACGAAATCGGCCAGTTCGGGGGAGTCGATCGGGGCTTTGAGTTCAGCGATGTTGAGCTGGGCCAGTTGGTACTTTGTGGTCATGAATATCCTCCTCTTCCTGATGAGCGATACCTCGCCCCGCCACGATTGGCGATACTGAAGACTATAGCGGCAGAAGCAGGTGTTCAGGTCGCCAACCTGCGCCAGGCATCCAGCAGGGCCTGGGGCAGTGGCTGCACCCGTTGCGTTTCGCCTCGTTCATCCATGGTGAGCCGGACGCCACCGATCAAGGCCTCGGCATCCATCAGCAGCTTGAGGTTCTGGGGGATGTTCTCGCTCCTGGCCTCACAGGCGTCTCGCGAGAGGGAATGGCACTTTCGACAGGCGGCAGGTCGAATCTCGTACACCGCACACAACCGGTCGGCGCCCAGAAAAACGCAAGCGGGTTTTTCCGACCACGCCAGATCACTGCGGTGCGCTTGCGCTTGAGCTTGAGCCATCGCGCTCTGCAGCAACCGGCTGACATCATGGTCTGACCAGTTCGCTTGCAAGTGACACCACAAGGCCTCGGCTTCGATGGGCGTGACGCTGACCTCCTGGTGGCAGCAGGCAGAGCACCCGCTCTCGCAAGCGGGGCGCAGTGTGTCGCCTTGCATAGCCTGCTCGAAGACGACGCCCAAGCCCCGGTAGAGCTGTTGAAGAGACACTTTGCGGGCATCGGAAGGCGACAAGTGCTGCACGCTGCGGCTGACCGCTGCGTGCACTTGCCGGACAGAAGCTTCGAACCGCTCGCGCTCGTCTTCGCTCAGCATCGGTTCGATCCGTGTCTACCCAGCGTGCTTGACGGCCAGATATACGATCTGTACGCAAAACACCTTGCTGCCCGCGTAGGCCAGCGAACGCAAAGATGCCTGGTCGAAGGTATAGAAGAGCGCATGCAACAGCCGCATGACCAGATATCCAATGGCAGCAGTGTTCAACAAGTGCAGGTCAAGACCGGAGGCGTGGGCAATCAGGATGCAGGAAGAAAACACCGCGAGCGACTCCCAGGCGTTCGCTTGCGCCGCGTAGACCCGCGCCGGCCTTCCCGTCAACTGGGCCTGTTGCGCCCTGGGGTGATGATTGTCCAGTCGCCCCATGGCTCGGGTGCGCAAACCGCCGCCAACCATGGCCAGAGCGATTGGCAGCATGGCCGCGAAGAAGAGGGCATAGAGAATCAGGGGCAGTGAGCTTGACATGGTCATGAGCAATGTTCGAACAGATGGACTCCATTGTGCTGTAACGCGCCAGTGCTTGCGCGATTGACCTGCGCTGTCTTGCGGCGACGTCCTACAAGCCTTCGCCGCCTGGCGTGGTCTCATGAAGTCATATCGAGATCGGGCCACCGCCGGTGGCCCCTAATCAGGAGAACATCATGAACGCGAGCAAATGGATTGGCGCTGTCCTGCTGGTGCTTGGCGCCTTGGCACTGGTATATGGCGGGTTCAGCTACACCAAAGATGAGACCGCCGCCAAGATCGGCCCGCTGGAGTTGTCCGTGCGGCAAAAGGAAACGGTGAACGTTCCCATGTGGGCGGGTGTGGGCGCCATGGCGTTGGGCGGTCTTGCCCTGGTTCTCGGGGGCAGTCGCCGTTGATGGCCACGCTGAAAGCACTCAGAGCCGCTCTCGAACGAGCTGGCAAGAGATGCTGCACTGCGATACAATGAAAACTGAGCGAGCCGGTGCTTCCCCGGCTCGCTTCTTTTTGTCCACATTCGGGAAGTCATGTAGAGGAACACCATGTACAAAAACCTCGCGGCCGGGCGCGCTCATGCCCGGGAATCTGCTCGTTGGGTCGCAGCCGCTCTGACCCTGTCCTTCTCCTTAGCCTCGCTGTCATTCGCTGCCTCCGCGCAGTCTGCCGCGGGCGCCTCCGTGGCGCCACCAGTCAAGGCGGCATTCGTTTATGTCGCACCATTGACGGATGCGGGCTGGGTACGTCAGCACGACCAAGGCCGATTGGCCGTGGAGAAGGCTCTGGGGGATGCCGTCCAGACCACGTACGTCGAACAGGTGGCAGAAGGCGCTGACGCCGAGCGCGTGATTCGCGACCTGGCGCAGCAGGGCAACCAGATCATCTTCACGCCCAGCTTCGGTTACATGGAGCCCACGCTCAAAGTGGCCAAAGAGTTCCCCAATGTGAAGTTCGAGTCCGTCACCGGCTACAAAACCGCGGAGAACGTCGCTGCATCCAACGCGCGCTATTACCAGGGCCGCTATCTGGCGGGCATTGCGGCGGGCCGTCTGGCGACAGAGGCCGGATACGTGGCTGGCTTCCCGATCCCGGAAGTGGTCCAGGGCATCAACGCCTTCGCGCTGGGCATGCATTCGGTCAACCCGAAGGCTCGGGTGCGCGTGGTCTTCCTCAATGAGTGGTTCAATCCTGCCCGTGAGCGGGAAGCCGCCATGAGCCTGATGGATCAAGGCGCCGAAGTGCTCGCCTTTCACACCGGGTCAACCGCCGTGATGTCGGCTGCGCAAGAGCGCGGCAAGCTGGCGGTGGCCTACCACTCAGACATGCGAAAGGTGGCGCCCGATGCACAAGTCGTGGCTGTGACCCACCTCTGGGGCAGTTACTACACCCGGCGCGTCAAGGCTGTGATAGAGGGTACCTGGAAGCCTGGCCAGATCTGGGGTGGTGTGACTGAAGGCATGATCAAGGTCGACGCTTTTGGTCCCAAAGTGCCCGCTGCGGTGCGCGCGGAAGTGGAGGCCCGTCAGGCTGACATTGCCTCAGGCAGGCTCAAGGTGTTCGCCGCAGGGGCCAATGCCGTCAAGGACAATGAGGGCGGAGAGATGATTCCCGCCGGACAGAGTCTCAACGACAAGGCCATCCTCACGATGAACCGGTTCGTGGAAGGTGTGGTCGGCCAGATTTCACGCTGACCCGAACCCGGGTCACCGGTTTGCTGCCTGCTTTCGGAGTAAGCTATTTCCCATGAGAGCTTACCGGGCAGCACTGCTGCGATTCAGCGAAGAAAACCACAGTCCTGTCTATGACGACGACGGGCTACTGGTGGTCGGCCCTGATGCAGGTGGCAAAAAGGTCATTCGGGCAGCCGGCAGCTTTGCGTCACTGGCCGAGCGTTTTCCTGGGGTGGCCATCGAAGACTGGCGTGGCCTGATCCTCGCGCCCGGGTTTGTGGACATGCACATCCACTACCCGCAGACCGACATCATCGGCGCACCGGCCGACGGTTTGCTGCCCTGGCTCGAGAACTACACCTTTCCCTACGAGTCCCGTTTTGCCGATGGGGCCTACGCAGGGTCGGTGGCGAGCTTCTTCTTTGATGAGCTTCAGCGCCATGGCGTGACCACGGCTCTGACCTTCGCGACATCCCATCCGGCGTCGGTCAATGCGGCGTTCGAAGAGGCGCATCGCCGGCAACTGCGCTTCATGACGGGCAAGGTGCTGCAAGATCGTCACAGCCCTGATGGTGTGCGCGACGAAACCGAGCAAAGCCTCGCCGACACCGTGGCCTTGATTCGACAGTGGCATGGAAAGGAGCGGTTGGGCTATGCCATCACACCGCGCTTTGCGCCCACCAGCACCCACGAGCAGTTGCGCGGAGCTGGCGATCTGGCAGCGCAGTTCCCCGATGTGTGGATCCAGTCCCATGTGGCAGAGAACCTCGATGAGGTGCGTTGGGCTGCCGAACTGTTCCCGCAGTCTCGCAGCTATCTGGGCGTGTATGAAGACCATGGATTGTTGCGCGAACGAGCCGTCTATGCGCATTGCCTGCACCTGACAGCCCAAGACCGAAGAGACATGGCCCGAACCGGCTCTGTGGCCGCTGTCTGCCCGACCAGCAACGCCTTTCTGGGCAGCGGTTTCTTCGACTACCTGTCGGCCGACGAAGCAGGCATGGGCTACGGCCTGGCCAGTGACGTTGGCGGTGGCACCAGTTTCTCGCCATTTGCCACCATGCTGGCAGCCTACAAGGTGGCGCGAGAAGGGCAGACCAAGCGTGGGGTCACCCTCTCGCCCGGCCACCTTTGGTGGCAGCACACGGCGGGTGCCGCCATGGCCCTGGACCTGGGTGGCGTGGTGGGCAATCTCCAGCCCGGTTGCGAAGCAGACTTCATCGCCATCGACCCTAGGGCAACCCCTCTGCTGGCCCGCAAGCATAAAATGGCTGAAAGCCTTGACGAATTGTTGTTTGCCTTGATCGTGCTGGCCGACGACCGAGCCATCCGGCATGTGGTTATCAACGGCCAGCACAGCACCGTCGATTCGCAGGGTCAGTTGTAGCTGAGGTCAGTGGCTTTGCCCCAGAACACGCGGTACATATAGGTGGTATAGATCACGATCACTGGCAGGGTGATGGCCACGCCTATGAACACGACGGTGAGCGGGCCTGTCTGGATGGCTGCCTCCCAGGCAGTCATCTTGCCGATGACGATGTTCGGGAAGATGCTGTAGGACAGTCCAAAGAAGGCCAGAACGAAAATCAGCACGGTGGAGGCAAACACCAACCAGCCGTGACCGCCGTCAACAATCGGCCGATTCACCAGCGTCCAGCGGATGACTGCAAAAGCCAGGGCACATGTCAGTGGCACTGGCATCAAGGCGATCGAGGATGGGCCGCTGAACCACTTTTCAAAAACCGCGCTGGACACCATTGGCGTCGCCACAGAGATGGCGAGCAAGGAAATGCCCATCGGCCACATGGCGCGGCGGGCCCATTGAATGGCCAGTTCGCGCAGCGTTCCGTCGGTCTTCATGATCAGCCACCCGGAGCCCAGCAACAAATACGCCGCGGGCAAGGTGATCGCGATGCCTGCGCTGAAGGCCAGCCCTATCAAGCCGTTGTCGAAGCCAGTCACGTAGCTGCCCAGCATCCAGCCTTGCGCCATGCTGGCGACCAGCGAACCGGCGAAGAAAGCGTTGTTCCAGAAGCGCTTGTACTGGATCGGGGCCTTGACTCGGAAGTCAAACGCCACGCCACGCAGGATCAGGCCGATCAGCATGATGGCCACCGGCAAATACAAGGCCTGTAGTACCAGACCATGGGCTTTCGGGAAAGCGACCAACAGGACGCCGACACCCAGGACCAGCCAGGTTTCATTGGCATCCCAGAACGGACCAATGCTGGCAATCATCGTGTCCTTGTGCTCTTCGGCCTTGGCGGCAGGCAGCAGCAGTCCGACACCAAGGTCATAGCCGTCGAGAATCACGTAGGCCAGCAAGGCCAGGCCCATCACGGCCAGGAAGATCAAAGGCAACCATTCGCCCCAAGTCTGTGGCATGTCAGTACTCCGGTTCAATCTTTCAAAGTTGACGCATTTGACGTCGTCGAGACCCAGGATGGCGGTCAGACGCCTGCCTTGCCCAGCGTGGGGTCGTCATGGGCGGGGATCACGTCGCCAGAGCGTTGCTCAGCCAGATGCTTGACCACCCCCACGTAGGTGACCAGCAGCAGGGCATAAACAATCACGTAGGCGGCAAGTGTCGCGGCGACGTAGGGCGGAGCAATCGTGGTGGCCACCTCGCTGGTGCGCAGCGCACCATAGACAATGAAGGGTTGTCGGCCAATTTCGGTGACGTACCAACCTGCAATCGTGGCCGTCCAGCCGGAAAAACTCATGCCAACCAGCACCCAAAGAAACAGCTTGGGAAAGCTCAGCCGGGCATTGCCTCGCTGACGCCACACCAGGAACGCACCCAACCAGGACACGGCCAACATGAGCATCCCCACGCCAACCATCACGCGGAAAGCATAGAAGACGGGTGCCACAGGGGGCGATGCGCCCTCAAACTCCGACAATCCCTTGAGTTCGCCCTGGGCGTCATGGCGAAGGATCAGGCTGGCCATTTTCGGAATTTCAATCGCGAAGTGGGTTGTCTTGGCCGCTTCGTCGGGAATGCCGAACACGGTCAGAGGAGCGCCCCTTTCGGTCTCCCAGATGCCTTCGATGGCAGCGATCTTCGCCGGCTGGTGCTCCAGCGTGTTCAGCCCGTGCAGGTCGCCAACCCAGATCTGCGTGGGTATGGCGATGGCGCCGGCGACCAGCGCGGCTCGCATGGCCTTGAAAGTTCCCGCGTTGGCGCTGCCTTTGAGGATTTGCCAGGCGCTCACGCCCGCAATGAGGAAGGACACCGTCAGCGTTGATGCCAGCAGTTTGTGTGTAAACCGGTACGGGAAGGACGGATTGAACACGACTGCCAGCCAATCCACAGGCAGGTACTCGCCATTGACGACTTCATAGCCGGCCGGTGTCTGCATCCAGGAGTTCAGGCTCAGAATCCAGAAGGCAGACATGGTAGTCCCGATGGCCACCATGGAAGTGGCGAAGAGGTGCATCTTCGGCGACACGCGGCCGCGACCAAACAACATGATGCCCAGAAAACTGGCTTCCAGGAAGAAGGCGGTCAACACCTCGTAGCCCAGCAGCGGACCTGAGATGTTGCCGGTCTTTTCCATGAAACCTGGCCAGTTGGTGCCGAACTGAAAGCTCATCACGATCCCTGAGACCACTCCGAGAGCAAAGGTCAATGCGAAGACCTTGGTCCAGAAGTAGTAGGCCTCCTCCCATGCCGGACTCTTTGTCCGGTTTTGCGCCACACGAAAGAAAAGCAGAAACCAGCACAAAGCGATCGTGATGGTCGGGAAAAGAATGTGAAAACTCACGTTCGCCGCAAATTGCAGGCGTGAAAGCAGCAATGTATCCATGTTCAGGCGCAGGTAGGGCAAGGCGCGCGTCAGGGGCGCCGGTTGAGAATTCGTGAGGACTCTGCTTTAGGGCCGACGGATCAGCGGTCAGGAAGGGCCGTTGGGGCAGGACGTGTCCTGTTCAGGCGGCTCCGTCGCCTGCCGCCGCTTCGAGTCGCGAACTCTTCGGAACCTTCTTGGCAGAAGACTTGCCAGTGATCCGGTCCTTGAGCTCCAGCACACGGGTCACCTTTGTGCCCATGCCCATGAGTTGCATGGCGGTTTCGGGAGCGAGTTTCTGCACATCGTCGAACCAGGTCATGAGCCTATCGATCAGGTCGTGCATTTCTCGCATGCGCGCCTGAGCGTAGAGCTCTTCATCACTGGCAGGGGTCTCCAGCAATGCGCCGCGCAACATGGACAGAGTGGGTTCAATCTCGCGCCGTCGGCGTTCCTCGGCCAGCACACGAAAGATCTCCCACACGTCTTCTGGCGCTTCAAAGTGGTCTCGCCGGTCGCCGGGCAGGCGGCGCGAGCGCGTCAGGCGCCAGGCCTGCAACTCCTTGAGGCCCATGCTGACATTGGACCGGGAGATTTCCAAGGTTTCGGCAATTTCCTCTGCGTGGAGAGGCCGTGGTGTCACGTAGAGAAGGGCGTAGATCTGCCCCACCGTTCGGTTGATGCCCCAACGGCTGCCCATCTCACCGAAGTGCCAGATAAA
>JBNKNN010000029.1:0-7591 GCA_050293865.1 Hydrogenophaga sp. | reverse complement strand
AGAACGTCGGCGTGGTTGCCGGCGTGAAAGGCGTGGCGGTAACTGAGCATGCGGGCATGGTAGCGCTGCGGATACGCCTTCGGTGAAAAAATTGCCTTGAAGGCCTCAAATTTCGTACAATCGAGGGCTTCGCAGCGATTTTTGAAGCCCCGCGGCGAAGGCAGACGGGCAACGCCTTCGGGTGTTTTCCTGTTTGTAACCCCACCTAAGAGTCTTCCAGCAGAGAAGGTCCGACCGTGGAAAAGGGCTCACCAAACCCTTTGACTCCAGAGAGTACTCATGACCAAAACGTTCAGCGCCAAACCAGCTGACGTGACGCACGAGTGGTTTGTGATTGACGCGACCGACAAGGTCCTCGGACGAGTTGCCAGTGAAGTGGCTCTCCGACTGCGCGGCAAGCACAAGGCCATTTACACGCCTCACGTCGATACCGGCGATTACATCGTCGTTATCAACGCTTCCAAAATCCGTGTCACAGGCAACAAAGCCTTGGACAAGGTCTACTACCGTCACACTGGCCACCCAGGCGGCATTTATGGCACGACCTTCCGTGACATGCAAGCCAAGCACCCTGGTCGCGCACTGCAGAAAGCCGTCAAGGGCATGCTGCCACGCGGTCCTCTGGGCTACGCCATGATCAAGAAGCTCAAGGTGTATGGCGGCGAAGAGCATCCGCACACCGCACAGCAGCCTAAAGTGCTGGAAATCTAAAGGAGCGACGAGATGATTGGTGAATGGAACAATGGCACCGGCCGTCGCAAGTCCAGCGTCGCCCGCGTGTTTCTGAAAAAAGGCACCGGCAAGATCACGGTCAACGGCAAGAGCATTGAAGAATTCTTCGGCCGCCAGACCTCGATCATGATTTCCAAGCAGCCTCTGGTCCTGACTGACAACGTCGAAACCTTCGACATTCAGGTCAACGTCCACGGCGGCGGCGAATCCGGTCAAGCCGGTGCAGTGCGTCACGGTATCACCCGCGCGCTGATCGACTACGACGCAGAGCTCAAGCCTCAGCTGTCGCAAGCCGGTTTTGTCACGCGTGACGCGCGTGAGGTCGAGCGTAAGAAAGTTGGTCTGCGTGGCGCACGTCGTCGCAAGCAGTTCAGCAAGCGCTGATCGACCTGGCACCTGCCAAGAAAGCCGCCTTCAAGTCAGACTTGGGGCGGCTTTTTCTTTCAGGAGCCCTATTGGGCTCAAAAGTGTAGGCCGAATGAATTCATGAAAAGGAGCAAGGTAGCTGGATGCGACTGAGACTGATGCGTCGCCGCTTGACGGCCAGTACCCCACGCGTGGCGATCCGAAGCGCCTCCTCGTGGCCAGTACGCATGCTCCTGCTGGCTGTGGTGCTGGGCTTCTCGGGCGCCTTGGCCATATGGGCGTTCGAGTTCGGCAAAGAGATCGCAGGCCTTGAGCCCAACGCCCAGGAAGAGCTAGAGCGTTTGCGGGACGAGGTCTCCACCCTGTCGAAATCACTCAGCGAGGCCAAGGTGGTGGCTGACACGTCTGGCAGTCTCCTGACAGCAGAAAAGGCTGCACAGGAGCAGCTGTTGCTCCGCATCCGGCAATTGGAGGCCGACAACCTCGCTTTGCGCAACGACCTCGGATTCTTTGAGCGCCTTATTCCTGCCAATGGCAGCAGTGCATTGAGCATCCGAGGCTTGCAGGTCGACCGGATGTCGAGCACTCAACTCAAGTGGCAAGTGCTCATGATCCAGCCTTTGAAAAATGCACCCGACTTTCAGGGAGAACTCGAGATCACGTTCTCGGGTTTGCGCGATGGCAAGCCCTGGTCAGCCAATCAGGCTTCGGAGCCCCAGCGCGTCTCGGTCAACCGCTACCTGCGGCTGGAAGGCATGGTGGACGTTCCCGCGAACGCCGTGGTAAAAACTGTAACCGCCAAAATTCTGCAAAACGGCACCGCCAAGTCGGTTCAGACCATCAAGCTCTGATCCGGGCGGTGAGTCACACAACTCCCAGGAGATACGCCATGATCGGCAAGAAGAAGCACCCACCCATCAAGAGCCTGATTGCGCAAGGAACGCGCATTGAAGGCAACGTACAGTTTCTTGATGGGCTGCGCATTGACGGCGAGGTGCAGGGTGATATCCGTGCCAGTGACGAAAAACCCAGCATCCTGGTGATCAGCGAGGTGGCCAAAGTGACGGGTCAGGTCCATGCCGACCATGTCATCATCAATGGCACGGTCAAGGGCCCTGTGTTTGCCTATGAGTTGCTGGAGCTTCAGCCCAAAGCCAGTATCGAAGGCGATGTGTCCTACAAGGCGCTGGAGATGCACCAAGGCGCGACCATTGCTGGGCAGCTCAAGCCGATGGCTGGCGTCGGCGTGGCTGCCGAGGAAAAGCCCCCACTGAAACTGGCGGCAAATAACAGCTGAGCTCGGACATTTCCGAGTTATTTGCTAAACTTTTCATCCATCGCGGTTGGTGCGCTTGTGTGCCAGCCGTTTGAAAAGTTGGCGGGGTAACGTTCCCCGATGAAGAGGTATACCCATGACTGCTGTTGCCGAGACCACGACAACCGAAGAGATGCCAGCGCCGCTGGTGTTCACCGACAGCGCCGCCTCCAAAGTGGCTGAACTGGTGGCCGAGGAGGGCAATCCTGAGTTGAAGCTGCGCGTGTTTGTCCAAGGTGGAGGCTGTTCCGGCTTCCAGTACGGCTTTACCTTCGATGAGGCCGTGAATGAAGATGACACCCAGATGAGCAAAAACGGTGTGACCTTGTTGATCGATGCAATGAGCTATCAGTATCTGGTCGGAGCCGAGATCGACTACAAGGAAGACTTGGAGGGCGCGCAGTTTGTGATCCGCAATCCGAACGCCACTACCACGTGCGGGTGCGGCTCCAGCTTCAGCGTCTGACCGCCGTCGTTGCTGTCTCGTATTCGCCGAGCACCTTCTCACTGCGCAGCGGCACCAATAAAAGAAGCGCCCTTGGGCGCTTCTTTTATTGGTTGCTCAGCCTTTGACGCCTGGTTGTTTTCAGCGGGCGCTGGCCTGAACCACGGTTGAAGCTGCAGCCAGAGCGAGCTTCTGCTCTTTGGCAATGGCCCCGAACTGAGCTCGGAGCGCTTCTGGAACCGGGATGCTTTCGCTTTCGCGAGCGATTTTCAGCGGATCCTGGTGTTGGCCTTTGTCCAGAAACTCCAGGTGGAGGTGCGGTCCGGTAGAGGCGCCGGTAGAGCCCACTGCGCCGATGTTCTCACCTTGGTCAACACGCTGACCTTTGCGCACATGGATGCGGCTGAGGTGAGCGTACTTGGTGGACTTGCCGTTTCGGTGTGAGATTTCGATGATGTTCCCGTAGCCGCGCTGCCAGCCGGCGAAGGTCACCACGCCATCTCCGATGGTGCGCACAGGCGTACCGGTCGGCGCTGCGTAGTCAACACCCAGGTGAGCCTTGCGACGCTTGGCGATCGGGTGGAAGCGCATGCCAAAACCACTGGAGACCCTGGTAAAGGCCAGGGGGGAGGTCAGGAAGCTCTTTCGGGTGCTTTGCCCATCAAAGTCGAAATATCCGCCCTTGCGACCTGCCGCCTCAAACCAGACCGCATCGAATGCCCGCCCCTTGTTGACAAACTGTGCGCTGAGAACGCGTCCCGGGCGCATGGCTTCGCCGTCGGCTTCCAGCACCTCGTACACAACGCTGAAGCTGTCACCGCGCCGGAGGTCTCGGCGGAAGTCGATGTCGTTGCTGAAGATTTCAGCCATCTGGATGGCGACGCTGTCAGGAATGTTGGCTGCGTCAGTCGAGGCAAACAGGGAGCTGCGGATCTCGCCACTCGCCAATTGGCTCGAAGTAGTGAGCTCGCCCTTCTGGATCTCGCCAGAAAAGCCTTCTCCCTTTTCCAGACGTTCAACGACCAGGCGGCTGAACTCGCGTTCGTCGTTGTGCAGCCAGCGAGCGGTCAGGCGCAGCAGTTCTTGCGTGTCCGTGGTCTCGACCGTCACGCTTCGGCCGCGGCCGCCCGTGAACAATTGGCGGGCGTTGGCGTCGTTGCGCAAAAAGCGCTCGGCTTCTGGGTCACTCACGCCCAGGCGCGCCAGCAGGCTGTCCACCGTGTCGTCGCGACGGACGGTTTCGGTGCGGAAGAGCACCATGGGGCCAATGGTGGATTCATTCAGCGCCATATCGCTCAGCATGGGCTGAACGCCTTCGACCACGTTGACGCGAGGGAGCGCGGCAACGTCAGGGGCCATGGGAGCAATCCCAAATGCTGTCACGCCCGTCCCCAGCAGCAGCGCGCCCAGACCAGCCATCACGCGGCGGGGGTGGCGCACAATCGGTCCCAGAAGTATTTGTGGCAGGTGGCGCGATTCAGAGCTCAGCGTCGGCAATACGGTTGTTTTCTTCAATTTGATAGGTCCCCAAATCACCTTGTCCGGGGACGGCAGGCTTGTTTTGAGTGAGTTCGCGTAGGCCGCAATGGTTCCGCAACTCCCTGGAAGTTGCAGCAACATTTTGTGAGCGGCGGCATGACTTATAGAATTCACGCCTTCTCTTACAAAGTATAGCCAGCCAGCGGATTTTTGTATTTGACAAAAAGCTGGTGAAAACCAGGCCCAAATCAGTGGAAAGTACTCAGAACATCCCCCATACCGCGCCAGAGCTGACCGACGGCGTCCGTGAAGCCCTGAGCGTGAGCCTTCGCGGTTGCGAAGAGTTGCTTCCACAAGACGACTGGATCAAGAAACTCCAGAAGTCTGAGCAATCTGGTCAGCCATTGCGAATCAAACTGGGGCTGGATCCTACGGCGCCCGACATCCACATCGGACACACGGTGGTGCTCAACAAGATGCGCCAGCTTCAGGATCTGGGGCACCAGGTCATCTTTCTGATAGGCGACTTCACAAGCCTGATCGGAGATCCGTCGGGTCGAAACACGACTCGCCCACCGCTGACGCCTGAGCAGATCAAGTCCAACGCAGAGACTTACTATCGTCAGGCGAGCCTGATTCTGGATCAAGAGAGGACCGAGATTCGCTACAACAGCGAATGGAGTCTGCCCTTGGGCTCCATGGGCATGATCCAGCTGGCCGCCAAATACACCGTGGCGCGCATGATGGAGCGCAACGACTTTCACGACCGGTACAAGGCTGGTACGCCTATTTCTGTGCATGAGTTTCTGTACCCGTTGATGCAAGGCTATGACTCGGTGGCACTCAAGAGTGACCTGGAACTCGGCGGTACCGACCAGAAGTTCAACCTGTTGATGGGGCGGCATCTCCAGCAGGAATACGGACAAGAGCCTCAGTGCATTCTGACCATGCCATTGCTTGAGGGGCTGGATGGCGTGGACAAGATGTCCAAGTCCAAGAACAACTACATTGGCATCACCGAAGACGCCAACACCATGTTCGCCAAGGTGCTGTCAATTTCCGATGATCTGATGTGGCGCTGGTTCACCCTGCTGTCCTTCAAATCGCTGGCGGACATCGAGGCTCTCAAGGCCGAAGTGGACGGTGGGCGCAACCCCAAGGATGCCAAGGTCATGCTGGCCAAGGAAATCACCACGCGGTTTCACAATGCTGCGGCAGCGGAAGCAGCCGAGCAGGACTTCATCAACCGCTCCAAAGGCGGCATCCCCGACGAGATTCCGGAAGTCAGTCTGGGCGGCGCTCCCCTGGGCATTGGCGTGCTGCTGAAGCAGGCGGGCCTGGCACCGTCCACCAGCGAAGCCAACCGCCTGATCTCAGGCTCTGGTGTTCGTGTGGACGGCGGCGTGGTGAGCGATCGCGGGCTCAAGCTCGAAGCCGGCACCTATGTGGTTCAGGTAGGCAAGCGTCGGTTTGCCCGGGTGACCCTGACAGTTTGAAGGTCAGCCAGCTGTTCGGCCAGCTCAGCGAATGAAGTGCCCTTTGGCTGTCAGCACGGCGAGGTCGACATAGTTCGTGCCATGGTGCTGGGTGGGGCTGTAGAACAGCTCCATTCCGCCCAGGTCCAGTTTGCCAACGCTTTCAAGCCCGTTTTTGATCGACTCGCGGGTGGGGTTGTCTCCGCTGGCCTTGATCGCTTCGATCAGGACCTGTGCGTTGGCATAGCCGTACAAGGTGTCATAGTTGATCTCCATGTTGGCCGCTTTCATGGCCTTTTGGTAGCGCTGCACCAGCGGAGAAACGGCTTTCCAGGGAGACGGGGTCAGTCGTGCCACCACCAGACCCCTCGCGTCTTCGCCAAGCGCTTTCACAGCCGCCTCTCCGACTGAAAGGGACAACGTGTAGATATAGCTGCCTCGGGCGGCTTTGTGCGCTTTTGTGTAGGTCACCACAGGAGGGCCTACAGACAGCAAAATGGTCGCTTGAGGCGTTTGCGCGACGATGGCCTTGGCGACCTCTCCCGCATCCGATCCGTCCGGTTTGACCGGCCTGGCATCAACAAATGTCGCGCCCTTTGCCTCGATGATCTGTTTGGCCAAGGGATGCATCTGCTGACCAAAGGGGTTGTCGTCATAGACGATGGCAATCCGGCTGCTCATGATGGTCTTCAGGTTGTCAACGATTTTGACCAACTCATCTATGTAACTTGCCTGCGCGGTGAAGAAGTAGGGGTGAAACTTCTGCCGCAGAGCCGGACTGCCCGTGATGGCAGTGATCATGGGTGTTTTCTGCTCGAGCAAATAAGGAAGGACTGCACCAACTTGCGCGGTGCCGAAGAAGCCGAACAAGGCCGCGACATTTCTTTCCTCTACCAGCGTCCGGGCGTTCTCGAGTGCCAGCTTTGGATCGAATTTGTCGTCCAGTGTTTCAAGGGCGATGGGTCTGCCACGGTGCCCGCCTTGCTGGTTGAACTCGTCGATGGCCACCGTCGTGGCGTTCAGATTGGCCATCGAGATTCGGGCCATCATGCCGCTCAACGGTGCACTTCGGCCTACTGCGATCGGGTTGGGCGGCGCGGCCAGAACCAAAGATGGCGCGGCGACGGTGGTGGCGAGTGCGCCAATGGCTTGGCGTCGACTCAGGTGGTGGTGTCCCATGGCTGATGTCTCCTTTGTGCAGTCTTACCGACTGGGAACTCTTGTCCGTCGAAAACGTCCTTGTGGTTCCACTATGCAGGATAGCCAAAAACTGGGATAGAGGACAATCGCGTATATGGACAAAAATCACGCTTGGTTGACTCCAAGACGCCTTCTGTTGGGATCTGTTGTCGCGGCGGCACTGACGATCGCGCTCAAGGCGCTTGCTTGGTATGTCACTGGGTCAGTGGGTCTGCTCTCGGACGCGATGGAGTCGTTTGTCAATCTGGCCAGCGCCATCTTCGCCTTTGCAATGGTGACCATCGCCCAGCAACCTGCAGACGAGGAGCACCCCTACGGTCATACCAAGGCCGAGTATTTCTCCAGCGGGTTTGAGGGCATTCTCATCCTGGGGGCTGCTGTGGCCATCGGCTGGGCGGCTGCGGGTCGCCTGATGGACCCGCAGCCTCTGGAAGCGGCCGGTCTGGGCTTGGGATTGTCGGTGGCCAGCGCGATCATCAATGGCGGATTGGCATTGGTGATGTTGCGGGCCTCTCGCCAGCACAAGACCGCCGGTGTGGCCGGGGCGGAGGCCGTGGAGGCCGATGCACGCCACCTGCT
>JBNKNN010000028.1:0-37442 GCA_050293865.1 Hydrogenophaga sp. | reverse complement strand
TTGGGCCGGCGAAGCCGGACCCTCGGGTGCCTGGTGGTTGCGGTTTTTGCGCTGGTCGGTCCGGGTTTCTTGCGAGTCGTGCGGCAGCGGAGACGCCCCCTGCGCCTCTCTAACCGTCTCGCTTGCCGCACAATTGCCTCTATGGCAAAGAAGACGCATGTATCGGCCACGCCGGCCACAGAGTGGTTGAGGGCGCAAAAGGTCGATTTTTCTGAACACCCTTTCGAGTACGTGGAGCATGGCGGTGCGCAACACAGCGCCGCCACCTTGGGGGTGGCCGCCTCCGCGGTGGTCAAGACATTGATCATGCAGGATGAATCGGCTCGTCCCTTGGCGGTTCTGATGCACGGCAACCGCAAGGTCTCCACCAAGTCGCTGGCGCGGCAGATTGGCGCGAAATCCGTGCAACCGTGCGTGCCGGAAGTGGCAAATCGCCATTCAGGCTATCTGGTTGGCGGAACTTCGCCTTTCGGCTTGAAGCGGGAGATGCCAATTTGGGTGGAAAGAAGCATATTGGACTTGCCCCGGATCTGGATTAATGGGGGGCGACGCGGGTTTTTGGTGAGTTTGTCGCCGTCTGTCCTGACAGACAAGCTCGGAGCAGAGCCAGTGAGCTGCGCGCTGGCAGAATAGGGCCTCTCGGATTTGGGGTGGTCTGTTCAGGGGCGCCCGCTGATGTCATCAACATGCAGACAATTCTTCCCTACTTCGTCACTCTCGCGGCATACCTGATGGGTTCGCTCTCGTTCGCCGTCTTGGTCAGTCGAATCATGGGGCTCAACGATCCCCGGACATACGGTAGCAAAAACCCGGGGGCGACGAACGTATTGCGCTCGGGCAGCAAAAAGGCGGCTGTCGTGACACTGCTGCTGGATGCCGTCAAAGGGTGGCTGCCTGTGTTTTTGGTCGATACCTGGGGAGGTTCGTTCGGATTGGGTTCAGCCACTGTTGCGGCCGTTGGCTTTGCGGCTTTTCTCGGACACCTGTTTCCGGTGTTTTTTGGGTTCAAAGGTGGCAAGGGAGTGGCCACTGCTGCTGGTGTCATCGTGGGCTTCAATCCATGGCTGGGCTTGGCCTCGCTGGCGACTTGGCTCATCATGGCCTACTTCTTTCGCTACTCTTCGTTGGCTTCGATCGTGACGGCCGTTTTTGCGACGGTCTTTTTCCTTTTCGGCGACAAAGTGGCTTGGTACGCACCCAATGAGCAGGTCCTCGCTTTGGGCGTGATGGCCATCCTGCTGATTTGGCGGCACGCCGAGAACATCAACCGGTTGCTGGCGGGCAAGGAAAGCAAGATAGGTGGGAAGAAGACGGGCGACATGACGAAACATTGAGCCCGCTGCCCTCTGTTCACTCAACACTACAATGGGCTATGAGCAAGAACATCCATCGCATCGGAATGGCTGCCCGATACAGTGAAGCGGCGGTTTTCAATGGAGTGGTTTACCTGGCTGGAATGGTGCCCGAGCGAGGTGATCACGACATCCGTGGCCAGACGGAAGACGTTCTGGCTCAGGTAGAGGCCCGCCTGCGGGAGGCCGGCAGCGACAAGTCCCGGATCCTGCGCGCCCAGATCTTTTTGGCGGATATCGACGACATTGCGGCAATGAACGACGTGTGGGACGCTTGGGTCGTGCCAGGCACCGCGCCGCCGCGAGCGACGGTGCAGGCCAAACTGGCCGACAATGACTGGCGAATCGAGATTGTGGTCACTGCAGCACAGCAATGACGGCCCGTGCCTTGGCTGGCATCAGAAACGTTTTTGCAGCGTGAGTTGGCCAGCGGTTTGTCGCATGTCGAAACGCTTGAGGAAACTGTTTCCCAGCAACGCGTAGGGCATGTCCCGCGGTATGACCACGCCTTCTACGTTGCGCATCTTGACGTTGCCAAGCTGCACCTGCTTGAATCTGACAGAGTAGCCTAGGGCCGTTCCATTCGCGGTATTGACCCGTACCGGCCGCGAGCGGTCGACTGACAGGCCCATGCGCCTGGCTGAAGCGTCGCTGATCACTACCACGCTCGCTCCTGTATCCACCATGAACCGGATCGACTTGCCCTCGATAGAGCCCTGATGCTGGTAATGGCCCCGCTGATCGGCAGTCAGAACGATACGTTCATCACCTTCGGACGGAGGGCCTCCTTGCACATGCACGGGGGCTTCGCCCACCCTGATTGTTCGTCGAACGCCGTCGACCTCTACTGTTGCCTTGTCGCCGTCCAAGCTGAGGAGTTTGACGGTGCCGATGGTTTGGCCTGGCTTCATCCACTTCGGGGGGGCTCCATCCACCACCATCAGGGCCTTCTGGCCCAGTTTGCCTGCAATCTGGACGTCGGTTGCAAAGGCCGCAAACGCACTAGCCGCGGCCAACCCGCCGATGCCGATTCGTTTAATGGCTCGTTTCAGCTTTCCAGGCGTCATGGCAGGTGCTCTTGCTCTTCGGTGGTGTCAATGTTCAGGGTTCAGTCGCGGAAGTTATTGAACGTCAAGGGCAGGTCTTTCATCTCCGAACGAATCAGCGAAATCGCAGCTTGAAGATCATCGCGCTTGCCGCCGGTCACGCGGACCGATTCGCCCTGAATGGCGGCCTGTAGCTTCATCTTGCTGCCTTTGATCACTTGCTGGATCTTCTTGCCGTCTTCGGAACTGACGCCGTTACGGACTTTCACCAGCTGCTTGACTTTGTCGCCACCAATCTTTTCGGCTTTTCCTACATCCAGAAATCGGACGTCCACCCCTCGCTTGGTCAACTTGTTGCGCAAGATGTCTTCAATTTGCTGGAGCTGGAAGTCAGCATCGCCAAACAGCGTGATTTCCTTGTCTTTGAGCTCGATGGCGGCGCTGGTTCCCTTGAAATCGAAGCGTGTACCAATTTCCCGGGCGGCTTGATCCACGGCGTTCTTTACTTCGACGAAATCTGCTTCCAGAACGGTGTCAAATGACGGCATTTTCTTGAAACCCTTTCTTGCGATGGCAATGCGAGAATAGACCTATGTTAGTCGAGAAACAGGTCTCCCTCCAGCCGTACAACACGTTCGGCATCAGCGCACGCGCGCAGAAGTTTGCCCGGATCGCCTGTGAGGAAGACGTATGGGCACTGATGAGTCAGCCAGATTGGACGGTGACGCCGCGCCTGGTGCTTGGGGGGGGCAGCAACATGGTCCTCACCGGCGATGTGAAGGCATTGGTGCTCAAGATGGAGATCGAAGGCCGGCGCCTGCTTGAGGCGCACGACAAAGGCTGGTTGGTGGAGGCCGGTGCCGGCGAGGTGTGGCATGACTTCGTCGCCTGGACAGTGGCCCAAGGTTGGCCGGGGCTTGAGAACATGGCACTGATCCCAGGAACTGTGGGTGCCGCGCCGGTGCAGAACATCGGTGCCTATGGCGTGGAACTTCAAGATCGTTTTCATTCACTGGATGGGATCGACCTGGAGTCGGGCCGCTCGTTCACGCTGAACGCTGCGCAGTGCGGCTTCGGGTATCGCGACTCGGTGTTCAAGCATGCGCCCGGAGACAGCCGTTCGCTGGGGATGGCTGGCCGAGCCCTGATCACGCGTGTTCGCTTTTGGTTACCGCGCCCCTGGAAGCCCGAGCTTGGCTATCTGGAGCTTGAGCGCCGAGTGGAGGAATCAGGCGGCACCACTCCTTCTCCTGAGCAGGTGCTCGACTGGGTATGCGACATACGCAGGGCCAAGCTGCCAGATCCGGCTGTCATTGGCAATGCGGGGAGTTTCTTCAAAAACCCCACCGTCACGCCAGAACAGTGTGCCGACATCATCGCAAGAGACCCCAAGGTGGTGCATTACCCCTTGCCCGACGGGACGGTCAAACTGGCGGCCGGATGGCTGATTGATGCTTGTGGCTGGAAAGGCAAAACGATGGGACATGCGGGTGTCTACGAGAAGCAGGCGCTGGTGTTGGTCAACAAAGGGACGCCCGCTCACCCGTGTACGGGCGGCGAGGTCATGATGCTGGCCAAGGCGATCCAGACCAGCGTGTACGAACGCTTCGGCATACGCCTGGAACCTGAGCCTGTTGTGGTTTGACCGCCGGGAAACCTGCATGCGTGAAAGTCGATACGCCATAGGACGGATATTGGTCGGCTTCTTTGGCGCGATGCTGGCAGCCGTTGCGTCTGCCGCCGAAGTCAAAGTCGACGCGCGGCAGGTTGGCTCGAGAGTGGCCTTGCATGTGAGCACCGACGTTCGCGCGCCCAGCGAGTTGGTGTGGGACGTGCTCACCGACTACGAAGGGGCGCCTGGGTGGGTGCCGGGAATGAAGCAGAGCAAAGTGCTGTCTCGCGATGGCTCAGTGCTGACCGTGTCACAAAAGGGCGAGGCTGACTTTCTGGTCTTCGCCATGCCGGTGGAATCCATGCTGAAGGTCGAAGAGTTTCCGCCTGACCGGGTGACGGTGACTTCTTTGCAAGGCAGTTTCCGTCACCTGCGCGGCGCCTATCGCTTGCGCAATTTGCCTGCTTCTAGCGACGGATCCCCGGTCACGAGAGTGGAGTGGACCGGACAGCTCGAGCCCGACTTTGATCTGCCGGCGTTCATGACCGTCTCGTTGGTGAGCCGAAACGTAAAGCTGCAATTCGAGGGGCTGGTTTGGGAAATGGAGCGAAGGGTGGCAGTGTCGAAGGGGCTTGCGCCTCCCAAGAAACCCACTGC
Organism: Hydrogenophaga sp.; assembly: GCA_050293865.1. Taxonomy (GTDB): domain Bacteria; phylum Pseudomonadota; class Gammaproteobacteria; order Burkholderiales; family Burkholderiaceae_C; genus Hydrogenophaga. The sequence goes on along the minus strand of JBNKNN010000028.1, from coordinate 32,775 downwards.
CGAGGTTGCGCCCAAAGGAGGGGAGTTTTGATCTCGTCCTGCCGCCCGATACTGCTGCTTTGCATACTCGTGGCATTGCAAGCCTGCGCCCTGGGACCCTCGGCTCGCCATGAAGAACAGCCCGCCCTTTCAGGCTCGTCGAATGTGGCCGGAGCCTGTCGGGCGTGGTTGACTCGACTCGATGCTGTGGTTCACTCCCATAGTGTCGTGGATGCGCAAGACCAGCGCATCGATGGATTTCTCTATGCGAGAACGACCCGCTTTCTGGCCTCTTGGCGCGCTGAACTTTCGATCAGTGATCCTCGATTCCAGGTTTGGGCGCGCATGTTGGTCGACAGAGGGCGCGAGGGTCTTTTGCTCGAATGGGCTCGCTTGTCACCGCGAGAACAGCAGAATTTGATGGCCGTGTCCGTTCCCGGAGGAGCGAAAAACGAGACGGGAAGCGTCCGGTTGAAGCGCTGTATCGACTCTGTGACCGTGGCTGATCTGAACGATGACCTGATGCGCCAGAACCTGCTCGACAGAAGTGAGGCAAAAGACGCCTATGTTGACTGGCAGCGCTGGCTGGGACTCTACCCGTTGACACGCATTCCCTTCTCTGCGGGCGTGCAACGCTGGCAAGCCGATACCCAGGCGACATTCGACGCTGGCGATACCCGGGAACAGGTAGAGGAGGGCGAAGGCCAATGGGTGCACTATGTGCCTAAACCTTCCCCAGGCCCTGGCGTCGAACAGAGTAGGACCGCTGTTGCTGGTCCACGGCCTGCGTCAGTCTGGCCGCGCAATGTGCTGGGAATACCTGAACTGTCGCCTGCTGAGCTGACCCGCTTGTTTGAGCTCCACGCTCCTGTTCTGCGTATCCCTGGTCACGCCGATTTCGATCGCTTCGGAACTTTGCGACAGGAAGGAAAACAGGGCCTCATCGTGGACACTGGCCAGCCAACGGCATATACCCGGGCATCTCACACCCGGTGGGGCGGACATGTGCTTCTGCAGCTCAACTACCTGTTTTGGTTTCCGTCGCGTCCTGCCTCATCTCGTCTCGACTTGCTTGCTGGTCGTTTTGACGGTTTTATCTGGCGCGTGACCTTGGATGAGGATGGCAAGCCTCTTGTGTATGACACCATCCACGCTTGCGGTTGTTATCACGAGTTCTTCCCGGTGCCCGATGTGCGTCGTCGAAAGGTGCCCGAGGAGGCCGTCGGGCAGGAGTGGATGTTTTCGCCGGCGGACGCGCCTGCCTGGGACGAGGGCATGCGTGTTCTTCTCCGTCTGGCTTCCCGCTCACATTATCTGGAGCGGGTGGGCTCGCTCCCTCGGGGCGAAGCTTTGAGAACGGCGGCGGTGGTTCACTATGCGTTGGTCAACGAAAACCGCCTCAGATCCTTGCCCCCGGAAACATTGGATGCGCAGCCGACCGGCCCGGAGCGACCAGGGGGTGGTGCGATCAGCTTCTACGGCGCAGATGGTCTGGTGCCTGGCAGCGAACGCCTGGAGCGGTTTCTGTTCTGGCCTATGGGAATTCCGAGCGCGGGCGCTCAGCGTCAGTGGGGACACCACGCCACAGCCTTTGTCGGGCGGCGGCACTTCGACGATCCGTTTTTGCTCGAGGAACGCTTCGAACGAAGGTTCCCGGGCGTGGGAGCGAAAAAAAAGGCCGCACCCGTTACCGAGCGTGACCTTTGAGGTTTTCTGGGCTTGCCCGAAGACTGTCCCAGGGGCTCAGTCTTTGCTGGGCTTGTCAGTGCCTTCCAGACGCAACATGCTGGCGCCTTCACCCAGCGACAGCAAGCCAGTGTTGGCGTAGATGCCCAGCTTGCCGCGTGTGTCGGTGATGTCCAGGTTTCGCATGGTTAGCTGTCCAATGCGGTCGGCTGGCGTGAACGGCGCATCTTCCACCTTCTCCATGGACAGACGCTCTGGCGCGTAAGTCAGGTTGGGGCTTTCTGTGTTCAGCAGGCTGTAGTCGTTGCCACGGCGCAGCTCAAGCGTCACTTCGCCGGTGACGGCACTTGCGATCCAGCGTTGTGCGGTTTCGCGAAGCATGATCGCCTGCGGGTCGAACCAGCGGCCCTGGTAAAGCAGACGGCCCAGGCGCAATCCGTTGATGCGGTACTGCTCGATGGTGTCTTCGTTGTGGATCCCGGTGACCAGACGTTCGTAGGCGATGTACAGCAGCGCCATGCCGGGGGCCTCGTAGATGCCCCGGCTCTTGGCTTCGATGATCCTGTTCTCGATCTGGTCGCTCATGCCGAGGCCGTGACGGCCTCCAATGCGGTTGGCTTCCAGTATCAACTCGACCGGGTTGTCAAAGGTCTTGCCGTTGAGTGCCACCGGCTGGCCTTCTTCGAAGCGTACCGTCACAGTCTCGCGCTTCACTTCGACTTCGTCCTTCCAGAACGCCACACCCATGATCGGGTTGACGATGTGCATGCCGCTGTTGAGTTCCTCCAGATCCTTCGCCTCGTGGGTCGCGCCCAGCATGTTGCTGTCGGTGGAGTACGCCTTCTCGACGCTCATCTTGTAGTCGAAACCGTTGGCGATGAGAAATTCGCTCATCTCCTTGCGGCCACCGAGCTCGTCGATGAAGGTCTGGTCCAACCAGGGCTTGTAGATCTTCAGGCTGGGGTTGGTCAGAAGCCCATAGCGGTAGAAGCGCTCGATGTCGTTGCCTTTGTAGGTCGAACCGTCGCCCCAGATGTTGACGTCGTCCTCCTTCATGGCAGCCACCAGCATGGTGCCAGTCACGGCACGGCCCAGCGGGGTGGTGTTGAAGTAGGTCTGGCCAGCAGTGGTGACGTGGAATGCGCCACATTGCAGCGCGGCGATGCCCTCGTGAGCCAACTGAAGGCGGCAGTCGATCAGGCGTGCCTTTTCTGCGCCGTATTCCAGGGCTTTGCGTGGGATGGCGTCGTAGTCCGGCTCATCGGGTTGGCCGAGATTGGCGGTGTAAGCGTAAGGAGAAGCACCTTTTTGCTTCATCCACAGCAGAGCTGCGCTGGTGTCCAGACCGCCTGAGAAGGCGATGCCGACCTTTTGGCCTTTGGGGAGGTTTTGCAGGATAGTGCTCATGATTCAGTCCGTTGGCTTTTGGCGTAGGGCGGATGACAGGAAAAACGTATGACTCGTTGCAACTGTCAAGCGTAGTGACAGATGTAATGGAAGGCGCTTGTCACACGGATGTCAAAATACGAGTTTTCAGGGATGGAGAATTGTTCCCCAGCCTTCACAGCTACCCACTCGTCGCTTCCGGCGAGGCGGTACTCGCAATCACCTGCGGTGCATTCCATGATCTCGGCCGCGCCGGTGTTGAATTTCAGTGTCGCGGGCAGGACGACGCCCACCGATTTGCGCGTACCGTCGGCCATCGTCAGTCCGTGACTGACGCACTTGCCTTCGAAGTAGACATTTGCCTGAGTGGAAACGGTGACGCCGGAGAGGCTTTCGGTGGTCATGCTTGGCTTCGTTGGGAAAAGGGGACAAACCTACCATTGTATGCGGTGACACAACCGTTGGCTGCGGCATCAGATTGATGGCGCGCCGCTGGTTGTGGGATGGCGCACTTGCGTCGCACGCCTGGATGGGCTGATGTCGATATTGTTTCTTTCTTCGTTGATGATGCTGGCTGCGCTGGCTCTGCTGCTGCGTGGGCGGCACGGCGCGTCTGTGCGGACCGCAGCACTGGTCTCTCTCTTGTGGGTCGCCTGGAGCGTTGCAGCCGTGTTTCACCTTATCGCGGACTACTTCACGGGCGAAGGCTTTGATGAGGCCGTATTGTTCCACTTGAGAGTGGGCCTGGGAGGTACGGGCTGGCGCGAGTATTGGTTGCCCGCATCCTTGGCTGTGCTGCTCGCTGCGTCCGTTGTGGTCTCCGCCTGGATGTTGTTCCGGCGCCTTCGCCTGCGCTCGAATGACCACGGGTCGGAGCCCGGAAGACGCAACTTGTGGCTGGGCGCTGCGCTTGCCTTGTTTGCCCTGATCGTCAATCCGGCGGCGACGGCGGCCGGAAGGATGGCGATGTTGTCGATGGGACACTCGGGCAAGGATGCCCCGCCGGTGTTTGCCATGACGCCCGAACGCATCGATGGCGAACCACTCCGGAATCGGCGCAATCTTGTGTACATCTATCTGGAAAGTGTTGAGCGCACGTACCTGAACGAAGCACTGTTTCCAGGTTTGACCCCTCATCTGAAGAGACTGGAGAGCCTGGGCACGACGTACACCGATGTGCGGCAGGTCCATGGTACGGGGTGGACCATTGCCGGAATGGTTGCTTCGCAATGTGGCGTTCCCCTGGTTCTGCCGGGCGACAGCAGTGTGGCCACCACCCTGGATCAGTTTCTGCCCGAGGCGCGCTGCATGGGGGACGTGTTGGGTGATGAGGGTTACGAACTGCTTTTCCTGGGCGGTGCAGACATCGGCTTCGCGGGGAAAGGCAACTTTTACAAGACCCACGGTTTTTCCCGCGTTCTCGGGCGCCATGAACTCGAAGGCCGGTTGCCTGCCGGGCGCGCTCAGTCTGCCTGGGGCCTTTACGACGATGACTTGTTGGACATGGTTCATGCCGAGTACGTGCAGTTGGCGGCGAAGAAGCGTCCGTTTGGCATCTTCGCGCTCACGCTGGATACACACCATCCCATTGGGCATGAGACACCGTCCTGCAGGGATCATCGGTACCAGGATGGTCAGAATCCTATGCTCAATGCCATCGCCTGCGCTGACCACCTCGTCGGGCAACTGATCGACCGAATGCTGAAGGACCCGGCGGCTGCAGACACGGTGTTTGTGGTGGCGTCCGACCATCTGGCCATGAACAATGCTGCAATCGACCGTCTGCGGGAGGGAGAGCGTCGAAACCTGTTCATCGTGATTGACGGAGCCCAATTGGGCGCCAAGGAAGTGTCCCAACCGGCTTCCACTCTTGACGTGGGTGCAACCGTCCTTCCCTGGCTGTTGGATGGCAATGGCGATGATGCGCCGGTGCGCCTGGGCTATGGCCAGTCTCTTGGGTACGGGCAGGTGAGCTTGGTCGAAGAGTTGTTGCTCGACACGGATGACTTCCTGTCACGTCATGACCGTTTTCATGCCTCGCTATGGGACCGACCCACGCTGAAGGACGGTATTCAGCTATTGCCTGACGGCCAAGGTCTGGCGTTGGGCGCTCGCTCCATCCGGTTGCCCGCGCTCATGCGAGTGGATGTGAGAGGGCGATTGCTGGCGTTGCGTTCAGCGGATCATGAAAAATGGTCCTTGCCACGGCAAGTGTTGTCAGGTCCTGCTGACCGCCATTTTGTTTGGGTGGATGACTGCGCCCAGACCCGGGCACTTGAACCAGGCTCGCCGGCTGAGGGCCATCGTTGTCTGGCAGTGGGACGAATGGGGGACAGCCGCCTGCACGTTCAGACCTTGGAGCCTGGCAAGCACATCGATTTGGCCAGCCTGCGCGCCCATTTGTCGGACAGCCCGCCAGATTTGCTCGCCTTTCACCGACGCCAAGCATACGGGCGTCAGCCTGTAGTCGCCGAATAGGTGTGGCAGCTTCAGCCGCAGGCGATCGGATCTTCGATCTCCTGCGCCGGCGAAAGATGGTTCAAATGTGTTTTTCCCACTCGGGCTCGGAGAATCCTACAGTCAGTCCGTTCTCCCACTCCACCACAGGGCGCTTGATCAGGGAGAGGTTGGCCAGCATGGCGGCTTCGGCAGAGGCGGCGTCCTTCACCGCTGCCTGTTCTTCAGTGCTCAGCTTGCGCCAAGTGGTGCCGCGCTTATTCAACAGGGTCTCCCAGCCAGCGGCTTGGGTCCAGGTGGAGAGTCTGCTGGCTTCCAGCCCAGCCTTCTTGAAATCGTGAAATGAGTGTTCAACCCCGTTTTGCGCAAGCCACTGGCGGGCCTTCTTGACGGTGTCGCAGTTGGGAATGCCATAGAGCGTGATCATGAGTCGATTGTCCGGCATTTCGAAATGGGCACGCTGAGGATGGGACAATCCGGGCATGACATCCGAGACCATCGCCGCCCCCGATTCTTCCGCCAGCCTTTCCCAATGGCTGAGCTACTGCGAAAGCATCCATCCCAGCACAATCGATCTGGGCCTGGAGCGAGTACAGGCGGTCGCACGGCGCATGGACATGCGCATCCGCGCGCCGATCATCACCGTCGCGGGCACCAATGGCAAAGGCTCTACCTGTGCCATGCTGGAGGCAATCTACCTGGAGGCTGGCTACACGGTGGGTGTTTATACGTCGCCCCATCTCGTGCATTTTGAAGAACGCTGCCGCCTGAGTGGCGAGCCCGTGACAGCGGCCGACTTGTGTGCATCTTTTTCAGTTGTCGAGACGGCCAGGGTTGGTCGCGGTGGCAGTGACGCCGTGAGCCTGACCTACTTCGAATTCACGACCTTGGCCATACTCAACACGCTCTCGAAGGCAGATGCCGACGTGCTGGTTCTGGAGGTGGGGTTGGGCGGCCGGCTGGATGCGGTCAACATCGTCGATGCTGACTGTGCGGTCATCACCAGCATTGCCCTGGATCACATGGATTTTTTGGGCAATGACCGGGAGGTCATCGGCTACGAAAAGGCGGGGATTATGCGCACCGGTCGCCCCGTCATCATCAGCGATCCGCAACCTCCGCAAAGCGTCCTGGACAGGGCAATGGAAATCGATGCCAAGCCATGGCAGATCGGCCGCGACTTTCATTTTGCAGGCGACCGCCAGCAATGGGGATGGGCCATGCACCCCTCGCATGGAGGGCGCCGATACAGTGGCCTGGCTTACCCCGCGCTCCGAGGCGCCAACCAATTGGTCAACGCTGCCGGGGTGCTGGCGGCCATCGAAGCCATGCGGCCGACGCTCCCGGTGACGGCGCAAGCCGTCCGAAATGGCCTCGCGCTGGTCGAGCTGCCCGGCCGTTTTCAGATCATTCCTGGCGCGCCAGCCCTGGTGCTGGATGTGGCCCACAATCCGCATTCCGTTGCCGCACTGGCAGAGAACCTGGATAGTATGGGTTTTTATCCCCGAACGCGGGCAGTTCTGGGTGCCATGGCGGACAAGGATTTGCTGGCCATGCTTGAACGCGTCGGCCCATTGATTGATGTGTGGTATTTGACGAATTTGCCCATTGCGCGTGCCGCCAGTGCGAAAGACCTGATGGCAATGCTCCTGAGGTCGCAGGACGGCAAGCAGCCATTGGCCAAGGCAGAAGCCATCGGCGGCTGTTTTGACACGCCCTCGCTAGCGTTGGAACAAGCCATGGATGAGGCGGACCCGGCTGATAGAATCGTGGTGTTTGGTTCTTTTTACACCGTCGGCGGCGTGCTTGAAAACGGCATTCCAAAGCTTTCAGCCCATCCTCCAGGTGATGACTGAGTGGCGTTGGCCGAAGGTGTCCCAGCCACAACCCTTGATCGCAGCGAAGCGACTGCCCCCAAAACGCGGTGTCTGATTCCCCACGCATGTTGAAGTCTCGATCTGGAGCGAAGGCCGGTGCCTCCTCCCAGGTGGCAGAGAGCATTGACGACGTTCGGCGTCGCGCCCGCCATCGCCTGATTGGTGCCACCATCCTGGTGTTGCTCGGCGTTGTTGGATTCTCTCTGCTGTTCGATTCCCAGCCGCGTCCCGTGGCTGGTCTCGTTCCCATCGAAATTCCCGATCGCGGCGATGGCGCCGGTTCTTCTGTGGCGCCTGACGTGCAGGCCGACACGCTGGCAACAGGCTCTGACGAAAGGGCCGATGCGTCGCGCCGTCGCGAGGAGCCGGATGTGGTCGATGCAGGCGCCGGATTGGATGATGGAGAAGAAGCTGTGGTGGATGCCCCCGCGCCCGCATCTGCTCCTGTACCTGCCACGCCAGTTGCACAGGCTGCGAAGCCCGAGCCTGAACCGGCCAAACCAGCGCCATCCAGGCCCAAGGTCGCAGCGCCAAGCCCGCCGCCAACCAAACCCTCTGTTGCCGAAGCGCCAGCGGCGAAGCCTGTCAACCCTTCGGCTGAGCGCTACGTGGTGCAGGTTGGTGCGTTTGCCGACGCCAGCAGTGTGGCCAGGGTGCGACAGAAGCTCGAGAGCGCCGGTATGAAAACCTATACCCAGGCTGTGGACACGGCGGCAGGACGTCGAACCCGCGTGAGGCTTGGGCCATTTGACTCTCGCGCCAGCGCCGAGAAAGCGGCAGCCCGTGCCAAGGCGTTAGGTCTTCCTGGCCGTGTCCTCACGCTCTGATCGGGGCACCCAGCTGTCAATAGCACATGAATTGGGTAGATTGGGCGCTGCTACTGATTCTGCTGATATCGCTGGTCATCGGCCTCTGGAGAGGACTGGTGTACGAGGTGATGTCGGTGCTCGCGTGGGTGGCGGCATTTATCGTTGCGCAGGCGTTCGCAGGCGAAGTGGGAAGCTGGTTGCCCATGGGGGGCGCCTCGCCTGGTCTGCAGACGGCAGCAGGTTTCGTTCTTGTCTTCGTTGGCGCGGCCTTCGCGGGCGGGTTTGTGGCCTGGTTGGTGAAGAAGATGGTGGAATCTGTTGGCTTGCGGCCGATCGACCGCGTTCTCGGCGCAGGTTTCGGTATTGCCAGGGGTGCAGTCATCCTTCTGGCGTTGGCTCTGGTGGTGAATATGACGCCGCTGGTGGCGGAAGTCTGGTGGCAAGAGTCGGTCGGCGCCAGAATGCTCACCGTCGCCTTGTATTCGGTCAAGCCGCTGTTACCTGAGGTGGTGGCCGCCCAGTTGCCTTGAGGCGCCGGGAAGCCGCCTTTGCTTCGTACTTTTTAATTGCTATTTCGTTTGAGGTTCAAACATGTGTGGAATCGTCGGTGTGGTCAGCGATGCGCCGGTCAATCAGCTGATCTATGACGCATTGCTGCTGTTGCAGCACCGGGGGCAGGATGCTGCTGGCATCGTCACGCAGCAAGGCCGCAAGTTCTTTATGCACAAGGCCAAAGGCATGGTGCGAGACGTTTTTCGTACTCGAAACATGCGTGCGTTGCCTGGCAACTGTGGCTTGGGTCAGGTGCGCTATCCCACGGCCGGGAATGCCTACAGTGAGGAAGAGGCGCAGCCTTTCTACGTGAACGCTCCCTTTGGCCTGGTGATGGTGCACAACGGCAACCTGACCAACGCCAAAGCTCTCAAGCAGGAGCTTTTTCAGACGGATCACCGCCACATCAATACCGAGAGCGACTCTGAGGTCCTGCTCAACGTTTTGGCACACGAGCTCGAACGTGTGACGCGTGGAATCACCCTCAAACCTGTTGACGTGTTTGAAGCTGTCAAAGGGGTGCACAAGCGGGTCAAAGGCTCCTACGCGGTCATCATGCTCATCGCCGGACACGGTTTGGTGGCTTTTCGCGACCCTCACGGCATTCGCCCCTTGTGCTTTGGTCGCGGCAAGAGCGGCTTCATGGTGGCCAGTGAATCGGTCACGCTGGAGGGCTCTGGCTTCGAATGCGAGCGCGACGTTGCGCCCGGAGAGGCGGTATTTGTTGACCTGGATGGCAACGTCCACATGCAGCAGTGTGCCGAGCAGGTCAAGCACTTCCCCTGCGTGTTTGAATACGTCTACCTGGCGCGTCCAGACTCGGTTCTAGATGGTATTTCCGTGTATCAGGCGCGCATGAACATGGGCCAGACGCTGGCACAGGAGCTGGTCAAGCACGTCGATCCGAAAGAAATCGATGTGGTCATACCCATCCCTGAGTCGTCGCGGCCCAGTGCCATGGAGCTGGCACATCGTCTTGGCATCCTGTATCGCGAAGGTTTCGTCAAGAACCGATACGTGGGCCGGACGTTCATCATGCCTGGTCAGTCCGTGCGCAAGAAGTCGGTGCGCCAGAAGCTCAACGTCATGGCCAGCGAGTTCCAGGGTCGCAGTGTGCTCCTGGTCGATGACTCGATTGTTCGCGGCACCACCAGTCGGGAAATTGTCCAGATGGCGCGTGACGCCGGCGCACGCAAGGTCTACCTCGCCAGCGCTGCGCCGCCAGTTCGCTACCCAAATGTGTATGGAATCGACATGCCTACGCCGCAGGAACTGGTGGCTCACGGCCGCTCCATCGAGGAGATACGTCAGATCATTGGCTGTGACGCACTGATCTACCAGGACGTAGACGCCATGAAACAGACCATAGGCAGCCTCAACCCTAAGCTGGCAGGTTTCGATGCGTCTTGCTTCGACGGGGTTTACGTCACTGGTGACATCACGCCGGAAGACATCGAGAGCCTGAATCAGGGGCGAGATCAGGGCAGCGAGGAAGACTCTGAAGATACCTCGCGCCTGTCGTTGCCCAATGCGCAAGAAAACTGAGACCCATGAGCAAGTCGTCCCTGCCCGAAGGTTTGCACCGCGATACGCTGGCTGTTCGGGCCGCCGTGGAGCGTAGCCAGTTTGGCGAGAATTCCGAGGCCTTGTATCTCACCAGCGGGTACGTTCAACCATCCGCAGAATCCAGCGCTCGCCGGTTTGCGGGTGATGAAGAGGGCTTCACCTACGGTCGCTACGGAAATCCCACTGTCGCATCGTTCGAGCAGCGCCTCGCCGCACTCGAAGGTGCTCCTGCATGCATCTCAACCGCCTCGGGCATGTCCGCCATCCTCATGATGTGCATGGGACTTCTCAAGGCGGGAGACCATGTCATCTGTTCGCACTCCATGTTTGGCTCGACCATCAAGCTGATTGGCTCCGATTTGGCGAAATTCGGCGTGGAGTCCACGTTTGTATCGCAGACGGATGCCTCTGCATGGAAGGCTGCGGTCAAGTCCAACACCAAACTGCTGTTCGCCGAGACGCCAACCAATCCGCTGACCGATGTTTGTGACATCCAGGCATTGGCCGACATCGCCCACAATGCGGGCGCTTTGCTCGCCGTGGACAACTGTTTTGCTACGCCGGCACTGCAGCGGCCGATGGCGATGGGCGCAGACATTGTCATGCACTCCGGTACCAAATACCTTGACGGTCAGGGCAGGGTGATGGCAGGCGCGCTGTGCGCGAGTGAACAACTGGTCGAAAAGACGTTTCTCCCGGTGCTCAAGAGCAGTGGTATGACCTTGTCTCCTTTCAATGCCTGGGTCGTGCTCAAAGGTCTGGAGACGCTTGAACTGCGCATGCAGGCCCAGTCCGCAAAAGCCATGGAGCTTGCTCGCTGGCTTTCCGATCACAAGATGGTCAACAAAGTCTTCTACCCTGGGCTGACCAGTCATGGGCAGCACGAACTGGCCATGGCGCAGCAATCGGGCATGGGAGGTGCGGTGCTGTCTTTTGAGGTGAAGTCGGGAAATCCGGACGAAGCCCGAGCGCGGGCTTTCCATGTGCTGGACAGTCTCCGTGTCCTTTCTCTCTCGACCAACCTGGGTGATACCAAAACGCTGTGTGCTCATCCCGCCAGCACTTCACATGGGCGTCTGACCGAAGATCAGCGCCTGGCCGCGGGCGTGACCCAGGGTCTCGTTCGGGTGGCCGTGGGCCTCGAACACCCCCAGGACGTGCAGGCCGACCTGAATCGTGGCCTCTCGACCATCGCCTGAATTTGTCTGATCCCGCAGGATCCAGAAACACACTTCAACATGACCGTACGCACGCGTTTCGCTCCTTCGCCCACGGGCTTCATTCATCTGGGCAACATCCGCTCGGCGCTGTATCCGTGGGCCTTTGCCCGCGCCAACCAGGGCGAATTCATCCTCCGCATCGAAGACACCGACCTCGAGCGTTCTACCCAGGAAGCGGTGGACGTCATCATCGAAGGAATGAAATGGTTGGGTCTCGACCACGACGAGGGCCCTTTCTACCAAATGCAGCGCATGGATCGCTACAAAGCGGTTCTGGCCGAGTTGCAGGCCCAAGGCTGGGTTTATCCGTGCTACATGAGCGTGGAGGAACTCGATGCCTTGCGCGAGCGTCAGATGGCCAACAAGGAAAAGCCGCGCTACGACGGCACCTGGCGACCGGAGGAGGGCAAGACGCTGCCGCCAGTGCCAGAAGGCGTGAAACCCGTCTTGCGTTTCAAGAACCCCAAAGAGGGCGTGGTGGCCTGGGACGACAAGGTCAAGGGCCATATCTCGATCAGCAATGGCGAGCTTGATGATCTGGTGATTGCGCGCCCCGATGGCACGCCCACCTACAATTTCTGTGTGGTAGTGGATGACCTGGACATGAGCATTACCCATGTCATTCGAGGTGATGATCATGTGAATAACACGCCGCGCCAGATCAATATCTTCCGGGCGCTTGGCAAAGAGCCGCCGGTGTATGCCCACTTGCCTACCGTGCTCAACGAGCAAGGCGAGAAGATGAGCAAGCGCAATGGCGCCAAGGCAGTGACCCAATATCGGGACGAGGGCTATCTGGCTGATGCGATGGTCAACTACCTGGCTCGATTGGGATGGAGCCACGGCGACGACGAAATTTTCAGTCGCGAACAGTTTCTGTCCTGGTTCGACCTTGACCACCTGGGCCGCAGCGCCTCCCAGTTCGATGAAGCCAAGCTGCGTTGGGTCAACGCGCAGCACCTCAAGGCCATGGACGATACCGCCCTTGCGCAGCTGGTTGCGGAGCAACTGGCGAAACGGGGTGTACAGGCGGACGATCGCCTCCCCGATATCTGCTCTCTGTTCAAGGATCGTTGTGATACGACGGTGGTGCTGGCTGAATGGGCCACGGCGTTTTATGAAGACGTGCAGGCCAGCGACGAGGATCGAGCCAAGCATCTCACCGACGCTGTCAGGCCTGCGATCGCCGAGCTGCGCAATCGGCTGCAATCCTGCGACTGGAGCAAGGACGCGATCGGTGTCGTGTTCAAGTCAGTGCTGACCGATCACGGCCTGAAAATGCCTCAACTGGCCATGCCGGTCCGTGTGTTGGTCATGGGGACTCCCCAGACGCCCTCAGTGGATGCCGTGCTGGCTTTGCATGAAAAACAAAAAGTTTTGGAAAGATTGCAAAAAGCCTGAAAACTGTTCTATAATTTGAGGCTTGCCGCAGGAGAGATTCAGAGTATTTCTGGCGCTTTCCAGGCAGCAAAGGGCACCAGACCTTTGCTGGCAATGAGGCATACGTGGGGGTATAGCTCAGCTGGGAGAGCGCTTGCATGGCATGCAAGAGGTCAGCGGTTCGATCCCGCTTACCTCCACCACTGACAGACTTTGAAAAAAGTTTGTCGGACCAGAAAAGGCAGTGTAAAAAATGTTATACTGCCGAATTCGGTAAGTCCCAAGGTTTTGACCCTATCGTCTAGAGGCCTAGGACACCACCCTTTCACGGTGGGTACCGGGGTTCGAATCCCCGTAGGGTCGCCAAGTTTTGTGGCACTTGGTCATCAGCTGAACGGCTGGAGACAAAAGCTACGCCACTGCGGAGTGGTAGTTCAGTTGGTTAGAATACCGGCCTGTCACGCCGGGGGTCGCGGGTTCGAGTCCCGTCCACTCCGCCAGTCATCAAAGCCTCTCGATCATGTCGAGAGGCTTTTTTGTTTTGGCATTCATGCGCACACGGTTCTGGCTGACGCCGCCGGCGGTGTCTTCCTGTCGCTGTCAAAGCGTGTGCCTCGCGCTGCTCAAGGCTTGGATGAAGCTTCTGAAAGCAGTGCGCGAGGGCGCCAAAGCCCGGTGGCCAGCACCACACCGCAAACAATCACCACCCCACACAGCAATGTGCCGACATTGATGGTCTCGCCGAGGAACACGACACCATAGAAAAGCGCAAAGACAGGTACCACGAATGTGACGGTCAGAGCCTTGGCTGGGCCTGCTGACTGAATGATGGTGAAGAAAAGAACATAGGCCAAGCCGGTACACAAAATGCCGACGATCGCGAGAGACCCCCAGGCCTGTGCACTGGGGGTTCCTTCTGGCCACGTCAGCCAGGCTGGCACGGCCAGAATCAGTGACGCTCCTGCCAGACTGCCCGCACTGACGGACAAGGGGTGGACATCGGACATGAAACGCTTGGTGAAGCTCGCAGCAAAGCCGTAGCAGGTGGTCGCGCCTATGCAAGCGAGCATGGCCAACAGCGCCATCCAGTCATGGTGTTCGTTCACCTCGCTGTTCACTGGTGTGGAGTGAAGCGGTCCGGAGGCTGAGCGAACCAGTACGAGCATGATCACTCCGATCATGCCTATGAACAGGCCGGCGATCCGGGCGTTGTCTGGACGATCCCGGAGCCACACCCAGGCGATCACGGCGCCGATCAGCGGGACAGTGGCGTTGAGAATCGACGTCAGGCCAGTCGAGATGTGCATGACCGCGAATGCGTACAAGGCGAACGGCAAGCCCGAGTTGAGCGTGCCTGCAAACAAGATTGGCAAGGCCTTGCGTTGGAAGTCGCGCCGAATCCGGGGTACCAGGAACGCGGGCAGCAAGAAGAGGGCGCCGATGGCCACTCTGAGAAACGCGGTTGCGACAGGGCCGAACTCGACCGTCCCCAATTTCGTGAACAGGAAAGAGGAGCCCCAGGCGGCAGAGAGCAGCAGAAAATACGTGATCAGGCGACCAGACATGATGTCCTCAAGTGTCGCGGGATTGCAAGGCTCATGCGCATGTCAAGCTGACAGAAGGGTGACGGGCGTGGCGGCTCCCGTCGGTGTTGCAGGTCTGGCCATGGCCTGCCCGACTGGACTCGAGCTGCAACAGCATGCGCTTGCGCTCCAAGCCACCAGCATAGCCAGTCAACTGCCCATTCTTGCCAATCACGCGATGGCAGGGAACGATGATGCTGATCGGGTTTCGCCCTACGGCAGCCCCTACCGCGCGCACTGCCGTCGGAAGGCCCAGCCGCTGCGCTACAGCTCCATAGGTGTCGGGGTGGCCAGGTTCTATGTCGAGCAGTGCGGCCCAGACCCTGCGTTGAAAGGGGGTGCCACGCATGGTGTCCAGGGGGACGGTGAACCCGACGAAGGGTTGAGATTCGTCGAAATACTGTTCCAACTCTCGCATGGTTTGGTTCAGCAGCGGATGCTCGACCTTGCCTGCCATCCAGGATGCCCGCTCTTCAGGCTGTGGGGCATGGCGCTGGTCTGTGAACCACAGTCCACAGAGGCCTCGGTCGGTAGCCGTCAACCAAACAGGACCCAACGGCGTCGGCGCTTCCAGAAACCATGTTGGCGCGGCTGGCTGCCTGCTCATATTGGCGAGCACAGAGTTCATGGGTGTGTTCCTTTCGTCCCGCGTAGCAATCCGCCCCAAATCGCCATGACGGCATAGCTGCGCCACGGTGCCCATGGGACTCCCTCCGAAGGGAGGGAATCCAGTCTTTCCTGTTCCATGTCCAGTAGCGCCTTTTTCAGCACCAGGTCTCCCGTCAGCCACACATCGGGCCAATGCAGAGCGCGCATGACGATGTAGGCGGCGGTCCAGGGGCCGATCCCTGGCAAGTCCAGCAGCGCCTTTCGGGTGGTCTCCGCGTCAGCCGCGGGGGAGAGTTCCAGGGCGCTGTCACACACGGCAGAAGCGAGTGCCTTCAGCGCCGATTGTCTTTGGCGGGTCAAACCCAGGCGGCCCAGCAGGACCGGGTCAGCGTCAAGCACCGCCTGCGGGGAGGGAAATGTCCGGTAGATCGAGGAATGCGGGGTCTCCTGGACATCACCGAGCGCAACAACCAGCCTGCCGGCCAGTGTGCGCGCAGCTTTGACGCTGACTTGTTGACCCAGAACGGCACGTACGCCCAGTTCAAAACCGTCGATAGCGCCTGGCAAGCGCAGGCCTCGAACTTCTCCCACAAAGTCACGCAGCAGTGTGTCACTGATAGCCAGCGGATCCGCATCAAGGTCCAGCCAATGGCGAACGCGCCAGGTCACCTCGGGCAGAAAGGCCTGCAAGCGCTCGCTCAGTGACAGCCGTACCTCTTCAGTGCCATGCGAGATATGTGCCCGTATCCACCCGCACTGGCGTCCGGATGGAGTGTTCAACGCCACCGTCCGCCAGACGACCCACGCGTGTTCATCTCGCTCGATATGCTCCATCCCGTCGATGGCCCGCGCCTGCAGGAAAGACATCAGTCGGTCGACATCCACGGGGGGGCGCCAGCGAAGTGTTGTGGTGACGGTTTGCGGCCACTCAATGGAGGTTGCGGGCCGTTTTCGCATTTCGCTGGGGCGCATGCCGTAGCGCTGCGCAAACGCATCATTGAAGCGGCGGACGCTGCCAAAACCGCTGGCATCCGCCACTTCCGAAATCTTCAAGGAAGTGTCGGCAATGAGTTGTTTGGCATTGAGCAATCGCTGCGTGAGAAGGTACTGCGTGGGCGAAACCCCCAGTTTGGCCTCGAAGACGCGTCGCAGATGTCGATCACTGATACCCAGCCGCCGGCACACATCCGCGACCGCACCCCCAGATCGATGAGCAGTTGACCGTGCCTTGATCATCTGAACGGCGCTCCCGACCAAAATCGCACTGGCGTCCTCTGCTGACCAGTGACGGGCTTGGGGCGCGAGTTCCGGTCGGCAGCGCATGCAAGGCCGAAACCCCGCATCTTCCGCTGCAGCGGCGTGCGCAAAGAATCGACAGTTGGCCTCTTTCGGTGTCCGCACCCGACAAATGGGACGGCAATAAATGCGAGTCGACGTCACCCCCACGAAGAATCGCCCGTCGAAGCGGGCATCTCTGGAGCACAAGGCCTGGTAGCAAACGCTTGCTTCGGGAACTGAATGGCTGGTCGGCGTCATGAAGTCATGGTACGCGCCAGTGGCCGACCTGTGTGGCCGTTTCCGGACATGCGTGTTCCGGAGATGACCGTCTCTGGGCTTTCCTAGCAGCGTTGAGTCAAAAAGAGCACTAAAGCATGAAAATCCGAGTAACGGGGGGGGATTCATGTGCAGGTTTCTGATGTGTCTAGTATGCGGTTGTTCATACTTTTTGTAGCAAGACACCACCGAATATGGAAACACAAGACATCGCAAGGCCAGTCGCGGTGCGGGAGCGCCGCCGTACCCAGGAAGAGCGGCGCGCTGAAGCTGAAAGTCGCCTGCTGTCCAGCGCAGTGAAGCTGCTGGGCCAGAAGGGCGTGCAGGGCATGACCCTGAGCGAAGTCGGCGAGCACGCAGGCTACAGTCGCGGGCTGGTTGCCCACCACTATGGCAACAAGGAGCGCTTTCTGCGGGCGGTGGCTTCGTATATCGCGCGGATGTACCGAAGTCGCTTGCCTGCAGAGGGCCTGACCAGTGGTGGTATTCAGCCCTTGCTGGACTATGTCGATGCTTACGTGGCTGAGCAGGGTGAGCCCTTTGCCGCCGTGGTGGCGATGTTTTCAGAGGCCTTGATATCTGGAGGCGCGCTCAGAGCCGACATGATGGATCTCAATGACGTCTCGTTGCAATACCTTGCCGGTCAGATTCGCTTGGGGCAGTGTTCAGGCGAGGTGCGGCTGGATGTGGATGCGGATGCAATGGCAGTGATGATCATTGGAATGTTGCGAGGCGTGTCAGCGCAGTACGCGCTGGGCCTGAATTTGCCACAGCGCGAAGACGTCGCCAGGCAAATCAAGCGATCCCTGTCTATGATGCTGGCATCTGAAGCTTTGGCGACCCAGGAGGCGTCCCATGTAGCGCCGCTTCATTCCTGACCATCTGACTGGTCCGGAGGGGCTTGTCAGGGCGCCTACAATCTGGTGAATTCTTTAAAACAAGTGCACCATGCAAGTTTCCTCCTCCATTTTCAAGGCTTACGACATTCGCGGTGTTGTACCAACGACGCTGAACGAAGAGGTTGCCGAGGCTCTCGGCAAGGCTTTCGCGACTCGGGCACTGGCCTTGGGCGAAAGCAAGATTGCGGTGGGCCGCGATGGCCGCACCTCTGGGCCAGGGTTGAGCAAAGCATTGATTCGCGGGTTGCAGGCCGCTGGCGCGCAGGTCATCGACGTTGGCATGGTGACCACTCCCATGCTGTACTTTGCCGCCGCAACCCTTTGCACCTCGGGGATCCAGATCACAGGAAGCCACAATCCGAAAGACTACAACGGCTTCAAGATGGTCATGGCAGGTCGAGCCATTTACGGCGATGACATCCAGGCCTTGCGCCAGATGATGGAGGCAGAGAGCTGGACGCTCAGAGAAGGGGGCTCGGTCGAGCAGGTCCGTGTGGATGATGCCTATCGCGATCGTATCGTCGGTGACGTCAAACTCAGCCGTCCGATGAAAGTGGTGATCGATTGCGGCAATGGAGTGGCCGGAGCATCTGCGCCAGCTCTTTTTCGAGCCTTGGGCTGCGATGTGATCGAATTGTTCAGCGAGGTCGATGGCGATTTCCCGAATCACCATCCTGACCCCAGCAAGCCGGAGAATCTGGCTGACGTCATTCGAGCACTTGAAACGACCGACGCCGAATTGGGCATGGCTTTCGACGGCGACGGCGATCGTCTGGGTATCGTGACCAAGAGCGGCAGCAACATTTTTCCCGACCGGCAGATGATCCTCTTCTCGCAGGATGTGCTCTCGCGCGTTCCTGGAGGGCATATCGTGTTTGACGTCAAGTGTTCGCAGCGGCTGGCGCCGGCCATCGAAGAGGCCGGAGGCAAGCCCGAGCTCTACCGCACCGGACATTCGCTTATCAAGGCGCGCATGAAGGAACTCGACAGCCCTCTGGGTGGCGAGATGAGTGGTCACATCTTCTTCAAGGAGCGCTGGTTCGGGTTTGACGATGGCAGTTACGCCGGCGCCCGCATGCTGGAAATCCTCAGCCGTTCGCCAGACGCGAGCGCGGTGCTGGAAGCATTGCCTACCAGTTTCAGTACGCCTGAGCTCAATGTAAATTGCGCAGAAGGGGAGCCACACACAGTGGTAGAAACGTTGATTGGACTGGCAGCATCGCACCCTGGATTTGCTGCGCCGGCCAAAGTGTCAAATATCGATGGTGTTCGAGTGGACTGGCCCGATGGCTTTGGGCTGATTCGCGCCTCCAACACCACGCCGGTGCTGGTGCTGCGGTTCGAAGGGCAGACCCAAGAGGCTCTGGAGCGCATTGAAGCAGAAATGTTGTCACTTCTCAAGCAGGCCAAGCCCGACGCACAGGTCGGCGCGGCGGCACACTGACAGAGCGATGACGGGCGCCGGGCCTTTCGGCCTTGCCGTGGCTTCTTCGGGGGCCGGCGCAAGGCTTTGCGTTCGTGCCATGTCGAGATAATGTTGACAGAGTCGAAGCTGTTTCGTTCGGGCTGGTGGTGGCTGCTGGTGGGCCTGTTGGCATGCGCGCCGGGTTCCACCAAGTTGGCGGGAGCGGGCTGGCTGCTGTTGGCTGTGTTCGGCGTCTATCACCTCGTCCGCTCCTTCCCTCAGTGCTGGACCGATCGCGACGCCTCCCCTTTGACCCGCGCGGCGACGATCTGGCTAGGCTTCGTGGTACTTGCCTTCGCCTTGAAGGCTATCGGAGTGACTTATTGGGGGGACCCCTGGAAGACTCGCCATTTCGACCTTCGAATGCTTTTCAGCGCATTGGCAGTGTTTGCGTTGATGTCCAGGGTCACACTGACCCGCAGCAAACTGATGCAACTTGCTTCGGCGTTGGCGGTGGCCTCGCTTGTCGGCATGTCGGTGAGTTATCTGCATGTGAATTTCGACGTCGATACGCCTTCCAACAGGATCAACTGGGCTGGCGGCCAGGTCATGTTGTCCTGGGTGTTGCTGTCGGTGGCACTTGACCGGGATAACACACTGAAGATGCGGCGCCTGGCGTTGGCAGGATTTGCCTGTTTCTGGCTGGCCGTGCTCATGTCCGGCGCTCGAAGCGCGTATCTTTCGATTCCCTGGACTCTCGTCGTGCTAACCGTGCTGCTGCTGACCCGCGTGCCGGCTGGGCAGCGCTGGAAGTGGGTCAGTAGCGTGGTATTGGGGGTGCCGCTTTTGGTCGCGGCCGTCGCGACGGTGGTGCCATCGGTGGTCGAAGTGCCGGTCAGCCGAGTGGAGATCGCAGTGGAAGAAGCCAAGGCGGCAATGGCTGACAAAGGCGACCCTTCCCGCAATGTCGATACGCCGGTGGGCGCCCGCATCTACATGTGGCAAAAAGGCCTTGAGATGTTCAAGCAAAGCCCGTGGATTGGCTACGGAAGGGAGCAACGCATTGCTTTTATCAAGGCGTGGGGCGAGGAGTCCCATGCCCATATCATCAGCGACCAGTTCCATTTGCACAGCGAGTACATCAACGGCATGGTTGACCATGGCGTTGTTGGCTTGGCCAGCACCCTGTCCTATATGCTCGGTTTGATCATGGTGGCGTTGTCTTTGCGCCGTAGTCACCCATTGATGGCTCTGGCCATCGCAGGTATCGCGTTTACCCACATCACGATGAGTGTGACCAACGCCAACTCACAAACGAACAATTACAGTGTGATCTTTGGCTGGTCTTTGATGACCTTGTTCCTCTTCCGTTCGGGCGCACTGCGACGGCAGTCGGCGCAAGTCGCTTTGTGAGTCGCCAGTGAAGCCCTCGTCTGTTTCGGTCATCTTCACCACGTACAACTCGCCAGCATGGCTGGAGAAGGTGTTGTGGGGGTTCTTCGCCCAGGACACGCACGATTTCGAAATAGTCGTGGCGGATGACGGTTCAACCGCCGAAACCCGTGCCCTTCTGGAGCGGATGCGCAAGAAGTCTCCAGTGTCGATCCGTCACGTCTGGCAGGAAGACGACGGTTTTCAGAAATGCCGCATCCTCAACAAAGCCATTGCAGCGGCCGCGGGTGAGTACATGATCTTCACCGATGGTGACTGCATTCCCCGAGCGGACTTTGTTTCTCAGCATTTGCGTTTTTGTGGCCCAGGCCGTTTCTTGTCGGGAGGCTACTTCAAGCTGCCGCTGGACATCAGTCAGGCCATCACAGAAGAAGACGTGAAAGCACAACGGCCGTTTGATTTGCCATGGTTGAAATCGCGCGGATTGAGCTCCTCCATCAAGAACCTGAAACTCTCTGCCAAAGGGCGGTGGGCGGATGCACTCAATGCCATCAGCCGAACACGGGCCACCTGGAATGGTCACAACGCCTCGTGCTTTCGCGAGGCCATCGTTGCGGTCAATGGTTTTGACGAGCGCATGCAGTACGGAGGCCAGGATGTGGAGTTCGGCGCACGCCTGACGCACCTGGGCCTGGAGGGCATGCGTATCCGCTATTCGGCGATTTGCGTGCACCTTGACCATGGGCGCGGGTACGTCACCGATGAAATGCTGCGGCACAGTCTTTCCATCCGCCAGGCCACCCGAAGCAACCGCGTCGTTCGATCGCCTGTTGGGCTGGATCAATACCTCTGACTTTCGACCTTCTGCCTCTGGATGCGCTCAGGCCGTCTTGGCGGCTGCCTGGTAGCCTTGCAAAAAGGCAGACCAATCCGCTTCGTTCCAGTGAAACGGCTCCAGTCGCCCCTTTTCCTTGCGTAACGAGCGTTGGAGGCGTGCCAGATTGTCCGCCTTCCAGCCATCACCAGGTTTGATGGCGCATTTGTCAAAGTCGACAATCCATGCTTGTCCCTGTTCGTCGAGCAGCAGGTTGTGGCAATTGAGGTCCGAGTGGAAAACCTGGTGGTCGTGCATGTTCCGGACTACCCGACCCAGCGATGACCATTCAGCTGCAGTCAGTGGTGATACCTGGAGTCGCTCAGCGGCGTTGTGTGCGCCGGGTATCAGCTCCACCATGATGTCGCTTCGGTAGCCCAGCAGACCCACTGGCGCGTGGAGTGCGGCGATCGGGCGGGGGACCTCCATGCCCCATGAACGCAAAAGCCGCAAAAGCGAGAACTCTTCCATGGCTCTGCTTCGGTCATCGGATCTGCGCCAGAACACGTCCTTTGACAACTTGGCGACCATGCCTCCCCGGCGATAGTGGCGCAGAACGACTCTGTGCCCCGACAGGTTCTTGATGAGCACTTGGCCCCGACCACTGCCGGTTGCCAGTACCTCTGCCGCGACCGAACTGGCGCTGTGCTCGAAACTGAAGTCTTGTGGGGTGAGGGTGTCAGAGGCAGATGGATCGAGCCATATGGTCTGGTTGCTCAGATTGACATCGTCGATGCGGCAAAGAGCTGAAGCTTCTCGAAGACGCCAGAACTGCTCAAGCGCAGCAACGGTACGCGCTCTGGCGCCTTTGTGGGCTTGGACGAACTCGCTGGACAGGCGGCTGCGTTCAGCCAGTTTGATGGCATCCGACAACCAGTTTTCAGCGACGTCCAGCAGTTGTTGCGCATTCTGGACGCGTTGACCGGCTTCCTTTTCCTCGATGGAATCGAAGAGGGCGTCAAAGTTGTGGGTGTGTGGACCGTACAGCACGGGGCAACCGCAGGCGAGAGCCTCCAGCGCGTTGTGACCGCCAACTGGTGCCAAGCTGCCCCCAATGAAGGCCAGTTTTGCTATCCCGTACCAGCGCATTAGCTCACCCATGGTGTCCCCAAGAACCACAGGTGTGTCGGGGGAAGGCTCTTCTCCAAGGCTGTGCCGGGCGAACGCGAGGCCATGCTCTCGCAGCGAGGCGGCAACTTCGTCAAATCGCTGCGGGTGGCGTGGTACCAGCACCAGCAGCGCTTGCGGGTGTCGTCGAACAAACTCCTTCCACAGAGGGAGGATTTGCGCCTCTTCAGCCGCATGGGTGCTGCCAGCCACAAGAATGAGGCGATTTGCGTAGGCGTCTGGGGCTGTGGCTTTGCCGTAGCCTTGGCCAAGCTCGAATTTGAGGTTGCCTGCCAGCAAAATCCGCTCTGCGGGAACGCCCAGATCCCGGTATCTCTCGAGGCTGGGTTGGTCTGCAGCGGCCACCAGGTCAAGCGATGGCCAAACGGAAGCCATGATGCGCTGCCACTTTCGATAGCCTCGCGCAGATCGCTCCGACAGCCTGGCGTTGACCAATGCCACCGGTATACAACGTTGCGCGCATTGCCAGATCAGTTCTGGCCACAATTCGCGCTCCATCAGGATCACACATTGTGGCCGTAGCGCTCCGAGGAATCGGTTGACGGCTCCAGGCGTGTCTGCCGGCAGGTAGACATGGCGGACCGAAGAACCGAAATACTGCCTCAAGGTCTGCGCACCGGTCGGCGTTTGGGTCGACACCGTGATGCTGTGCGCCGGCCATCTTTTTTGCAGTGACTCGATCAGCGAGCGCGCCGCTTGCAGCTCTCCTACGGACGCCGCATGGAGCAAAACGCCATCACGCCCCTCCGGAGGGATATCGATAAGGCCGAGTCGCTGGTCCAGGCTGGCGCGGTAGCCCGGCTCTGCCCTCCCGCGCCACCATAGCCAGCCCAACAGCGGCACGAGCAGCAGGCGAATGGCAAGCCGGTAGAGACGATGACTGAAACTCGGGGCCTTCAACGCCAATGTTCAGCGACCCACTGGGTGGGTAATACGCGCCGGTACCACTTGCCGCTTCGGCCAGCGATAGCGTCGGGAGGATTGGGCTTGCCGTGAAAGATGATCACGCGTGCGCCCTTGGGAATGGCGGGTGCTTGAAACCAGCTCAGCGGGCCGCGCTTCATGCAGTGCCGCTTGAAGCTGCGACACCACTGCTCAGGCCAGTAGCTGACCTTTCCCTGTCGACCAAGAAAGCCGGTGATGAACTCCTGCTCGTTGCGAACGGTGTTCACCGAATCGGGGTAGTCTTTTCGCAAGTGATCCAGAGCGTCGGTATGGGCTCCGACGGTGAACAGGTAGACAGATGTGTTGCCTGTGCCGTCTCGTTTGTCCCACTCGCGAATGACCACGAAATCACCTTCCTGGTCGAAGAAAGGGTCCAGGCTGTCGACGATGACAATGTCCAGGTCAAGGAAGAGTGTTCGACCTTTGAGGTCATACAGCGGGTTGGCAAAGCTGGTCAGCTTGAGCCAGCCGTGGGCAAATGTCCAGGGTTCGCGCCTGTCGAACTCATCGAAACCGATCGGAGGGATGGGCAGAACCTCAACACCAGGCTCGATACCTTCGGCGTCGTCTGTGAGGCAGACGAAACGGAAGGGGAGACTCAGGTGCCGCCTGACCATGTTGTGCAGCCGATTGACGTAATCGGGGCCATATTTCTTGCCCCATTTGATGCACAGCACGTTCACGGCTTGCATGAAAGCCCCTTTTTTCTCGGTCGCAAAAGTTGAATCCAGATGAAATTGCGCCCGACGTTCGCACGACGGGCGCAACAGGCAGAGTTTATCTCAGCTCAGGGGGCAAGCAGGTTCTCAATGGGCCTGAGGTCTTCTTTCGAGAGGGTTCCACTGGCTTGGCGAAGACGCAGGCCTCCGATCAACACGTTATGTCGGGCGGCTGCCAGGTCGCGTTTGGTCTGGAACAACTGGCTCTGGGCGTTGAGCACATCGATATTGATGCGAACGCCGACTTGATAGCCCAACTTGTTGGCGTCCAATGCGCTCTGGCTGGAGGCTTCTGCCGCTTCAAGTGCCTTGACCTGGCTCATCCCCGCCTGGACACCCAGGTAGGCACTGCGGGTGGCCTGAGCCACTGCACGCACGGCCGATTCCTTGTCTGCCTGTGCCTTGGCTTCCAGTGCCAGTGCCTTCTTGACGCCATTTTGAACAGCGAAGCCCGCGAAGAGCGGCAAATTGAATTGCAGCCCCACGGTGGCGGTCTTGCTGCGCACATTCATGGGTGCAGAGGAAGATGGTGAATCACTGTACTCATACTGGCCAATCAGATCGAGCGTCGGCTTGTGGCCTGCCTCTGCTTTGTCGATCTCGAGACGGGCAATGTCGACAGCCTTGGTGGCTTGCTGTACGTTGGTGTTGTTCTCCAGTGCTGTTTGCACCCACGTTTCGATGTCTGCCGGCTCAACGGGAGGAAGAGCGACCGGTGCGGTCAATGGCTTTGGCGTGACGCCGGTTCTGCCCACCAATTGATCCAGCGCCAGGCGCTTGACGCGCAAGTCGTTGTCGGCAGCGATCTCCTGAGCCTGCACCAGATCAAATCTCGCCTGAGCTTCTCGCGAGTCGGTCACCGTGGTGGTGCCCACTTCGAAATTGCGCTTCGCTGCGGCAAGCTGCTGCTCGACTGCTTCCTTTTGGGCTTTGACGAAAGCCAGGTTGTCCTGCGCTGCCAGCACGTCGAAGTAGGCTTGGGTGAGGCGGACAATGAGCTCCTGCTCGGCGGCCTTGAGCTGGGATTCGGCCACGCCGACGGACAACTTGGCCTGCTCGTTGGCGGCACGGTTGGATGGTCGGTAGAGCGGCTGGCTGGCAGAAAGGGTGACTTCCTTGCTGTCCAGATCGCGGGTGCCCGGTGAGCCGATGACATCCACATTGCTGCGATAGATGCCTGCGCTCAAGCCTGCTTGTGGCAGCAGGCCGGCACGAGCCTGATCGGCTTGTGCCAGATTGGCGTCATACTGGGAGCGTGCAGCCAGATAAGTGGCGTCGTAGTCGCGAGCGGCTTCATAGAGCTCGATCAGGCCCTGGGCATGGGCCCAGGAGCTTGCACCCAGCGACAACACGCTCGCGGCCAGCAGGCGCGTGGCGGCCTTGCGTGTACGGCGGAGGGCAGTGGCTGTTGGCTTGTAGGTCATGACTCGTCCTAGATGGAATGGCGTGGCGGGTGTGGGTCGTGTCTCAGTACATGGGCACGGAAGCGTCTTTTTCCTGCGACCAGGCGTGAATACCCCCGTGGATGTTGGCAATTCGACTAAAGCCCTGTTGCATCAGAAAGTGCGCAACCTGGGCACTTCGGGCACCGTGGTGGCACATGCATGCAATGGGTTGATCCTTGTTCAGCTCTAGGTAGCGCGCAGGCACCGATCGCATGGGCATTTGAACCACGGTATAGCCTTGCGCAGGCTGGATGGACGCGGTCTGGAATTCCCACGGTTCGCGAACGTCCAACACGATAGCCTCTAGGCCGCTGTCAGCAGCGCTGTCGGCGAGCCATTGTTCGGTCTGGGCAGGGTGGACGATGTTCATGCTTGGTCAGTGGTCTAAAAGGTTGAAGGCTTCAAAAACGGAAAGAGGCAGCCTCGGGAAAACCTGTCAGTCTCGGCGCCGCGGCGTCCCACGGCTGTCGGCTGGAAAAGCTGCCGTCAGCCTGGCGTGTCGTTATGGTTGCGCGCATCACGGGCTCCTGCCCAACGATGGCAATCAGACGCCCTCCGGGAGCCAGGAGGTCCAGGAGCGCAGCCGGAATCGCGGCCACGGAGCCAGCCAGAACCACGGCGTTCCAAGGGCTGCCGGCGCGGCAGAGTGCGAAATTGTCGGCACAAGCGTCGCCGACTCGGATTTCAACGTTGCCAGCACCAAATGACTGCAGATTGGCTTTTGCTTTGGCGGCCATGTCGGAAGACATCTCGATCGAGACAACCCTGGACGCCATCTTCGCCAAAAGCGCGGTCATGTAGCCCGTGCCAGTGCCGATTTCAAGTACGGTGTCCTCCGGGAGAAGGTCGAGGTCCTGCACGAGGCGGGCCTGCACGCGCGGCGCCAGCATCAACTGCCCCTGCGCGACTGGCAGTTCCACATCACTGTACGCGAGGGCGCGAAGTCCCTCAGGAACAAACCTCTCGCGAGGTACGCTGTCGAGCAGGTCCAACACGCGCCGGTCAAGCACATCCCACGGGCGAACTTGCTGCTCGATCATGTTGAAGCGCGCGCGAGCAAGGTCAAGGCTGGAGGCGGGGGATGAAGAGGTCATTTCGATATACTCCGGTGGGTATGTTAGCCGATTCTTCCCGATTTTACTGAGATGTGTCGCTGATCCTGTCGTTTTCAAGGGTTTCTCGACCATCTTTCAGCCCGAAGAGGCGTCTGAAGAACTGTGCCAGATCGTCCATGAAGCAGTAGAACACGGGTACCACGACCAGCGTCAGGATCGAGGAAGTGATCACCCCGCCAATGACCGCTTGTCCCATGGGCGCACGCTGCTCAGAGCCTTCCGACAGCGCGAAAGCCAGCGGCACCATGCCAAACACCATGGCGAGAGTTGTCATGAGAATGGGGCGCAATCGCACTTTCGCTGCCAACAGCAAGGCGTCTTCGCGGCCCAAGGGTGGCTGGCCGTCAAGGCCTTCCCGGGCCCGGATGGCGAAATCTACCAGCAAGATGGCGTTCTTGGTGACCAGACCCATGAGCAGAACAATGCCTATTACCGAGAACATGCTCAGCGTGGATCCGAACAGCAGCAACGCCAGGGCGACGCCGATCAGCGTCATCGGCAGGGACATCATCAATGCCACGGGCTGCAAGAAGCTTTTGAACTGGCTCGCCAGCACCATGTAAATGAAGATGATGGCCATGGCCAGGGCTGAAACAGCGTATGCAAAGGACTCCTTCATGTTTTTGGTCGACCCGCCAAACTCCCAGCGGTATCCCGGTGGAAACGAGATGCTCTCCAGTGCCTTCTGAATATCGGCCGACACTTCGCCCGCCGCCCGCCCGTAGACATTCGCATTGATGGCCACTTCACGGTTGAGATCTCGCCGGTTGATCTGATTCGCGCCGGTGGCTTGCACCACGTCGGCAACGCTGCCCAGGCGGACCACCCGAGGGCTTCCGTCCGCGTTGGCTCCGACCACCAGTGGCAACGACGCCAGGTCCGAGGCGCGTGCGCGCAGCTCTGGAGCCGCGCGGACATTGACGTCGTAGCTCTCGCCGTCGTCTGCGCGCCAGTTGCTGACCGTCTGACCTGCTACCAGTGTGCGCAGACTGGATGCGACTGCCGCAGGGTTCAGCCCCACTTCTGAGGCGAGATCGCGCTTGAGCAGGACGTCTACAGTGGGTTTGTTGGGCTTGACACTCGAATCGAGGTCCACCAGGCCCACGATCGGACGGATCTTGTCCATTACCTGTTGTGACAGCCGCTCCAGTTCTTGCAAGTCGTCGCCCTGAAGGGAGAACTCGATCTGCTTCTGTCCTCCCACGGGATCGAGCAAGCCAGCATGGGTGACAGTGATGCCAGCCACATTGCGCAGCCTTTGCCGCAAAGTGGCGGACATGGCGTCAACGTTGAGCGTGCGCTCCTTGCGGTCGACCAGGCGCACATAGACGTTGGCGTAAATCTTCCCTTGTGCATTGCCTGTATTGATCGTGGTGAGTGTGTACTTGACTTCGGGAAATTCGCGCAGGATGGCCTCCACTTCGCGGGCTTTGGCCTCCGTGGCTTCCAACGATGATCCGACCGGCGTGTAGAAGTTGACGGAGGTCTCGGAGTAGTCGGCCTTTGGAACAAACTCGGTGCCCAGCAATGGGAAGAGCAGAAGGCTGCCGACGAACACTGCCACAGTCATTGCGAAAGTCGCCAGCTTGTGCTTGAGCGACCATCCCAACGCGCTTTGGTAGTTGTCGGCCAAGCTCTCTTGTGCCCGTTCGAACCAACCGGTGACCCGACCGATGGTCTTGTCGTAGAAGCTGCGCGCCTCATGGGCGCCACCATGTTTTTCGATTTCCGGGTCGTGCCAGACCGATGAGAGCATGGGGTCCAGCGTGAAGCTGACGAACATGGATATCAGCACGGCTGCCACCATGGTGATGCCAAATTCGTGAAAGAACTTGCCGATGATGCCGCCCATGAAGCCGATCGGCAGGAACACTGCAACGATCGACAGCGTGGTCGCCAGCACGGCAAGGCCAATTTCCTGTGTGCCTTCCATGGCTGCATTGAACGGCGTTTTGCCCATCTGCACATGCCGCACAATGTTCTCCCGGACCACAATGGCATCGTCGATCAGCAGACCGACCGACAGCGTCATGGCCATCAGGGTGATCATGTTGATGGTGAATCCCAGGACGCTCATGACGAAGAATGTGCCGATGATGGAGATCGGCAGCGTCAAGCCCGTAATGACGGTGGAGCGCCACGAGTTGAGGAACAGGAAAACGATCAGGATCGTGAGAAATGCCCCCTCGATCAGGGTCTGGCGGACGTTGTTGACGGCAACACGAATCGGACGCGAGCGGTCAGCGATGGGTTCGAGCAATACGCCATTGGGCAGGTTTGCCTGCATCTCCTGGATGACGGCGTCCAGGCCCTCGACCACGGCGATGGTGTTCTCGTCTTGAGCCTTTTGGACTGACAGCAGCAAAGTGCGCTGCCCGTTGTAGAGAGCTAGGCTTTCGATCTCCTCAGTGGCGTCGCTGACGCGTGCGACGTCGCCGACTCGGACAGGCGCACCGTTGCGCTGCGCCACGATGATCTGCTCAAAATCCTGCGGCTGTATCAATCGTGCCTTGACCTGTACCACTTTCTCGGTGTCGCTCGTCTTGATCGTGCCGACGGGCAGGTCCTGATTTTCTTGTCGAACCGCTGCCACCACCTGTCCTGGCGAGACACCAACAGATTCCATGGCCAGCGGATCCAGGTCGATGTTGACGGTGCGCTCCGTTCCACCGACAAGACTGACCTGGCCCACGCCACGCACGTTTTCAAGCCGCTTCTTGAGCGTGCTCTGTGCCCACGAGGTCAGGGCGACTGCCGAGAGTGCGTTGCCCTCAGCGGTGTTGTCCGGGAGCACTGCCACTGACCAGATAGGCCGATCCGCAGGGTCGAATCGAAGCACCTTCGGCTCAGTGACATCGTCTGGCAAAGATGGCCGCAATATGGCAACCTTTTCGCGCACATCGTCTGCTGCTTTGCGTCCGTCGACATGTAGCTGGAACTCGACGATGACGACCGAACTGCCTTCGTAGCTTCGAGAGATGACGGAGCTGATGCCAGCGACCGAGTTCACGGCTTCTTCCACCTTGGTGGACAGCTCGGACTCCACGATTTCAGGGGACGCTCCGGGGTACTCCGTTGTGACAACCACCACAGGGAAGTCGACGTTGGGGAACTGATCGATCTTCAAGCGCTGCAGTGCAAACAGCCCCATGACCACAAAGGCCATCATCACCATGGTGGCGAACACAGGGTTGCGCAGGGAAACTTTGGTGAACCACATGGCCGCTGCCTCAGTTCGAGTTGGTTGCAGTTGCTGAGGGCAAGTTGACCTCAAGGCCTTCGCGGATCAGGCCGGCGGTTCCGTCGAGCACCGTAGCGCCTTTGGGCAAGCCAGCTCCGGCTTCCAGTGCCACCATGGGTTTTCCTTCAAGAGTTCCCTGTCGACTCAGCGAAATGCCCGTATGTGCCGTCCGGCCGTCCTTGACGACAATCAGATAGGGTGTGGGTTTGTCATTGCGCACGGCGCTCAGCGGGACGGAGAGTGCTTCAAACGTACCCACGTCTATGTGGCCTGTGACGAACATGCCCTGACGCATTCCCTCGGCCGCGGGAACCGAAAGGTAGACGGGAACCGTCCGGCTGCCGGCCTGCACCTGGGGGCTGATGCGGCTGACGGTCGCTGTCACTGGTTGCGCCAACCCTTCGACGCGAAGACGTGCCTTTTGTCCGACTTGAACCTTGGCGGCTTCGCCCGGAGCAAGGTCAGCCTGGACCTCAAAGCCATCCAGATTCACAATGGCGTAGATTGCCGCGCCCACAGCGACTCGCTCACCGTTTTCTGCGCTGCGCAGGGCTACTACTCCATCGAACGGGGCTCGAAGCTGGGTGTCTTGCAGCCCCTTGCGGGCGATATCCAGCGCAGCCTGGGCCGCCAGGAAGTTCGCTCGTGCAGCTGCAAGATTGGCGGTGGAGTTCTCGAGAGCGGTGGCCGAAATGAAGCCTTGGTCCACAAGTGCTTGGTTGTTGCTCTGCGTGCGGGTTGCGATGTCTACCTGAGATTTCGCGGCTTGCGTCTGCTGCTCCGCCTGACGCACTCGCGCACGAGCATCCGAGCTGTCGATCTGGCCCAGCACGTCGCCTGCTTTGACGGCATCCCCTTCGCGCTTGGACAGTTGGCTCACCTCCCCAGCGACCTTGGCCTTGAGTGTGGTGCTTTGCAAAGCTTTGAGATCGCCCGAGACTGGAACGGCTTGCACCAGGGTTCGTTCGCCGACGGTGACGATGTCGCGTGGCGACAGCGTGTAGACGGGGGCCTGCTGCATGACCGCGGCTGCCTGCGTGGCTTCTTCCTGTTTTGCTTTTCGCTTGTACATGGCCCGAGCTATGCCTAGACCAATGGCAACCACCAGGAGGACGAGCAAGGTCAACTTGATCCAACCGCGGGAGTGGTGTTGTGCTGTTTTCATGTTCTTGAGGCAGTTGTGAGATTGGAACGCGGGTATGAGAGTGCAAGCTCAGCTTGCCACCGGACCGTTCTGGCTCAGCAAGCCATGAAGGATCAGGTCAATCTGGGTGTCGAGGTATGTCAGGGGGTCCAGGTTCGTCAGGCCTTCGCCCGACTGGTGTCCGCTGTGGCGCCAAAGCGATAGGTAGATCATGGGTGCGATCAGGCTGTGGATAACGCTTTCCACGTCCAGTGGGCGAAACTCGCCCCGCTCGATGCCACGCTTGAGAACCCGCCTGAGAATGTCGTGGCCAGGCTCGATCACTTCTTGGCGGTAGAAGGTAGCCATCTCGGGAAAAGCTGCCGCTTCACTCAGCACCAGCTTCGTGATCCCTGACGCTTGCGTCATGCCGATGTGTTCCCACCATGCGCGGCCCATGCGCTGGATTAACGCCTTGCTTGGCCCGTCGAATTGGTCAGGGATCTGCTTCCACTCGTCCAATCGTCCGCCAATGCTTTCCCGAACCACAGCTTTGAAAAGCTCTTCTTTGCTGGAGAAGTAGAGGAAGAGGGTGCCTTTGGACACGCCAGCCCTGGCAGCCACTTCGTCGACCCTTGTTGCGGCAAAACCCTTCTCGACGAACAGTTCGAGGGCTGCAGCCAACAACTCGCCCGGACGAGCCTGTTTGCGCCGTTCACGTTTGGTGCTGGGAGCGTCGGAAGACATGGCCTTGTTTAGTGACTGACTGGTCAGTAATGTATTCGTGCCAGTGTCTGTCTGTCAATCACATGCCGTGTCCACCGCCCTCGTCAACGCTTTGCTCAGGGGAAGTCAGTCTCAGCAAGTGTCCGCGGACGTCTTTGGGCCAATCTTCGGTCAGGACGGCGAGAGTGTTCCTGTCGTCGGAAAAGAGCGCGCGGCTGGCTTCTTCGAAATGGGCCTGGTCGGCCGCCATCACCGTCATGAAAGCATATGCTGCCTGAATTCGGGCGTTGGCAGCGTCTGCAGGCGCTGCAGCTTTCATCGCGGCTTGAACCAGCTTGCGCAACGCGACCGATGCGCCCCCCGATTGCCGGGAAAGCCATTCCCAATGCCTGGGCAGTAACGTCACTTCGCGTGCCACAACCCCGAGTTTGGGGCGTCCTCGTCCGCGAGGCGGGTCATCATTCGATGTCTGGAGGGCAGGAGCAGGTGCCTGTGCAAGCAAGTCTGAAAGGGGAGACTGCCAGACCCGCTCAATTCGCTCGCTTGTGCAAGCGTCGAACACGAGGGGCAAGGCAGATGGGGACGCTTTCAGCCTGGCGTGGAGTTTTTCGGAGACGTCCTGGGGAGATCCCATCGCTATGCAACGGTGACCTTCAAAGGCGATCCACTGGATGGCAGACATAAATTTATCCGGGTAAAAATTCGGGGATATTATCACCCGGATAAAACAATGATCAAGCCGGACGCAGCAAAGCCGCGCCGGCTTTGGGCCGGTAGCGGCTTCGGCGGGGTGTCTGGATCAGTTGCTGAACGCTGCGATGCCAGTGATAGCGCGGCCCAGGATGAGCGCGTGCACATCGTGAGTGCCCTCGTAGGTGTTGACCACTTCGAGGTTGACCAGGTGGCGCGCTACACCGAACTCGTCGCTGATGCCGTTGCCGCCCATCATGTCGCGAGCCAGTCGGGCGATGTCCAAGGCCTTGCCGCAGCTGTTGCGCTTGAGAATGGAGGTCAGCTCCACTGGCGCCTGACCTTCGTCCTTGAGGCGGCCGAGACGCAGACACGACTGCAGGCCGATGCCGATCTCTGTCAGCATGTCGGCCAG
>JBNKNN010000027.1:0-2668 GCA_050293865.1 Hydrogenophaga sp. | reverse complement strand
AGGTGGCCGCGCCATTGCTCGCGAGAGGGCTCAGTGGCCCGCAGGTGGCGCAAGTCTGCGCTGCAGCAGTGGTCGAGTGCACGCGCCGGTCGTGCGTCGCGCAAGCGCATCGCTTCTTCGTGAGCCAGGATGGTGGGCAAGTCGGGGTGGTTGGCCCGGCTGGTCGCATACTGGCAGAGGTACAAGTCGGTGACGCTTTGTCGCAACCGACGCAAGCACATTTTCAGGATGCCGTGCAAGCCGCAGACCGCCAGGCGCCAGAGCGTGACACTGAAATGCCCGTTCAGGCCCTGGCGGTTTGACGGACATTGGCCTGTTGAGTTTCAGGGTGCGTGCTCGGCGCTGTCGCTCCGTCGCAGAAATCCGTAGGCCCTTTCCACTTTGGCCACGCGAACTTCAAAAGCCTGGTACCAGTGCTCTCGGCCCATGTCGCGAGCGACCGCGTGTTCGGCGTTGGCTTTCCAGTTGGCGATGGCTTCTTCGGATGTCCAGTAGGAGACGGTGATGCCCACGCCTGCCTCGTCGCGGACACTTTCCATCCCGAGGTATCCGGGTTGTTCGGCCGCCAGTTCGACCATGCGATCGGCCATGCTGGCATATCCGCCGTCGCCCGACGTACGGACGCTGGTGAAGATCACCGCGTAGTAAGGCGGCGCAGGGGTGCTGGCGACGCGGTCGGTGGGCATATGGCTTCTCCTCGGTTCGGCTCAGACAAAGCGTCCGTTTTCAGCGCAAGTATGCCGCCGAATCAGCGCAAGCCAAACTTCTCTTCCTCTTCCCGCAATGCTTTGCTGGCTGCGTCACAGTGCCGGCTCCAGCCGAATACCCAGGTGGGCAGTGCGGGCGAGCGTTTGTCCACCCCCATGGCCTCAGCCAGGTCATAGGGGCGCAGCAATCCTGCCTGGGCCTTGAAGCCTGCCCTCACCACGATGAGGACGCACACTCGCCCTTTTTGCATGAAGCGATGCTCCATGTAAATCCAGCGCTCGTCCCAGCCCAGGACCTTGGAGTGGATCTCAAACCGGTCAAATAGCTTGAGGTCGCGCCGAAAGCGCGCTGTGGAGTCGCCAATCACCGGCATGGCCTTGTGCTTGCGAGCAATGGCCAGAATGCCGGTGCGTCGCGCGAGATCAAAACGGGCAATATCCGCCATCGTGAAATAGCGGCCGTTGTTCACGTGCCCGTTCACATCCAGGTCGTTTGGCCAGACCATCATGTCCAGCCTGGCTTCATCCATGGGACGGATGGCTTTTCGCCGGGGGGCGGTGATGAGCGTCCCCAGCATTCGGATCCACAAATTCATGGCGATCGATTACAGCATCGCCGCGCGGAGGGAAGTGCAATAACTTGTTAATGGTGACGCGTACCGGACAGGCTCAGCCATTCTGGCTCGACAGACCTCGGCTCTCGACGAGGCAGGTCGACGAGACTCCATATCGAGATCCCATTTCTTCCCTCATAGGGGGTGTTGATCGGGGCAGTGGTCCACCGCACGAGGGATGACGTGTTCGTTGGCCTCTCCTGACAATGATTACGTGTACCCAGGTTGTCCGTTGAAAATCGACCAAACGTTTCCTAATCCATAGCAACCGGGTTCCAGCAGGGGACAGGCCCTCGCGACGAAGCCCAGTGTGGTTTCTGCGTCGGCCTGGTGAGATGACAGGAGGTATGCGCGTCGCGTTGCGCTGGCCTGTGCAATGAGGCGTTGTGATCCATCGAATGGTTCGGCAGACAAGCCGTCACAACCTAAGGAGAAGCCCCATGGCCAAAACCCTGAGCAAAGCCCAACTGAGTGCCAAGTCCAAGCTCTCGCCCGTGAGTGAAATGCAGCTTTCGTTGCCCAGCGACATGGCTTTCAAGGACATCGTCAAAGTGCTGGAGAAGACATTGACCATCCCCGAGTTGCCAGGCATCAAAGGCTGCCGTCCCTGCCTGTCGGGCATGGACCGGTTGGTCATTGAAGATGTATTGATTCGCGGTTTGCGCTGAACGACAAGGCAATGTCTTCACATCTGTCTGTGCAATCGCTGCCCAGGCTGGGGGTGGCACTGGCATTCCAGGCCCCCCTCAAAGCCTTGTTCGAAAGCCCCAATGCAGACTTCGACCTGGCGGAGGTGGTGCCCGATATCCTCTGGGTCGACCGCGGCTTCGGCGTTCAACCCCGCTTTCTCGACGACGCTGAGGGTGTGGCGTGGTTGCGCGCACTCAGCGCCAGCATGCCGGTCATCCCGCATGGTATCGGCATGTCCATCGGCAGCGCTGCTGGTCAGGACATGGAGCATCTTCGACAGCTGCAACGTTGGCACCAGGAGCTGGGGTTCGCATGGCACAGCGACCATCTGGCCTTCCATGTCGCCGATCGCAATGGTTTGTCCATCAACACCGGCGTGACCCTGCCATTGCCCAGGGACCGCTCGACGATCGAGATGATCAAACCGAGAGTCCGGCAAATCATGCAGGCCATTCCGGTGCCCTTCCTGCTCGAGAACAACGTCTACTACTTCGACATGCCCGGCGAGGAAATGGATGAAGCGCGCTTTTTGAATGCCTTGTGCGAAGACACGGGTTGTGGATTGCTACTGGATCTGCACAACATCTACACCAATTCGATCAACCATGGATTCAGTGCGATGGATCTGTTGGCCGATATCGACCTGCGTCATGTGGG
>JBNKNN010000026.1:0-14255 GCA_050293865.1 Hydrogenophaga sp. | reverse complement strand
CAGCGCGTGCCTGGCGGCAGCCAGCGCAGCAAGCGAGACCGCGTCATTGCCCACGTCGCCACCGAACGGGGGATCCAGAAAGACAAGATCAACAGAGCCAACGGGCATGGCCTTCAAGGCAGCCAGGCCATCACCAGCCCTGACGCGGACCCGATCCGACGCTTTCAGACGCTCTACCGCCTGTTTGAGTGACCGCGCCAAAGAGGGGTCTTGCTCGATCAGCTCGACCGCATCCGCCCCTCTTGATGCGGCTTCCACACCAAGCGCTCCGGTGCCGGCGAACGCATCCACACAATGCCATCCCGAGAGGTCTTGCCCGAGCCAGTTGAACAGGGTTTCCCTGACGCGAGAAGGGGTTGGCCGCAGGCCCGGTTTGTCTGGGACATCAAGCTTGCTGCGCTTCCACTTCCCTCCGATGATGCGCACCTCGTGCGCTGCGCCGGCCGCTTTTCGTGCCGTCGGGCTTGGCGTTGACTTCCTGACTGCGCGGTTCAATCCGACACCCCGCCGACCACAACCGTTGCCATCTTGCCGGGTTGCACCTTGCGCTGGAATGCGTCATGGATCTGCTCACGCGTCACCGATTCAACGCGATCCACCCAGGTATCCAGGTGGTTGAGTGGCAGGTCATACCAGGCGATATTGGCTACGTTGGCCAGCAGTTTGCGGTTGCTGTCGATGCGAAGCGCGTAGCCGTTGACCAGGAAAGATTTGGCCGCCCGAAGCTCATCGTCGGTCGGTCCCTTTTCCACGAACTCGGCCACCACGTCACGAGCAACTTTCAGCGCCTCGTCGGCCTGATCAGGACGAGTGGTCAGGCCCACTCGGAACGCCCCTGCATGCAGGCCTGCGGCGAAATAGCTGTAGACGCTGTAGCTCAAACCACGCTCTTCGCGAACCGCCTTCATCAGCCGCGAGACAAAGCCGCCGCCACCGAGAATGTAATTACCGACGTAAAGCGGGAGGTAGTCCGGATCATCGCGTTTGATACCCGGCTGGCCAATGAATATCTGTGCCTGGGCGGCCTGAAATGGCATGCGAAAGGCTTCCGCCTTCTCCAGGGGCTGGACTTCAACCACCGAATCCAAAGGGACGCAAGCATGCCCGCGGATGGCTCCCATGAGCTCGCCCACAATGCTGTCAGCTTTGGCCCGGTCGATGGCCCCAACCAGAGTCACCTTCGCACGGCAGGGCGCGACGTGCCTGGCATAGAAGCCCGCCATATCTGTGGGACTGATGGCGTCAAGAGAAGCCTCCGTGGAATAGCGCGAATACGGATGCTCCCTGTAAACAATGTTGAAGAACGCTCGCTGGGCATGCGTCGCCGGCTTGGTTTCCGCCTCGCGCAAGGAAGCGCGCATGCGGTCGCGATCCCGAGACCAGACTTTCCCATCGAAACTGGGAGCCGCCAGTTCGTGAGCTGCCAGACTGACGGAGCGCGACAGCAGATCGGGGTCTGTCAGCGTGCGCAGCGCGACTGTGAACCGTTCAACACTCGCACTGGCTTCGAACTGGGCACCCAAATCAACCCAGGCCTCACTCAGGCTGTTTTCGTCGAGGGCGGCGCGCCCATTCCAAGACTTCACACCGGAAGACAGCATGCCAGCGGTCACCTCGGCCAGACCGGCTTTGTCAGCGGGGTCTCGACGGCTTCCGCCATCGAAGTCAAGCTGAACATCCAGCATGGGAATGGTCGGGCTGTTGACGAAGTACACCTGTGCACCCGACGCATGGGTCCATTGCTCGATCGGAATGGCGGCATGGGCAACGGACGCAGGGAGAATCGCGGCAGCGGCGACGAGCCAAACGAGGCGGCGAACGGATGCCAGGCTGCGGCAGACGCTGGTCGCCACGCGCGCAGAGACAAAAGAAAACATCATGGAGTCCGATTCTGAAAACATGTCGATCGCGGATTTGCTCAGTGACGGATGGTCAGGCGGTTGGCAGGCGCAGGCGCGCTGGCTTTGGCGGCCAACTTTTCTGCATCCGGCAGCAACACGCCTGTCGTCAGCGTTTCTTCCGTGAAATAGCGTCGCGCCACCGATTGCACATCTTCCGGTGTGATGGTCTTGAGCAGCGCCAAGAGCTTTTCGCTGGCATCGAGTTCCATGCCCAACACCCAATTTGAGCCAAGCTCCTGCGCCTGCCCCATCACCGAATCACGTTTGTAGATTTCAGAGGCCGCCCACTGGGTCTTGACCCTTTGCAGCTCTTTGACATCGATACCGTCACGGGCGACTCGCGCCACTTCATCCTTGAGAGCCTGCGCAGCTTCGGACGGATCCACGCCCGCCGCAGGAATGATGGACATGGTAAACAGCTGCGGGCCACGCCCTGTCAAACCGTTGGACGCGCTGACCGAATCTGCCAGACGCTTGTCTTTTCCTTCCCCCTGAACCAGCGAGCGGATCAGGCGGGCGCTGGGGTAGCCGTCCATCACCGCTGCAAGCATGGTCAGGGAGAGTGCGTCACGCTGAGCAGCGTCGAGGTCGGTCAGGCGGTCAAGCCTCGGCACTTTCCAGCTCAGCAACACCCATGGTTGTTCAGTGGCGGCCCTCAGTTCGATGCGACGTGGACCTTCCTGAGCCGGTTCCGTTCTGGGCTTTCGCTCTGGAACCGCCCGCGCGGGAATCTGCCCATAGGTCTTTTGTGCCAATGCCAGCACATCTTCGGGTTGAACGTCTCCCACGACCACCACGGCAGCATTGGCCGGCACATACCAACGTCGGTAGAACTCGCGCGCGTCATCGGGCTTCATGGCCTCCAGGTCGCTCATCCAACCCACGATCGGGCGACGATAGGGGCTGGCCATGAAGGCAGTCGCATAGAACTGTTCGATCATCTGGGCTTGCGGCGATTCTTCCGTTCGCTGCCGGCGCTCTTCCTTGACAACTTCCAATTCGCGCTTGAATTCGTCGTCGGCCCACTGGTTGTGGGCAAACCGGTCCGCTTCCATTCTCATCACCGTTTCCAGATGCTCGACCGGCAGCTGTGCGTGGTATGCCGTCGTGTCGCGCGAGGTAAAGGCGTTGTCGCGGGCTCCGAGCGCGGCCATGCGTTTGGAGTACTCGCCCGGCCCCATTTTCTTCGTGCCTTTGAACAGCATGTGCTCAAGCACATGGGCTACGCCCGAAGTGCCGTCCACCTCGTCAATCGCGCCCACACGCACCCACACCATGTGAACCACAGTGGGTGCACGGTGATCGGGCTTGACGATGAGCGTCATGCCGTTGTCAAGTGTGTACTGCCGGACCTCTGCCTCGCCCGGGACCGACTGCGTCGCCCCTGGCCCATCGTCGACGGAGCGGGCTTGCGCAGATGCTGCCATCAAATTGACACACATCAAACCCGCAACCATGGGCACCACCAACGTGCGCCAAGTCGCGGGAACCAAGGTCTGAACAAGGGAGAATCGTGATTTCATAGAATCAAGAAGATACAAGAGATTCCTATATGTTCTCGTTCTTCCGCAAGAAGTTCGCCAAAGCGGACAAAAATCCCCCCGAAAATCAGGTAGAAGCCTCACCAGAAGCGGCTGCTATGCCGCAATCGGGTCATTCAGAACCGCTCTCGGCAACCGCCGTGGCTCCGACGGTGCCTCTGGAAACGGTGGATGCCGAGCCTGTCGCTGCGCCACAGCAGGCGGCCGCGGTCGAACCTGTCTCTTCGCAGGCCGCGACTGTAGGGTCGAGTGTCGCCGCCAAGCCGGAATCGGACGACTCCTTGCTGCTGGCAGGGACAGAAGTGGTGGTAGAGAACGTAGCCACCTTGCCCGGCGCGGACTTGATTGTGCCTGCGGAACCCGCGCCCAAACCGCATGTGCCACGCCAGGGCTGGCTGCAACGCCTGAGTGCTGGACTGCGCAAAACCGGTGGCAGCATTGCCACGGTCTTCACCGGCACCAAGATCGATGAAGCGCTGTATGAGGAGCTGGAAGACGCACTCTTGATGGCGGACACCGGCGTCAAAGCCACAGAGGCCCTGCTGGCCGATTTGCGCCGAAGGGTCAAGGAAGCCCGCGCCACGGACCCGGCCGCGGTGAAGAGCTTGCTGGCAGATGCCATGACGGACATGCTCACGCCCCTGGAAAAGTCCCTGGTCATCGGAGAGCACAAGCCGACCGTCATCATGGTGGCTGGCGTCAATGGTGCTGGTAAAACCACGTCTATTGGCAAACTCACACGCCACCTGGCCGAAGCGGGCGCGTCCGTCCTCCTGGCGGCGGCTGACACTTTCAGGGCAGCGGCTCGCGAACAACTGGCCGTGTGGGCCAACCGAAACACGGTCGAAATCGTGACGCAGGAAGGCGGCGACCCGGCCGCCGTGAGTTACGACGCGGTGACGGCTGGCCGTTCCCGAGGGCGCGATGTGGTGCTGGTCGACACGGCCGGGCGCCTGCCCACCCAGCTGCACCTGATGGAAGAATTGCGCAAGATCAAGCGCACCATCGGAAAAGCCGGAGGAGAGGAATGCCCACATGAGGTACTCCTCGTCATCGATGGCAACACGGGGCAAAACGCGCTGGCACAGGTGAAAGCTTTCGATGATGCGCTCACGCTCACTGGTCTGGTCATCACCAAACTGGACGGCACTGCCAAAGGTGGAGTGATCTGTGCCATTGCGCAAGAAAGGCCAGTGCCGGTGTACTTCGTGGGGGTGGGCGAGCAGTTGGAAGACTTGCAGACGTTCAACGCACGGGAATTTACCCAGGCGCTGCTGGGCTGAGCCTGTTGCGACCCGGCTCCAAAGAGAAAGGGCCGCTTCAGGCCGCCCCTCTCCTACTGCTGGTTCGATAATCCCCTCGGAACTTCACTTGCGCGATTCGTCAGCCGACGACTCGTCGCCCACGTAATTTCGCCACTGGTTCATGGCATTGCGCATGGTCAGCACTTGGCGCTCGAACTTGGGACAGGCTTGGCACATGGCCATGTGCACGCGCAAGGCCAAACGGTCCTGCCATGCAAGATGCCGATCTTCACGTGCAATCAGCAGCGCGGAGACTTCCTTGCAGGTTCGGCGGAACGGATAAGAGATCTTGGTCATGCAGAAGCGTTGGCAAACCAGTTGAGCTCAAGGCATTCACGCAAGCGCAAGCGCGCCCGGTGCAACTGAACATATAAATTGGTCGGTGTCAGCGACAGTTCCTTACAGATTTCGTCACTGGATAGCTCCAACCACTCTCTCATCAGGAACAACCTGCCCTGCACAGGTGGCAGTTTCTCGGTGCAGATTTCCAACACCGCGAAAAACTGCTGACTTTGCAGATCCTGATGCGGATCCCCCCAGTCCGAGGGCCTTTCCGCAAAATGCCCATCGGCCCTGAAGGCCATGAGCTCCAGCGGATCCGTGTCTTCGTCCGTCGTCGAATCTCCTACCAGCAACTCGCGCTGCCGGTAGCGGATGGTGTCCACGATCTTGTGTTTGAGAATGCCCACCAGCCAGGTCTTGAGCTGCGAACGCCTCTCAAACGCCTGCGGCTTGGCCAGGGCTACAAGAATGGTTTCAGACACAACGTCTTCCGCCCACGCGTCGTTGCGCAGTTGCAGCAGCGCAAAACGCAGCAGGTAGTCGCGTAGGGCAATCAACTGGTGCTCAAAATCTGAAGGCATGTGTGACTTATGTCATCCGTGATAGCCACCAAGTGTAAGGAATCTTGAATGAGG
Source organism: Hydrogenophaga sp. (assembly GCA_050293865.1). GTDB lineage: Bacteria > Pseudomonadota > Gammaproteobacteria > Burkholderiales > Burkholderiaceae_C > Hydrogenophaga. Next base: position 8,592 of record JBNKNN010000026.1, on the reverse strand, counting down.
CAGACCAAACGGCATGAAATTCAGCCCCCTCCCCTCCATACGTGCCATCTGCCTGAGCGCTTCTGTGCTCGTCACTGGTGTTTCCAGCATCCATGCCCAGACAGCAACTGACGCTGTGCCTGCCGCAGCCTCTGTGTTGCAGGCCAGAGGAGAAACAGCGTCTGGCCAAACGCTCGACCTGGCCGAGTACCGCGGCCGGGTGGTGTTGGTGCTGTACTGGTCCACCCGCTGTGCTGTGTGCCTGGACAAGCTGCCAGAGTTGCGGGCCAACGCCGCCGGATGGCGGGGCATGCCGTTCGCAGTGCTGGGCATCAACCTTGACGAACGCAGATCGGACTGGGAGTTGTACGAGCAAGCCTCGTCGTCGACGCTCGCGCCAGACCATCGTATCCCCAGCATATGGGGGCCCGGCAGCGAGCTCCTTTCGTTCAAACCAGAAACCAGCCGTTTGCCAACGGCATTGGTCATCGACAAGCAAGGGCAAGTGGTTCATCGCTACGAAGGTCGCATTCCGGCGCAAGCTTGGGATGACATTGCAGACCTGATCTGAAGGCTCTCGGCGAAAAAACTCAATTCTTTCGTCAGACCTGTAAGAACAAAGACCTTGCTTCGACTCATCCTCAACCGGACGCGGAAACAATCAAACTGCCCCGGCAAATGAGTACTCAACTCTTCAATCACTTCACTTCCATCAACAGGAGAATTCCCATGAAAGTTCAGAACAAGCTCATCACCGCAGCAGCAGCCGCTTCCCTGATGTCTCTCGCGCTTGCCGCGGCACCCGCCATGGCCGAAGGCGCCAAGGAGAAGTGCTACGGCGTTGCCAAGGCTGGTCAAAACGACTGTGCCAACCTCGCCGGCACCCATTCCTGCGCGGGCCAGTCCAAGCTCGACAACGACAAGGGCGAGTGGAAGTACGTGGCCGAAGGCACTTGCAAGCAAATGGGGGGGCTGACCAAGGCCGAGGCCAAGGCCGCCATGAAGAGCTGAGCAGCTTTCACGCATTGAGCACACCCGAGGGAGCCGCCTACCATGTCGACCGCACCCGCATGTCAGACCACCCTGCCACAGACGGGTATTGGTTGGCGGCACCCCCACTATCAACAACTGCTTTCCGAGCTGCCAAGACTGGATTTCATTGAAGTCCACTCAGAGAATTTCTTTGGACGGGGCGGAGCAGCGCTGGCTGTTCTGGAACAAGCCCGCGCCCACTACCCGATCAGCCTGCACGGTGTTGGACTGTCTCTTGGCTCGGCCAACGGTATCGACCCTTGGCATCTTGAGCAACTCGCCTTCCTGTCCGAGCACATCGACCCTATCCGGATCAGTGACCATGCCAGCTTTGCGCGAGGCCACTTTCGGCAGTTCGACGTCCATGCAGCAGATCTGCTTCCCGTGCCGCTGACGCGTGAAGCATTGCAAGTCATGTCCAGCAACATCGCTCAAGTGCAGGACAGGCTGCAACGGCCCATTGCAGTTGAAAACCTGTCAGCCTATGTGCACTGGGCACAAGCCGACATGAGCGAAACCGAGTTTCTGACCACCTTGGCCCGCAAGACCGGCTGCCGGTTGCTGATTGACGTGAACAACATCTATGTCAACGCCTGCAACGATAGCAAGCGCGGCCTGGCTATTGATGCGGTGGATCACTGCGAACTATGGTTGCGCGACATTCCGCCAGACCTGGTGGCCGAAATTCACTTGGCGGGACACCTGGATTGCGGCGACATCGTGATCGACGACCACGGAAGTCGCGTCAAGCCTGCCGTCTGGTCGCTCTATGAAGCAGCCATCGCTCACTTCGGTTCTGTTGCCACCCTGATCGAGTGGGACACCGATGTGCCAGCGCTGGACGTGCTACTTCAAGAGGCCAGCACCGCGAGGCGCTGTGCAAGCAAGGTCTTGCAAATCGAGGAAGCGGCCGCATGAAGCTCGCCGAACAGCAGCAGGCTTTGCTGTCCTGCATCTTCGACGTCCAACCGAGCGAACCGAACGCGGTCGAGCCTATTTCTGCCGATCAGCTGAGCTATCGAGGTCTGCAAGCCTATCGGGCCAATGCCCATGCCAGCGCAGAGCGCTCACTCGCGGCAGCTTACCCCACGGTGCAGCGTATTCTGGGTGAAACCGCCTTCGCTTCTTTGGCGCGCGCACACTGGCACGCATGCCCTCCCGTTCGTGGAGACCTGGCCCAATGGGGATCGCAACTACCAGAGTGGGTCGAGCTGGACGAACAACTGCGGCACTTGCCCTACCTCGGCGACGTGGCCCGCGTTGAATGGGGTTTGCACCGCATTCAATTCGAAGCGGACACCGCCCCCGCTCCTGAGAGCTTTGCACTGCTTTCGCGTGACGTTGAGGCCGCCAGCACCCATACATTGCTCATGGCGTCTGGCTTTCAAATGATTTCCCTGGCCTCTGCTGCGGGTTCGATTGTTCTGGCACACCAGGAAAGCTCCCCCGACTGGCAAGCCCTGCGCCGTCGCATGGACATGCCCATCGCAGAGCAAGTCTTGTTGTGGCGCCACCACTGGTCGCCGCGGTTGCGTGTCATCGGTTGCCAAGCGGAGATTGATCTCCTCGATGCACTGATGCGGGGCCATTCATTGGCCGACGCATTGGCCGCCGCCGTTCCTGAACACGGTTCGGAAGAACCGGGCTCCGACTGGGGCTTCGACTTTTCCCAATGGCTGACAGCTGCCGTCTCGGATGGACTGGTTGTAGGCCTCTTACCTCTTTCAAACCTCCACCAGTGTCCTTCGCAGAACCACCGCTGGCATAAGTAACAAACAGGAGAACCCACATGAACACCGCTACCGCTGTACACACGAACACTGCCACATCCGGCCCGGTCGCTTTCACCCGACGCTGGCTCTGTCTGATCAGCCGAACCTTGGACCGTCTGCAACCGTTGGGCGCTCTCGTGGCTCGCGCATACGTCGCGCACGCGTTCTTTCTCGCTGGCCTGACCAAGATTCGCGACTGGGAAACCACCATGCTGTTGTTCACCCACGAGTATCAGGTGCCGCTGCTGCCTCCATCGGTGGCCGCCATCATGGGGACGGCAGGCGAGTTGGTGTTGCCTGTTCTGCTCATTCTCGGGCTGGGTGGACGCATTGGGGCCTTGGGCTTGAGCGTGGTCAACATCGTCGCAGTCCTCAGTCTTGAAGACATTGCGCCTGCTGCTTTGCAACTGCACGTCACCTGGGGCGTTTTGCTGGCTGCACTGGCTCTATACGGATCGGGGGCGTGGTCGGGCGATCGAATTCTTCGCGCATGGCGCAACCGCTGAAACGCCCGCAAACGCTCTTGCGGCGAATCCATTAAGCTTTGGGTCCTATACGAGTAGCCGAGTCATCCCCCAGGAGACATGTTCGACATGACAAGATTCATTCGCCGCAGAGAGTTTGTGCAATCCATGGTCACCTTGACCGGCGCAGCAGCGTCACCCGCAGCCACGTGGGCGGCCAATGCATCCGGCCATTGGGCGCAGACGCTTCAGCTAGCCAGAGGGCAGACAGTTTATTTCAATGCCTGGGCAGGCGATGCGAAGATCAATGCCTATATCCAGTGGGCCGCCAAAGCCTGCGAACAAGCCCACGGTGTCAAGGTGGAACATGTGAAAATTTCGGACGCCGCAGACGTGGTCAAACGCGTGCGCGCCGAAAAATCCGCAGGGCGCGGCCGGGGCCAGGGTACGGTTGACCTGATCTGGATCAACGGCGAAAACTTCGCTGCCATGAAGCGAGAAGGCCTGCTCTTCGGGCCTTTTGCCGAGCAATTACCCAATTGGAAATGGGTGGATACCGAGGGCAAACCCACCACACGATTGGATTTTTCTGAGACCACTGACGGCCTGGAAGCGCCCTGGGGCATGGCGCAGCTCACCTTCTATGCCGACAAGACACGACTTCCTTCGCCGCCGGACAGCATGCTTGGCCTGATGGACCTTGCCCAAAGCCAGCCAGGACGCCTCACCTATCCAGCACCGCCCTCGTTTCACGGCACCACGTTTGTCAAACAGGCCTTGTATGAGCTGGCGGTCGATCCGAAGGCATTGCGTCAACCGGTCACGCCTACCGTTTTTGACGCGCAAACCAGCAAGCTCTGGGCTTTCCTGGATGCCTTGCACCCACTGCTCTGGCGCAAGGGCGAGCAGTTCACCAAGAGCGCCAGTGACGTGCGCGCCTTGATGGTCAACGGCGAGTTGATCATGGGCCTGACGTTCAACCCGAACGAAGCGGCCAGCGAGGTCGCTGCGGGACGTATGGCACCCACGACCTACAGCTGGCAGTTCCCCGGTGGCACCATCGGCAACACCCATTTCGTGGCCATTCCATTCAATGCCAAGGCGCCTCAAGGGGCTCAGGTGTTTGCCAACTTTCTGCTTTCGCCGGAGGCACAGGCGCGCAAGGCGGATATCAAATACTGGGGTGACCCAACCGTACTCGCAGTGGACCGCTTGCCCGAAACCGCTCGCGCGCCATTTACCCGAAGTCTCCCGCCAGGTTCAGTGACGAATCCGGGCCCAGCCTTGCCTGAACCCCATGCGTCCTGGGTGGAGGCGCTGGAAGCCGCCTGGATCAAACGGTACGGCCAGTAAAGACCCGCTCGGGGGCTGGAGCCATGCCCAGCAAGGCCGTTCGCCTGCTGGTGGCCGCCGCACTGCTGCTGGCTGCGGGCTTGCCCGTTGCCCTGAGCATGACCGCTGCGCTGCTGGCCTCGGTCGACGCCGCGGCGTGGCAGTCGCTGGTGGTCCATCCACAGTTCAGCGGAGCCATTGCGCTGAGCATCTGGACCGGGATCGCCTCTACGACACTTGCCTGGCTGGCATGTCGCTCGATCATGGGTCGACTGTTTCAGCGACACGATGCTGGCCGAATGTTGCGCTGGCTCCCCCCAATGCTTGCCACACCCCATGCCGCGTTTGCAATTGGCCTGGGCCTGCTCGTCGCCCCTAGCGGATGGCTGCTTCGTTGGCTGTCACCCTGGGCGACCGGTATGGAGCTTCCTCCACTGTGGTCCACGACGCAAGATCCATGGGGTCTCGGTCTGATCGCCACGCTTGCGCTGAAAGAAACTCCGTTTCTGATGTTTGCCTCGGCCACCGAGTTGTACCGGGAAGACCGGTCTCGACAGTGGCGCACTGAGCATGCTGTCGCCATGTCCATGGGCTATGGTAGTGCGCAGGCATGGCGACTGGTCGTCTGGCCTCAACTGGCCAAACGCCTCTTTTGGCCATTGGCTGCAGTGTTGACCTACGGCATCACCGTAGTGGATGTGGCTCTGGTGATAGGCCCCACTTCGCCGCCCACACTGTCCGTATTGGCCTGGGAATGGTTGCGCGACGCGAACCTTGAAACCAATGCCATGGGGGCGGCGGGTGCAGGCGCCATGGCTTTGACTGTGGGCGTAGCGGCCTCCGCTGCAGCATTGTGGCTTCAACGGGGCGCCGCAGCGCCCACAGGTCGGCGCAAGAAGGCACTGTTCCCCCCAAGCAGACCGACTGTTCCGATGATCGCGTTGGCGGCAACGTATGTCTTGGTGCTGGGCATTCTGGCCGTTCAAAGTGCCGCCGGTTGGTGGCCTTTCCCCGATGTCTGGCCGAGGCAGTGGAGCGATTTCGCCTGGAGCAGCGTCATTGCCAGTTGGCCAACCGTCTGGACCACCCTCGCGCTTGCAGCGTCGTCAACCCTCATCGGTTTGCTGTGGTGTATGGCATGGTTCGAACTCGCGCCCAAAGCCTGGGACCGGTGGGCGCGCCCCCTGCTCTATGCGCCGCTGGCCGTACCTGCCGTGCTGTGGGTAGTGGGCTTGTACGACGTCGTGCTGCGCTGGCAAATGGAAGGGCATCTGTTGGCGGTCCTGCTTGGCCACGTCCTGATGGTGTTGCCCTATGTGCTGCTCACCCTGTCCCCCGCCTATAGCGGCTACGACCAGCGTTACGCCGCCGTAACCGCAACGCTGGGCCAAACGCCCTTGCAGCACCTGACCAAGGTCAAATGGCCACTGCTTGGTCGCTCAATCGCTGCCAGTGCAGCAGTGGGCTTCGCCGTGAGTGTGGCGCAGTACCTTCCCACGTTATACCTCGGCGCCGGCAGGCACAATACCGTCACAACCGAAGCCGTGGCGCTGGCGTCCGGCGGACAGGTAGCCATGGCCAGTGCGTACGCCTGGCTGCTGTTTTCAATTCCGGTCATTGGTTTCGCCTCCGCCGCCTGGTGGGGACGACAACGACGCTTCCATTCCGCCAAATGACACTCCAGGTTCACATCCAAAGTCTTGGGCATAAGCGCCAGTTGCTGGCTGCGGACTTGGGCTTTGAAGTACCTTCCGGCCATGTGCTCACGCTGATGGGTCCCAGTGGTTGCGGGAAGAGTTCGGTGCTGTCCGCCATCGCGGGCACGCTGGAGGCCATGGCGGGGGATGGCAGGCCGCTGCATTTTGCAGGAAAAGTGGTACTGGACAATAGGCACGTCGAATGCCTGCCTCCCCACCGCCGCGGGATTGGCCTGCTGTTCCAGGATCCGATGCTGTTCGGTCACATGACGGTTCGAGAGAACCTGCTGTTTGCCCTGCCATCCGGCCGCAACAGCGAACGCCAGAAGCAGGTCGACGATGCACTGGAGATGGCGGAGCTCCCAGGGATGGGAGACCGCGACCCTTCCACGCTATCAGGTGGTCAGCGAGCACGCGTGGCGCTGATGCGCGCCTTGCTTGCGCAGCCAAAAGCACTGCTGCTGGACGAACCTTTCTCGCGCCTGGATGCGCAGTTGCGCACGCAGTTTCGAGCATTTGTCTTCGAGCACATCCGAGCCCGCAACATTCCGGCGGTACTGGTAACGCACGACAGGGACGACATCGCGGAGCCGGACCGATTGCTGGAGATGCCACATGCTGGATGAACGCATACAACGCGGCCTCAAGCCGGCGATGACTCGCATGGCACGCTCAGCTATCCGCATGGGCCTCACGGCCGATACCGTGACATGGCTGGGCTTTGCTGCGGGCCTCGCCGCGGCAAGTGCCATCGCCCTTGGCTGGTTCCTCTGCGGCATGGGTCTGCTGCTGTTCTCACGACTGATGGACGGCCTGGATGGCGCGGTGGCGCGGGTCACGAGCCCCACCGATCGGGGCGGCTTTCTGGATATCACCTTCGATTTCGTTTTCTACGCGGCAATCCCGCTGGCATTCGCCGTCGCGGATCCACCCAACAATGGTTTGCCGGCTGCGGTGCTGCTGGCCAGCTTCATTGGCACCGGCTCCAGCTTCCTCGCCTTTGCCATTGCGGCGGAAAAGCGCCACCTCAGCTCCACCGCCTTTCCCGGCAAGAGCTTTTACTTTCTCGGCGGCTTGACCGAAGCCACGGAGACCATCAGCGTGTTTGTACTGATGTGCCTGCTGCCACAGCACTTCGCGATCCTTGCCTATGGATTCGCCTTCATGTGCGCCATCACAACCGCCATGCGCATCTGGTGGGGCTGGAAGCGGTTGAGCTGAACCCCGAAGGCTGCTCAGGCCCAGGTGGCAGGACGTTTTGCAGGCCAACAAAGGCGAACTTGCAGCCCGGGTTGCCCGTCTTCCAGACTTAGCGTCGCACCCTGGCGGCGCGCCAGGCGCTCCACCATGGCCAGCCCCAGCCCTGTGCCTGGCAGCCCGCGATCCGACGCCCCGCGATAAAAAGGCTTGAGCATGGCTTCCCTTTGTTCAGCTGGGATGCCCGGACCATGGTCTCTTACGAGCAGCCAGAATGCGTTCTCGTCTTCATCCAGGGTGACCTCGACAGGCGTCTGGCCATACTTGCGCGCGTTGTCGATCAGATTGACGATGGCGCGCTCCAGACCACTTGGCGAAGCGGGCGACACCCACCCATCTCGCTTCGCATGGATTCGCCATACAACATCGTCATGGTCGCCACTGTCTCGCAGGTGAGCCAGCAAGTCCTGCAAGCGAACGCGACTGTCCAGCGGCTCCACCGTCGAGCGGTTGAGCTGCAGGAACGTCTCCACCATGGCATCAGCAATGCCGGCGTTGCGCTCGATGCTCTCGCGGCGTTTGTCCACCTCCGGCGAAGCAGGCAGCAGCGCTGCCGCCATGCGAATGCGTCCCAGCGGCGTCCGCAAGTCGTGGGACAACCCTGCCAACATGGTGTCGCGTTCCGCATCGCGCTCATTGCGCTCTCTGGCGAAGCGAGCGAACTGTTCCGTGAGAGCCCGTACTTCCGCCGGTGCCGAGGTCAAAGGGCTTGCTGGCTCCTGCCCAGTGGCGGCGTATTGCGCCATGGCCGATTGCAGTTCCGTCAAGGGGCGAACCACGCGCCGGCTCAGCCAGGCGGCCCCCGCCAGGAACACCAGCACCGCGACACCGATGCCCAGCCCGCCGCGCCAGCGTACCGAAGGATCCTCCAACGCCCCGTCGATGCCAATCCAATGTGCCTGATCGCCGCCCGGTACCCTCACTTGCAACCAGGTCATGCCGGCAGCTCCACCAGGGCTCAAGGCAATCTGCTGCACACGGACACCCTGTGCCTCCAGGGTCTGGAGCATTACTCTGTAACGCGGTGCCACAGGAATTCTGGGCAGGTACTTCGCCTCT
>JBNKNN010000025.1:0-31172 GCA_050293865.1 Hydrogenophaga sp. | reverse complement strand
CGAAGAGGAACGCGCCCGTATTCGTGAAGAGCACCGCTTGTTGATGCAACAGCGCGCGCAAGAGCAAGGCTGGGCAATCGACCCTCAAGGCCTGGCACGCCGAAACGCTGGTAGCGCGAGCACTCCAGGAGGAAGCAGCGGGTCTGGAAACGGCCGAAACACTGGAGCTGGCGCAGGGGCAGGCTCTGGGAACGGGTCTGGTAAGGGCGCGGGTTCAGGGTCGAACGGCCAAGGAGCTCGGGGCAACTGACGGCTCTTTGACTGTGCCTGCACCAAGGCCCACCGTGCCACCGGCGACCTGCCCGGGGCGTAGCTGGGGATAGCACTGCGCCCCGCCAAACTCAAAGCCTCAAGCCGCAACACCCGCAACAAAGCGTACTGTTCATCCCGTTACGGCTCTTACGGGCCGCGCCGGAATGTAATGAGTAGGGCCGATAGCATGAAAAAGCTATTTTTCTAAAGGAGATGTCATGGCACTGCACTTCGGCAAACGCGAACCCGAGCAATCCAAGGTTTTCAGCAATTCCTCAACCAGCGGCACCGCTGCCACGCGCTATGGCAATACGGGCACGCCCAGCACGCCAGGCGCCACCACCTCCAGTACTGACACCGTGAACACCAAACCCAGCATCCCTTCGTCTCCCGACACCACCAACTCCACCCCCGAGGGCGGCAGCAAGCTGACCGTCGGACCGAATATCAAGCTCAAGGGCGTCGAGATCACCGATTGCGATACCCTCGTTGTGGAGGGGCTGGTCGAGGCGACCATGGACTCGCGCGTGATCCAGATCGCCGAACAAGGCGCGTTCAAAGGCTCGGTGGAGATCGATATCGCAGAGATTCGCGGGAAGTTTGACGGCAACCTCACCGTTCGCCAAAAGCTCGTCATTTTTTCGACCGGCAAAGTCACAGGCAAAATCCGCTATGGCAAGGTCGTGATCGAAGAAGGCGGTCAGCTCTCCGGCGACATCCAGTGCAGCGAAGCGCCAGAGGCCGGCAAGTCAGTCTCCAAAGAACCGCCCAAGGACGCATCCAAGCCCGCCATGGCGTTGGCAGCCTGATCGCTCGTCACCAACCAGGAACCTTCTTCGTCTCCTGCGCCGTGGGCTTTGCGGTTTTAGACGTAAGGCGCAAATGCAAAGGCACGGCCGCATCGGGTTTGGGCCAAACCAAGTGTCCGCGGCGTCAGCTATGCGGATGGCGAAGGTGATGCAGAGGGTACCTAGGGGCAGGGCATCCTGAAAAGCCCGCCTTTTTTCGCATCGTGCCCATGTGTAGCATTGCTGCGCATGGGTTTTTTCGCTTCAAGCCGACGCCAGCCGATTGAAGCTTGTCGCACTCTTGGCGCTCCCGTTATGCTCAGGGGATGTATGCCGAATTCTTTGGTCTTAAACAAGCGCCGTTCACCATCGCGCCAGACCCCCAGTTTCTCTTCATGAGCTCGCGCCACAGGGAGGCGCTTGCTCATCTGCTTTTTGGGGTCCAGGGCAATGGAGGGTTCGTTCTGCTGACCGGAGACATCGGTGCCGGAAAAACAACCATCTGTCGCCGATTCCTGAGCCGCCTGCCTCGCGCATGCCATGTCGCCTACATCTTCAATCCGAAACTGACTGCGCGAGAGCTGCTCCAAACCATCTGTGAAGAGTTCGGCATTGCTGTGGCACAGGGAGCGTCGTCAGGGGATGCTGGTACCAAAGCCTATGTGGACGCGCTCAACCGCCACCTTTTGTCACTCCACGCGGCGGGTCACCACGCCATCCTCATCATTGATGAGGCCCAAAATTTGTCGGTAGATGTTTTGGAGCAGCTTCGACTGCTGACCAATCTGGAGACCAACGAAAGCAAATTGTTGCAAATCATGCTGATAGGGCAGCCGGAGTTGCGTGAGGTACTCCAACGGCCCGACATGGAGCAGCTAGCGCAACGCATTGTGGCACGCTACCACCTCGGTCCGCTGGCCCCAGAGGAGACCAAAGCTTACATCCGGCAAAGGCTGAAGGTTGCAGGGCGATCTGGCCCGCTTCCGTTCACGGGAAAAGCCATCGAGAGGGTGCATACGCTGTCCGGAGGCGTGCCGCGCCGCATCAACCTGCTGTGTGACAGAGCCATGCTTGGCGCCTTTGGACGGTCGATGGACGAAATTGACGAACAGACCGTCAACACAGCGGCCGCCGAAGCGTTTGAACTCGTTGCCTCTCGGCCGCGCGCAGACCATACCCTGATCGCAAAAGGGCTTGGTCGCACAGGATTCAGCTGGCACTGGGTGGGGTACGTGCTGACGGCGCTCTCGGCTGCTGCGGTGGCGTGGTGGGCCATGACTCACCGAAATGCATCGAATGTGGTTCAAAGCATTGAACCATCCCAGCAAGTGGCCCAACTCCCTCAGGCGCAACCCAGCGATCCAACAGAACCCGTGGCTCGCAAGCAGCAAAGCTTGCGCCCTGATGCGTCCTTTCGTTCCCGGCTGGATACCGAGATGTTCCAGCAACTGTTCCCTGATCAGGAGAGTGCATGGCGAAAGCTGGGTTTCTACTGGGGCAAAACGATCCCCGATGAGGGGACTGCCTGTGACCTCCTGCAAGCCAGCGGCGTGCAATGCTTCACCACGAGCCGAATGTCGGATCGCGGCCTCGTCACTCTTGACAGGCCTGCCGCGCTGCAGATTCGCCGGGACGGCGACTCTGATGTGCGATGGGGGCTGCTGCTTGGCATCACCTCCGAGCGTGCGCTCATCGCTGGCGCGTCCTCGCGATGGTGGGTGCCGCTGGCAGAGCTGACGCGCAATTGGGAGGGTCGATACGCCACACTTTGGGTCACACCGCCTGGCACCACCGAGAGAATCACTCGAGTCACAGACGACAGAGAAAAGCAGCGCGTTGACCAACAGCTGCGCGCCTTGCAGGTGGCGGGCCGGCTTCCAGCGGAAGCAAGAGACCTTGAATCTCGCGTCAAGGCTTTTCAACGTGAATATGGAATCGAGGTGAGTGGTAACGTCAACACCCTCACATTGTTACGGTTAAACATGGTCACCGGGGTTGACGAACCGCGGTTGATCAAGAGTACGGGTGCCGCAGCAACGCCATCGATCAAGTCCGGCAAAGAATCGGCTTGATCCAGGTCACACCGAACCCATCTCGCAAGACGCCCTACCCGACCATGTCCTACATCCTCGACGCACTTCAAAAAGCCGAATCCGAACGCCGCATGGAAGCCGGAGACGATCTGGATCCCTTGGCCGTTCCTGCGGCAGACGCGCCGTTTGCACGCCCAGCAAACCGCCAGAGCAGAAGCTGGCAGCCAGCCGTGCTCTTGGCGCTGGTTGTCGTGGCAGCTGCCGCTGCGGGCGGATGGTGGTTCTCGCGCCCGTCGGGGGCCGCACCCGGGCAATACGCTGAACAGACCACTGCCGATCGCTCTGTGACTACCTCTCCCGTGGCGCCCTCGGACGCCGGGCAGCCCGAGCCACCCACTTCCGCGCCATCGATCGATGCGACGACGAAGGGCCCTACTCCCACGATTCTCGCCGCGCCTGTCGATGCTTCTGCACCACGCACTTCCGAGACGGCCTCAGTCGTCGCAGCCTCAGTCAAGCGCAAAGGTGGAGCCAGGTCCGCTTCTGCCGCTCCGGCCAGTGCTGACAACCCAGGAAATGCTTCCAAGACATCCGACAACCACCCTCCCAAGCCGGGAACAAAGCCACTTCCGAACTTCGAACTGGGCAAGGGGCTGCCTCAGCTGAAGATTTCAGGTGCCACGTTTTCCGACAACCCTTCTCACCGCATGATCATCGTCGACGGCCAGGTGATCAAAGAAGGGCAGCAGGCAGCGCCGGGGGTCATTGTGGAAGTCATCGGCGCTCGATCCGCCATTCTTAAGCACGGTGGCAAACGGTACAACATCAATTACTGACCCGACAGGCGAGGCACTTACGTCCATGGCACAGACTGGCAGCTGGCTACAAATCCGTCACTTGAGTGTGGACATCGCGGGCTTGCCAGTCCTGAGAGATTTCAGCTGCGATTTGCCCAGCGGCGTGCAACTGATCACAGGCGACGAAGGCTCAGGCAAAACCACTCTGGCCAAAGTGCTTTCTGGCAGCGTACCTGCGAGCAAAGGCAGCGTAGTTCTGAACGGATCGGTCATCCCGCTCGGTCGCCCTCACCTGAGCGCACTCGACGCACACGCAGTCGTGGACGCGAGGCGGGACGCCGAAACGGGCGATGCCGTATGGCAATGCGTGCGAACCCAATGGACTCGATTCAACGACGGAGCCATGGAGGACCTGATTGCCGCGTTCGACCTGAAGCCGCATATGGCAAAACCCCTATTCCAATGGTCAACAGGCAGCCGGCGCAAGCTGGGCCTGTGCGCAGCCTTCGCGGCAGGAGCCGAGCTGGCCGTCCTGGATGTGCCATATGCTGCGCTTGATGCCCGATCTGCAGCTGTCCTGGATGACGTGCTGAGCGACCTGATGGACCACCCTCGCCGCTGCTGGTTGATTCTCGACTATGAACCGCCCCCAGGTCTGGGCATCCTGCCCGCTGCCTGTCTGTCGTCCGACTAGTCCGCCGAAAGAAAGGGCTCTTGGCAAAGGCTCGACGCCTGACGCCAAATTGACCCGAAATACCTACTCCGGCATTCCGGCAATCAAATCACGTAGTTTCCACAACGCAAAGGTCACCTGACTGCACCTAGACTGCGGACTCCCCATCCAAAACTAGAGGAGTCAATTCATGCAGCTCAAGCAACTCTCTTTCGCGGTAGCTCTCGTCGTGGCCAGCACTGCCGCCATGGCAGATCCCCTGATCATCAAGTACAGCCACGTCGTGGCTGAACAGACCCCCAAAGGTCAGGCGGCACTCAAATTCAAGGAGCTGGCTGAGAAAGCACTTCCTGGAAAAGTCGAGGTGCAGGTCTTCCCCAACAGCCAGTTGTTCGGCGACGGCAAGGAACTGGAAGCCCTTTTGCTGGGCGACGTTCATATCATCGCACCTTCCCTGGCAAAGTTTGGCAAGTACACCCCCAAGCTGCAAGTTTTCGATCTGCCTTTCCTGTTTGACGATATCCACGCGGTGGATCGTTTCCAGGAAGGCCCCAAAGGTCAAGAACTGCTGGACTCCATGAAGAAGAAGGGCATCAAAGGCCTGGGTTATCTTCACAATGGCATGAAGCAGTTGTCTGCGCAAAAGCCCTTGAAAACGCCGGCCGACGCTGAAGGCCTCAAGTTCCGCATCCAAACCTCCGACGTTCTGGAGGCGCAGTTCAAAGCCGTTGGCGGCAATCCTCAAAAGTTGGCTTTCGCCGAGGTTTACCAGGCGCTCCAGACGGGCGTTGTGGACGGAACCGAGAACCCTTGGTCAAACATCTACACCAAGAAGTTCCACGAAGTGCAAAAGTACATCATGGAATCCGATCACGGTGTTCTGGACTACATGGTCATCACCAATACCGGCTGGTGGGACGGTCTGCCGAGCGATGTTCGAACAGCGCTGAACAAAGCCATGGTCGAGTCCATCAAGTACGGCAACAAGGTGGCGTTTGACGAAGCCGCCAAGTATCGCCAGAAGGTCATAGACGACAAGAAGGCAGAAGTGATCAAGCTGAGCAAAGACGAAGTGGCGCAGTGGCGCAAGGCCATGCAACCTGTGTGGAAGAAGTTTGAAGGCGAAATCGGCAAAGACGTTGTTGACGCTGCCATCGCCGCCAACCAGAACTGAACAACCCCATGAACCATCGGCCGCGAAAGCAGCGTGCAGAACGCGCTGGCTTCGCGGCCGATGTCACGACAGGAACCTCATATGCGCTGGCTCGACAAACTCGAAGAATGGACCGTCATGCTGATGCTGGCGGCCATGACTGGCCTCACCTTTGTCCAGGTGGTCTTGCGTTACGTATTCAACTCCGGATTTAGCTGGGCTCTGGAACTGACCACTGTATTTTTCGCTGCGATGATCTTCGTAGGCGCGTCCTACGGCGTCCGCGTCGGCGCTCACATCGGCGTCGATGCTCTCGTCAAGCTCCTGCCATCGGGACCACGGAAAGTCATTTCGATCTTCGTGGTGGCGCTGTGCCTGGCCTACACCGGCATCGTGCTCTATGGCTCCCTTACCTACGTGATGAAGATGAAAATGATTGGCATCGAGATGGAAGACATGCCGATTCCCCTGTGGATGGCTCGCTCGCTCCTACCCATCGGATTTGGATTGATTGCCTTCCGTTTTCTTCAGGTCTTCTGGCAACTGATCACGGGCAAGTCAGACAGTCTGCACCTCGGCGACGAAGCCGCAGACGCCATGAAACTCAGGGCAGACGACTCCGAAGGAGCACAGGCATGAACACCGCCATTCTTTTCACTACTCTTTTCCTCCTGATGGCGCTGGGCATGCCAGTGTCCGTTTCGCTGGGTCTTTCGAGCTTGCTGACCATTCTCTTGGTTGGCCAGGACTCGCTGGCCAGCATGTCTATCAAGATCTTTGAGACCAGCGAACACTACACATTGCTTGCCATTCCGTTCTTTGTTCTGGCTGGTGCATTGATGAGCACGGGCGGCGTGGCCAAACGGATGGTCACCTTTGCCATCGCAGCCGTAGGTCACTTGCGCGGCGGCCTTGCCATTGCCAGCATTTTGGCTTGCACCCTGTTCGCTGCGGTCTCGGGTTCCAGTCCGGCAACCGTGGTGGCTGTCGGCTCCATCGTGATTGCCGGCATGGTCAGGAGCGGCTACCCGAAGGAGTTCGCCGCAGGAGCCATATGCAATGCCGGTACCCTGGGCATCCTTATACCGCCGTCCATTGTCATGGTGGTTTATGCAGCAGTCACCGAGGTATCCGTGGGCCGCATGTTCATGGCAGGCGTGGTGCCGGGGATTCTGCTCGCACTGATAATGGCTTTTGCCGTCTGGTGGCGCGCGGGCAAAATGACTCTGACCAAGACCGAACGCGCAAGCTTTGGTGAGGTGATGAGCAAGTTCCGCGACTCAGCATGGGGCCTGCTGTTGCTGGTCATCATCATGGGGGGTATCTATGGCGGCATCTTCACGCCAACCGAGGCAGCGGCTGTCTCAGCGGTATACGCCGTCATCGTGGCAGTGGTCATCTACCGCGACATCGGCGTAAAGGACTTGCCGCACGTGTTCCTGGACGCGGGAAAGACCACGGTGATGCTGATGTTCATCATCGCCAACGCCCTGCTGTTCGCCCACGTGCTGACGACCGAGCGCATCCCTCAAACCATCGCCCAAGCCATTCTCGAAGCTGGTATGCAGCCTTGGATGTTCCTTCTGGTTGTCAATATCATCCTGTTGATCGCAGGCAACTTCATGGAGCCCACTGGCATCATTCTGATCCTGGCGCCGATCCTTTTCCCGATTGCCACCCAATTGGGTATTGATCCGATCCATCTCGGCATCATCATGGTGGTGAACATGGAAATCGGCATGATCACCCCGCCAGTCGGACTGAACCTGTTTGTGACCAGCGGCATCACAGGCATGAGTCTTGTGCAGGTTTCCAAAGCCGCCCTGCCTTGGCTGGCCCTCTTGCTGGGCTTCCTGTTGCTGGTGACCTATATCCCGGCGATCACGCTCACGCTGCCCAATCTTCTGTTCAACTGATTGGACCTGAGTCCACCATCGAGGTGTGCTCTCCAAGGCTTCCAGGCGACCCTAGCGGTCGCCTTTCTTTTGTTTGTTGGCGACGGATCACCCAAAGCCAGTCGACCATCACTCTTCCCTGATCATCGGTATTGGAGATAATTATCTGAACACGTTTCTAGGGACCCTCTGCATCACCACCGTCATGCGCGTTCGAGGTCAAATTGGGATGGATGGCGTGCCTGCTTTGGCCAGAGCCCGAAGCAAGCCGTGGCTTAGCGGGCGATGCGAAGTGTCGTGAATGCAGGCAAGCCGTCCAGGATTGCCTTGGCATTCGCGCCTCGCGCCTCGCGCCTCACCCAACATAGTCCACGGCGCGCACGGCGCAGGTGATGCCGAGGGTCCCTAGCCTTCAATTTTCGAAGAGAGCCTACATGAGCAGACTGCAAAACAAAGTGTGCATCGTCACCGGCGGTGCCCAGGGAATCGGCTTGGCCACCGCAAGGAAGTTTGCCGAAGAAGGCGCAATGGTCGTGCTGAGCGACCTCAGGCAAAGCGCGGTCGACGAGGCTGTCGCAACCTGTGCAAACCTTCCTGGTCGCGTTCAAGGCGCAGTGATGGATGTAACCGATCGCGACAGCATCGACAGAGTGGTGAAGTCCATCATGGCCGAGCACGGCCGCGTTGATGTACTGGTGAACAACGCCGGTATCACGCAGGATGCGCGCTTACAGAAAATGACAGAGATGCAGTTCGACAGCGTGATCGATGTCAACTTGCGCGGTGTCTTTCATTGCGCCCAGGCAGTCGCCGACATCATGGTGACACAAGAAAGCGGCGTCATCCTCAACGCCAGCTCGGTTGTCGGCATCTACGGAAACTTTGGCCAGACCAACTACGCGGCCACCAAGTTCGGGGTTATCGGTTTTACCAAGACCTGGAGCCGAGAACTTGGCCCCAAGGGCGTGCGCGTCAACGCAGTGGCGCCCGGCTTCATCGCGACTCCCATTCTTTCGTCCATGCCGGACAAGGTGATCGAAGACCTAGCGCATCGCGTGCCCCTCAAGCGCCTTGGGCGGCCAGAAGAAATCGCCAACGCCTATGCCTTTCTGGCAAGCGACGAAGCCAGCTATATCAACGGAGCCGTGCTGGAAGTCAGCGGCGGCCTGACGGTGTAATTCCGTGCCTTCTTCGGATCAGGGCGCAACGCTGGACGGCGCTGCCAATCGGCCTCAATCCCGTACGGAGCTGTTTGTCGCGTTCACCTTCTTGGCCCTTCAGGGATTCGGAGGGGTGCTGGCGGTGGTACAAAAAGAACTGGTCGAGAGGCGCCAGTGGCTGACATCGGCCCAGTTCGTGGAAGACTGGGCAGTCGCCCAAATCCTGCCCGGTCCCAACGTCGTCAATCTGTCCATGATGATTGGAGGGCGCTATTTCGGCCTATCCGGTGCTCTTAGCGCCTTGAGCGGCATGTTGTTGGTGCCCACGCTGGTCGCCCTGATCATGGCTGCGTCATACGACTCGTTTTCAGAACTTGAAGTCGTCCAGGGCGCTTTGCGCGGAATGAGCGCGGCAGCCGCCGGCATGATCATCGCTACTGGCCTCAAGCTCATCGTTGCGCTGCGTGGTAACCCCATGGGCATCGCGCTTTGCGTTGGCCTGGCAACGGCCAGCTTCATTGCCATTGGCTTGTTTCGTTGGCCATTGCTTGCCGTTTTGCCAGTGTTGGGCGTGCTCGGATGGGCCTTCGCGTTTCAGCGCTTGCGAGAAGCCGAGGAGCGGCCGTCATGACGCTCGCCTACGACGATTGGCTGGCCATGTTCATGCATTTCCTTTCGTTGTCGCTGCTGGGTATCGGGGGAGCCATCACCACCGCTCCGGAGATGCACCGCTACCTGGTGGGCGAGCGAGGCTGGCTCACCGATGGCGACTTTGGCGCCTCCATTGCTCTGGCACAAGCCGCCCCTGGACCCAACGTGCTGTTCGTGCCCATGCTGGGCTGGCACCTTGGCATCGGCGCCAGTGCAGCCTTGCCAGGGTGGCACCCATGGTGGTTGGCAACGGCAGGCGCGTTCGTGGCCTTGGTTGCAACTTTGCTCCCCTCGTCCATCCTCACTTATTCAGCGACGCAATGGGCGCATCGAAACCGCCATCGCATATCCGTTAGAGCCTTCAAGGCTGGCCTTGCCCCTGTCGTGATTGCCCTTCTGGTGGCCACGGGTTGGCTCATTGCGATGTCTGGCGAGTCAACGCAACCGAGGTGGCACGGCCTTCTCGTGACAGGCATCGCGGCGTGGCTCGTTTGGAAAACACGTCTGCATTTGCTGCTGGTGCTCTCGGTTGGTGCGGCCGCAGGCGCTTTCGGTTTCATTTGATTCAGACAACGAAAAAGGCCGGTCAGGTTGCCCCGGCCGGCCATGAAGTAGCTCAATCAAACTCACTCAACCATGTCAGTTCACGGGCCTGCCGCCGGACCCGTAAATGGTCAGATCGATTCGATCTGACGCCACATACGGAGCTGCCTTGCCAAAACCGAGCTGCAATTCTCCAATGCGCATAGATTCAATAGAGGCCAGCGCCGTCCGCAGGCCTTCTCTCGACGGCGTCTTTCCGGCGCGTTTGAGAGCTTCCACCATCATGTGCATGTTCAGCCATGACTCCATGGCGCTACCACTGGTCTGGAACGGCACCGGCGCGTCGGCCTTCTTCATTGAAGCTTGAAAGAGCCTCGTCGTCGCCGACTTCATTGATCGCGCATCCGGCCACAGGCTCACTGCCGCGTAGCCACGCATGGCATCCCCGAGCTTGTCAAATTCCGAGGGAATCACAGAGACTGAGAGTCCCGCAACTGGAATGGCCGACGCCAACTCTCGGAACGGCTTCATGAACGCCGTGTTGGCAGACCCCGTGGTCGCCAGCATCACAGCCCCGACCTTGTCCTTGAGCAGTTGCCGCGCCAGTGCCTCGCCGTTGCTACCATCCAGAGCCAGCTTGTATTCTCCGGCTTTGCTAACCTTGGCTTTGTCCAGTTCAGCTGCCATCAGCTTCCTGACTTCCTCACCGAACGGGTTGTCCAGGTATACGACGGCAATACGCTGCAAACCCATGCCCGTCATTTGCTGCACCATCCGCTTGGCTTCATCTCCGTAGCTTGGTCGGACGAAAAAGATGTTCCTGGTTGAGCCGGTGCGAAGAGAGGGAGCACCCGTGACGGGGCCGACCAAAGGCACCCCCTTCTCTTCCAGGGTCTTGGCAACGGCCGCCGTGTTGCCCGTCCCAAGAACGGAGATCAGCGCGAAGACTTCGTCCTTCTCTAACCAACCATTGACGTTTTCGGCCGTTTTCTTCGGGTTGTAGGCATCGTCAGCGACGACCAGACGGATTTGCCTGCCGTAAACCCCTCCGGCCTTGTTGACCTCGGAAACGACCGTCTTGATGCCCTCCAGGTGGGCCTTGCCCGCGCCAGCCAGAATCCCGCTCAGGGGAACGCTTACACCGAGATTGATGTGATTGTTGGATATCGCGTTGCCGGCCAACGCCTGGGATCCAAAACTGAGCAAACCAGCCATTGCAATAGCTTGCACCGAACGAACGAGAAAATAGCGACGACTCATAGACAGAAGTTCCAGCAATAAAACCCATGATTTCGCAACGCAAGCGGCTCAAAAAAGACAGAACCAAAGACTGCATTGCAGAACAACAGTGCTCAGAATTGCCATTCTAGGGAACTGACCTGTTCGCTGAAGTCACCATTTCTCGGTTCACGAACCCAACTGCCAATCGGGCGAGTCTCCCGGATGACCGGTCTGCTTTCAGCCTTTCTCTAGGGCATCCGAAACCAAAGCACTAAGCACAGTCGCTATTCGGCAATACCCTCAAGGCCGGGGCAATCGAGCCAAACCCTTGATATCTATCGCCTCCGCGACAGCTCTGAGCTCATCCATACTGACTTGGCGTCCGCCTAGCTCAACCATCACACCGTTGGGTAGGAGCATGGACATTTCGGCCGATTTCCCGTCCTTGCGGAACTGTTCCTTGATCGAATAGCCGTCTTTTTGATAGATGTTGGTGACTTCTCCATCCTCTTCCTGGTGCAAAGTGATGCTGGCCCATGCAGCAGCAGCCATCTTGAGCATCGGTGCAGCGCCAATGTCCTGCACCTTCACTTGCAAACGCTTGCCTTCATCTTGGGTGTAGGCCGCTTCGACGCTGCTAAACGCCATGCCCACCGAGCCATGGCTGGATCTGAGCGACTTGCGCGACCATCCGTCCACTCGCTCTGGCACAAACGGCTGCAGTGCATCAATTGGCATGGCCTTGCCTTGCACCCCTTGTTCAGCAGCCTTCTCCAGTTCGATTTGCGCTGCCTCCATCTTGTCGGTATCAAGGGATAAGTTCATACCGGGCAACTGGATATCCAGCTTGGTGTGATCCTGGTCGCCACGATGGTCGAAGTCTTCGTGGTGATCCATCGATGAGCCCAGCAACATGGCCAGGATCATCCCGATCAGGAGACCGCTCACGACAAGAGCTGCTGTATAGCCCAGCGTTTTGGTCTTGGACGCAATCATCATGACCACAGGAGCCCCCAGATAGAGCGTGTAGATGGACCAGCACACAGCCCCCAGGGCAACAATGAAGCCAATCAAAGGCACCACGCTCACCAGCGCAGCGAGCCACGACGCGGTAAACGCGTAGCCCACAAGTCTGTAGCCGCTGTCGAAGCTGCCCCGCCCTCCGAACATCGGCGCCAATACTTTGGCCAACCACGCCATCAGGAAGGTTCCCGCTATGGCCACTATGAAGGCTCGAACCAAACCCAACAAGGCTCCGCCGAACGAACTTATCCCCCAAATCCAATCCGTCAGGAACTGCCCAAAAGCGGAAATGCCTGCCAGCACCAACACGTAGGGAATCAGCACTTCCTTGGCACTGGCCTGCTCGCCCTCAATGGCTGGCCATGCTTTGGCGGGGGTGAGCACCACCTGTTTGATTCGGTCAACCACATTCATTTCCATCTCCTCGCATCAACAAAATTTCAGGGGGCGAACGCCGCTTACCGCGGATTTTCAAAGAACACTGCATTGGTGTAATCGCTGATCTCGAAATACACCTTCTTCTCGTCTGGGTCTGCCAACATGTTGAGATTCTCGTCAAGCACGCCATAGCCGTAGCGATAGTGCCTTGGCAACCCATCGTCCGTTCCCAGTGCCGTGCTGATCTTGTCGATCTTGATAAAGCGCCGCACGAGCTTGTCGCCCGCGTATACCTCCAGAACACCGTTGGTACCCGTCCAGTTCTGAATGGAGCGGCTGATCTTGTTTTGCTGCTCCTGGGTACAGCCCACCACCGTTGCCAACAGCACACCTGCCGCCAACGCCACAGCGAAGATCCTGCCTCTGGATCCATCGAATTTGCGTTCGCTCATCATCACCTCCTAAGTACGTTGAACCTTCTTAAACATCTTGGCCGATTGACACTTCAGCTCGACTGCAGAGCCAGGAGCTCGGGCAACACGATTGCAGAGGCGCCGCGAAAACAAGACACAGCCAAGTCATCCAGCGCGCTGGACTCCGGATTGATCACCACCACACTGGCCCCTGCGTTCGCCGCCATCCTGGCAAGCCCTGCAGCCGGATACACCACGCCAGAGGTGCCAATCACCAGCATCAGGTCGCACTGCTCGGCCAGCTGCTGCGCCCTCTCCAGCGCCCGACGCGGCAGGTTTTCACCAAACCACACCACGCCTGGCCGACGCATGTTCCCGCAAGCCGGGCAGGCCGGGGGCTCTTCGGCCGTCAAATGGTCCGGGTTGCAACACTCCTTTGCAGGGTTCAGCCACGTGTCCACCATCAGGCTACCGTGCAGTGCAATAACCCCCTTCTGGCCCGCGCGCTGATGCAGGCCATCCACATTTTGCGTCACGACGGTCAGCTTACCCGGGTTCTGTTCGGCAAAGCAACTGAGCGCCAAGTGACCCGCATTCGGCTCCACACGACCCACCATATCGCGGCGACTCGCGTACCACTGCCACACCCGTTGAGGATGTGCGCGAAAGGCCTCCTCCGTAGCCAGCTCCATGGGGTCAAATTTGGCCCAGATGCCTGTCTGGGAATCGCGAAAGGTGGGCACGCCCGACTCCGCGCTGATGCCAGCCCCTGTCAAGGCCACCACGTTGGTGGCCTGTGACAGCCATTGACGAACATCGGAGATATCGCTCATTGATTCGCCGGACGTCTCTGTCGCAAAGCCTCGTACAGACAGACGCCACTGGCCACTGAAACGTTCAGACTTTCCACCGCTCCCATCATCGGAATGCTCACGAGCTCGTCACATGTCTTGCGCGTCAGTTGGCGCATGCCATCGCCCTCTGCTCCCAAGACCAATGCCACAGGTCCATTGAGATCGACGTCATAAATGGTCTTGCTCGCATCGTCGCTGGTCCCAATGATCCAGACATTACGTTCTTTGAGCTCGCGCAAAGTACGTGCAAGATTCGTCACCATCAGGTAGGGAACTGTCTCGGCGGCACCGCAGGCCACTTTGGCCACCGTCGCATTGATGCCCGCTGCATGGTCTTTGGGGGCCACCACAGCATGCACGCCAGCACCATCGGCCACCCTCAGACAGGCGCCGAGGTTGTGTGGGTCTGTCACGCCATCGAGCACCAGCACCAGAGGCGCCTGCCCCGCACCTTCCGCCTGGTCCAGGACATCGTCCAATGAGCGTGCCTGGGCCTGTGGCTTGACACGAGCCGCCACGCCCTGGTGGCCATGGCTACCCGCCAGTTTGGACAAGCGAAGCCCATCAGCCTCGATCAGCCGAATGCCCGCTTCCTTGGCACGTTGAATAAACTGGCGCATGCGCGCATCGCGACGGCTGGCGTCGAAGTAGACCTCCTCCACCGTGTCAGGAGCGGCCTTGATGCGAACGCTAACGGCATGGAAGCCGAAAAGAACTTTGGTCTGAGACATGCGGTCATTATCGCCGCAGAGACTCGACGCAAACCCCGCATTGCGGCGGTTTGCTGAGGCGTCATCGCATCAGGCGACCCGCATCAATCACCAGCCGGCGTTCGCATTTGCCAGCGATGCTCTCATCGTGCGTCACGAGCACCAAAGTGGTTTGCTGTTCCCGGTTGAGCTCGAACATCAGCTCCATCACCTTGGCGCCAGAGGCGTGGTCCAAGCTGCCGGTAGGCTCATCCGCGAGCAAAACCTGCGGCCGCGTCACGAAAGCCCTTGCCAGCGCGACCCTTTGCTGTTCGCCGCCTGAAAGGACCTTGGGGTAGTGGCCCAAGCGCTGTCCGAGGCCAACTCGTTCGAGCATGTCGGCGGCGCGGCGCCGCGCGTCCTTTGCGCCTTCCAGCTCCAAGGGAAGCATCACGTTTTCCAACGCACTCAGGTTCCCGAGCAACTGGAAACTCTGGAACACAAAACCGACCTTGCGGGCGCGCAGAGCCGCGCGCTGGTCTTCGTCGAGCGCAAAGATGTCTTGCTGATCAATCAAAACAGTGCCTGAACTGGGGGTATCCAGCCCTGCAATAATGGACAGCAAAGTACTTTTACCCGAACCAGAAGCGCCCACAATCGCCGCCGTTTCTCCCGTGCGCAGCGAAAAATCCACGTCCAGCAAGATGTCCAGGGAACCCGAAGCGTCCTGAACGGTCTTGTTCACATGACGCACTTCGATCATGGAAGGCGCTTGTGGTGTATTCGAAGGATCAACAGACATGCGTATTCGTCACCCGATGACATGGACCAGACGTCACTTTACCGCGTCGCTGGCCACTGCGTTCTTCGCGGGGGCTTTGAAGCACAATGAAGCCAAGGCGGAGCCCTCTCCTCTCACCCGCAACAGCATTGTTGTGGTCGGAGACTCGCTCAGTGCGGAATATGGCGTGGAACGTGGGCGCGGTTGGGTGTCACTCCTGGCGCAAAGGCTCGAGAAGGAACAACCCGGCCTCAAGGTGCACAACGCCGGTATCAGTGCAGACACCACTGCCGGCGGCCTGGGCCGGCTGCCTTCGCTTCTGCGCCGCCATCAGCCAGCGGTGGTCATTCTGGAGCTCGGTGCCAACGATGCATTGCGTGGATTACCCTTGTCGGTCACCGAAGAGAATCTGGTTCGCATGATTCGGCTCTCCAAGGCTGCCGGTGCCAAGGTGCTGTTGGTGGGCATGCAGGTTCCCCCAAACTACGGGCAGACGTACACAGACGAGTTTCGCGACCTCTTCCCGCGTATCGCCAAAGCTGAAGAGGTGTCACTGGTGCCATTCTTGCTGAAGAACGTGGCAGATGCCCAAAACCCGGCAGAACTTTTCCAAAGCGATCGCATGCATCCCAATGAGGAAGCTCAGCCACTTCTGTTGGACAACGTCTGGCCGGCGTTGAGCAAGCTGCTACCCGCGTGAGCGGATAATCGGGGCATGCCAGTTCACACTCTGCCCGCCTCCGAGGCCGTCAAGCGCCTGGAGAGCTTTGACGCCATCATCGACGCACGTACTGAAGACGAGTACGCCTTGGACCATTTACCCGGTGCCATCAACTGGCCAACACTGGACAACCAGGAGAGAATCACCATCGGGACGATGTACAAGCAGGTCAACCCGTTTGAGGCCAAGAAGCGCGGAGCGGCTCTCTCGGCTCGCAATATCGCTGCTCACATCGACCGTGAGGTGATTGACAAGCCCCGCACCTGGAAACCCATCGTCTATTGCTGGCGGGGAGGCAACCGCAGCGGCGCACTGGCAACCATCCTTGGAGCCATCGGCTTTCACGTCACCCTGATCGAGGGTGGCTATCGCGCCTGGAGAGCGGCTTTGGTCGAAGACCTCGACCACCTGGCACCGAGATTTCAGTATCGCGTGGTTTGCGGCCCCACCGGGAGCGGCAAGACCCGCTTGCTCAAAGCGCTGGCACTACAGGGAGCCCAAGTGTTGGACCTGGAGGAACTCGCTTGCCACCGAAGCTCGGTGCTGGGACACATCCCGGGTGTCCCTCAACCCAGTCAGAAGCGTTTCGATAGCCTGATCTGGGATTTGCTGCGGCACCTGGACCCATCGCGACCTGTGTTTGTGGAGAGCGAAAGCAAGAAAGTGGGCAATCTTCGGGTGCCCGATGCTTTGATAGATGCCATGCGTGCCAGCCCATGTGTGGACGTGCGCCTGCATGACGACCAGCGCGTTGAGCTGCTCCTGGAAGACTACCCGTTCTTTGTGGAAGACACAGAGCTGTTCTGTGAACGCCTGGATGCACTGGTGCAAAGGCGTGGGCACGAATCCGTCAGAGGATGGAAAGAAGACGCCCGGAGTGGACGAACCCGCGAAGTGGTCAAGGCATTGCTGACTGATCACTACGACCCCATGTACGCGGCGTCCATCAAGCGAAACTTTTCCCAGTACGACAAAGCCTGGGCTTGCGATGTTGTGGACCGGACGGAAGGCGCAATGCAAAATGCGGCTGCCAGCATCATTCGGTGGGCTGGAGACGTATCAGCAACCGAATGAATTGAATTGAGTTAAGTTAACTCGAGCTGGGCCGTACCTTCAGAACATCGGCGAACGGGCACTTTCAGCCCTCAGCCCCGCGACCGGCGGCATCTCCGCCTTGCCCGACTTCTCCGCCCCCGTCTTCGGCGCCTGTGCCATCGTCCGTGTCGTCATGGATCTCGCCGTCTTCTCCATGAGGTGAGTGTTTGCGCTCTGCCTTTTGACGCGCCTTTTCCTCCTTTTTGCGCTTCTTGGCCAGTTCACGCTGCCGTTTCTCGTAGCCGTAGTTCGGTGTAGCCAATTGCAACCTCTTTCGTTCAAATAGATTCAGTGACGCGGCGCCTAAGTGGCTGCCGCCATGGCACCCAGTGCCTGACTCAGATCGGCCTTCAGATCATCCACTGATTCCAGGCCGATGGCAAAACGCACCAGGTGCCCCGCATACGGCCATGGCCGGGTTCGCATACGCGCCATGGCATAAGGTGCACAGAGGCTAACAGGTCCAGCCCAGCTCCAACCCAGCTTGAACAGCCTCAATCGATCACAAAACGCGTCCACCGCACTCTGGCCAAAGCTGTCATCGAAAACGACACTGAACAGGCAGGCTGCTGCACGTGCATCCCGCTGCCAGAATGCATGCCCAGGAGAGCCCTCCAACGCGGGATGGAAGACCTTCGTCACCGGAGCCTGATCCTGCATCCACGAGGCCAACGCACGGGTCGAGGCATCTTGAGCCAGGTAGCGAGCCTTGATGGAGGTCAGGCCACGCAGCACCAGCTCCGCGTCATTGGCGCCAACGCCCAGGCCCAGGCGCATGTGGGTCAACAGCACTTGACGGTGCAAGGCAGGATCCCGAGTCACGACCGAGCCCATGAGCACATCACCTCCGCCGCTGGGGTATTTGGTCAAGGCCTGCATGACTATGTCGGCCCCCAGATCAAAGCCGTTAAAGGCCAGTCCCGCACCCCAGGTGTTGTCCAATGCTCCAAGTATCTTGCGACCTTCGTTCCCGCGCTTTGAATTGGCTGCCCGGATTTCCCCCACCAGCGCAGGCAGATCGGGATACTCCAGAGACACCGAACCCGGCACCTCCAGCCAGACCAAGCGCGTGTTTTCGTTGATCATGCCGCCTAGATCAGACGGATCCATGGGATCATAGAACCGGTGACTGATTCCCCAGGATGCCAGCTCGCCTTCCGCAAAACTTCGGTTAGGACCATACACATTGTCCGGCAACAGCAGTTCATCGCCTTGCTGCAGAAAGCTCATGTCCACCAGTGAGATGGCTGCCAGACCGCTCGGCGCGAGCACACAGTGAGCCCCCCCTTCCAGCGTGGCAATGCGCTCTTCAAGGGTGAACGTGGTGGGCGTGCCATGCAACCCATAGGTGTATCCGCTTTTGTCTTTCCATTCGCGCTCACGCAACGCCTTCACATTGTCAAAGAAGACGGTAGAAGCTTTGTGAACGCCAGGCGCGACAGCGTCGAAACCGTCGGGCGGCCTGTAAGGGTGGTGAATCAGTGCGGTGGAAACGTCTTGTCGTGTCATGCCAACTTGCTCAAACCTTCCACTTGTCCAGCAGTTGCTCAGGACGCAAGCTGTCGTAACTCTCGAACGGCTGGTGAATCCAGGGGTTGGAGGGAAGGTACTCGACCGTGTAGTCGGGAGTGAAAATGGACGCTTGCTTGGTCCAGATGACTGCGCTGCGAAGCTCTGTGATCGGCGGATAGTTGTTGCGCAACTGATCCATCACGGCCTTCAGGGTATGGCCAGAATCGGCCAGATCATCAACCAAGAGCACCTTGCCGGCGATTTCACCTTTCGGCGTCGTGATGTACCTGGCAATGTCAAGATGGCCCTGAACCGTCCCTGCGTTGGCTCGGTAGGAGCTGGTCGACATGATCGCCAACGGCTTGTCGAACACCCGGGAGAGAATGTCTCCCGGACGCATGCCTCCGCGCGCGAGGCAAAGAATGGTGTCAAACTCCCAACCGGACAGATGGACCTTGATGGCCAGCTTCTCAATCAGGTTGTGGTATTCGTCGTAAGAAACGTAGAGATGCTTTCCGTCGTCAGTGAGCATTTGAGATCGTGGTTGGGGAGATGGCCTTGCGGCAAAGTCCCATTCTGCCCCAAACCACAGACCATCTCACATCAGGGCTGGTACGGGTGCTGCACCAGAATCGTATGATCGCGATCAGGGCTGGTCGATACCACGTGAATGGGCACACCAGTCGTCTCTTCGATGCGACTGAGATACTTCTGGGCATTGGGCGGCAGATCCTCGTAGCGCGTCACGCCCACCGATGACTCGCTCCAGCCGGGAAGCGTCTCGTAGATCGGCTTGCAGCGTTCGATATCATCTGCACCCATTGGCAGGATGTCGATCACTTCGCCATCCAGTTCGTATCCGGTACAAAGCTTCAGCTCGGACAGACCGTCCAGCACATCGAGCTTGGTCACGCAAAGACCTGAGAGTCCATTGACCTGTGCGGAACGCTTGAGCAATGCCGCATCAAACCAGCCACAGCGTCGATCCCGACCGGTGGTCACGCCCTTCTCGGCGCCCACAGTCGACATATGCCAACCAGGCGTCCCTTCAACCTGCCAATCCAGTTCGGTCGGGAACGGGCCTCCGCCCACGCGGGTGCAGTACGCCTTTGTAATGCCAAGTACGTAATGCAGCATGCCGGGGCCAACGCCTGCGCCGGCTGCAGCATTGCCGGCCACGCAGTTGCTGGAAGTGACGAACGGGTAGGTCCCGTGGTCGATGTCGAGCAATGTGCCTTGTGCGCCTTCGAACAGCAGGTTGGCTCCTTGCTTGTGCGCCTCATTGAGCTCTCGCGAAACGTCCGCGATCATGGGTCTGAGGCGCTCGGCCTGCTCCATGGCTTCGTCGTAGACCGGCTGGAACTGGATCTTGCCGTCTACCATGTACTTGGCCATCTTCTCGTCCCACTCAAGGCCAGCAGAACCCAGGTAGCTTGTGAGCAGATGATTGTGCACGGCCAACAGCTCGCGCAGCTTGGCTGCAAAGCGATCAGGGTGCTTCAGGTCCTGCACACGCAGCGCGCGGCGAGCGATTTTGTCTTCATATGCCGGACCAATGCCACGGCCAGTGGTGCCGATCTTGGCAGTCCCTGCACGCTCCTTGGCCGCTTCGCGGGCCACGTCGATGGCCACGTGAAAAGGCAAGATCAACGGACAGCTTTCGCTCACGCGCAGGCGGTTGCATACGCTGACACCAGCCTTTTCCAATCCCTCAATTTCCTCAAAGAGCTTGCCAACAGAGAGAACAACGCCATTGCCGATATAGCATTTGACGCCTTCACGCATGATTCCACTGGGTATCAGGTGCAACGCAGTTTTCACACCATTGATGACCAGGGTATGACCTGCGTTGTGACCTCCCTGAAAGCGAACGACACCCGTCGCCGTTTCTGTCAGCCAATCGACCAGTTTGCCTTTGCCCTCGTCACCCCATTGGGTACCGACGACCACCACGTTGCGCCCGGGTTGAGCGGGGCTGCTGAGTTTGCTCATTGGAGACTTCCGTTCAGAGATCTTTGACAACCCAGTCGCCGTCGATGCTGGTTTGGACCAGCTCGCGGTCACACTGGAATTCGTCGACTTCGTGTTCGTGTCCAGGAAGGACACACACCACGGTGAGGCCCTCGGCTCGCAGGCGGCGCACGGCCGCTCGTAGCGCGGGGTCAGTGCCCCAGGGCGCGCGCACGGCCTGGCCAAGCGCCTTTGGTGCCACCGCCAGCACCAGTTCCTTCAAATCCAGGCTAAAGCCGACAGCCGGACGCTTGCGTCCGAACACAGCTCCCACCTCGTCGTAACGGCCACCGCGGGCCACTTCCACGGCCTCACCGCGACGCCCTTGGCAGAATATCGCAAAGCGCATGCCTGTGTAGTAGGCGTACCCGCGCAAATCAGCCAAATCGACTGAGACCGTCATGCCGACTGCGTTGTGAGCCAACCAGGCCATCTCGTCCAAGGCCTGATGCAAGGCCGGTGACGCTTGCAATTGCGCCCGAGCCCGATCGAGCACTTCGACGCCTCCAAACAGGTCCGTCAGTGCCAGAAGGTCAGTGCGAACTGTTTCCGGCAAGGACTGAGCAAGACAGGCCAACGCTGCGCGGTCCTTGGCAGCCAGCGCCGCGTGGAACCGCGACTGAGTGGCGTCGTCGAGGTCAACCGGAGCCAGCACGGCATCCACCACGCGAACGTCTGAGATATCGATTTGCAGATCACCCAAGCCGGAGTCGAGCAGGCAACGTTGTGCCAACTCGACGATCTCGGCATCGGCCTCCAGACCATCATGGCCATAGATTTCGGCGCCAAACTGCAGCGGCTCTCTGGTCCCAGTCGGCCGGTCCAGCCGGGCGTGAACCACTGGGCCGCAATAGCACAGCCGCGCCACACCCTGACGGTTGAGCAGGTGCGCGTCGATTCGGGCCACTTGCGGCGTGCTGTCCGCACGCAAGCCCAGGGTCCGGCCAGATAGCTGGTCGACCAGTTTGAACGTATGCAGATCCAGTGCTTCGCCGGTTCCGGTCAGAAGTGAGTCGAGGTGCTCCACCATGGGCGGTATGACCAGTTCATAGCCATAGCTGCGGGCGGCGTCGAGCATTCCCCGGCGAAGTTCTTCGATGTGTCGAGCCTCGGAGGGCAGGACATCGGCAATGTGATCCGGGAGGATCCAGGCAGACATGTAAAACCAGTGGGGTGCTGTTAAAACAGTGATTTTACAGATGTTGAAGACGCCATTTGCAAACGGGTGCCCACAATGCGATTTGACATCCAGGCTCGAGTCATCCAAGCCACATCAACAGACCTGCGCCAGTCGCGACGAGGATGAGTCCATAGAACCGAAGCTGACCGTCCCTGAATTGCAAGAGATCGGTCAGCATCTTGCGCCAGGCTCGCGGCGCGATGAGGGGCAACAGCCCCTCAAAAACGAGCATGACTGCCAAAGCCGTCCAGAGAACCTCACCCACGGAAAGGCGATCCGGTCAACCAGCCAGCCAGGCCCAGGGCCAACAAATCACCTCTTGGGCGCACTCTCACGCATGGCCTCGAAGAACTCTGTCGTGGAAGGATCCAGCACCAAGACGTCCGACTTTTGACCAAAACTGTTGCGATACGCGTCCAGGCTGCGATAAAACTTGGCAAATGCTGGGTCCTTGCCAAACGCCTCGGAATAGGCCGCCGCGGCCTTGGCGTCAGCCTCACCTCGGATGGCCTGAGAGGCACGAGTGGCATCCGCCACAATTTCTTCGACCTGCCGGTCCGCCTCTGCCCGGATCTTCTCGCCTTCAGCAAAGCCGGTGGCGCGCAGCTCATTGGCGGCACGCTTACGCTCTGCGGCCATGCGGCGATAGACTTCCCCTGTGATCGCCTCAGCATAGTCAACGCGGGTAATACGGACGTCGATCACGTCCATGCCCCAAGGCTTTTCGGCATTACCAACGGCCTTCACCACCTGGCTCTTGACATCAGACATCAGCTGCTCACGCCCTGAAGCGAGCAGCTCACTGAGCGTTCGCTTGTTTACTTCCTGCTGAAAGGAGTCGCGCACCACACGCTGGAGTTGGCGGCGACCAGCATCCTCGGAACGGCCCACGTTGCGGATGTAGTTCTGAGGGTTGCTGATGCGCCAGCGGACGAACCAGTCGATCACTACGCGCTGCTTTTCGGCTGTGAGCTGAGGCTCGGTGTCATCGCTCTCCAGAGTCAACAAGCGCTTGTCAACATACACAACGTTTTGCAACGGTGGAGGCAACTTGAAGTTCAGTCCTGGCTCGGTCACCACCTTCTGGATCTGTCCGAACTGAAGGAGAACGCCGAACTGGCGCTGATCCACCACAAATAGCATGGAGCTGCCGATGGCGGCCAGCACCAGGAGGCTCACGACAAAGAATCCCAATCTGTTCATTTTCGTACTCTCCGTAGGTTTTAGCGGCTGCCGCGGCTACGCGACCGCAGATCGTCACGGAGTGAATTGTTGCTGGTCTGGTTGGTGGAATCGCTCCCATTGCTGGACGCCGCGGTCGAGGCACTGGTATCCGACTGACCCGACGCAGCGGAGCCAGCCGCCCCCCGGGCCGACATTTCGGTGATCTTGTCCAGTGGCAGGTACATCACGTTGGAGCCATTTCGAGTGTCGACCATGACTTTGGTCGTGTTTCGGTACACGTCCTTCATCGCATCGATGTACATTCGCTCCCGAGTCACCTGAGGAGCCTTGGCGTACTCGGTCTGTATCGCAGCAAAACGACGGGCATCACCTTCGGCCTGAGCAACGATTCGCGCACGGTAGCCTTCTGCCTCTTCGAGCATGCGCGAAGCCGTGCCGCTCGCTCTTGGAACCACGTTGTTGGCGTAGGCCTGAGCCTCATTCTTCTGGCGATCCCGCTCCTGGCTGGCCTTGAGCACGTCATCGAAAGCCTCCTGAACCTGCACCGGAGGGCGCACCAGCTGGAGGTTCACCCCCACCACTTCGATACCCACCTTGTAGCGGTCCAAAATGGTCTGCATCAGACGTCTCACACGAGGAGCAATCTGGTCGCGCTCCTCGACGAGAGCTTCATCCATTCGCATCTTGCCCACGACCTCTCGCACCGAGGTCTCTGCAGCTTTGACCACTGCCATCCCTGGGTCACTGGTCTCGAACAAATAGGCTCTCGCGTCATTGAGACGGTACTGAACCACGAAGCGGATATCCACAATGTTCTCATCCGCTGTCAGCATGGAAGAATCCCGCAGACCGGTGGCCGGAATAAGGCGGTCACCCCCAATATCCACTGAGCGCAATTGAGTGGTCGACACGGTTTCGTGCTGTTCGAACGGATAAGGCAGGCGCCATTGGAAGCCGGCATCCACGGTTTTGCTGTATTTGCCAAAGCGTGTCACCACGGCCTGCTCGCCCTCTTGCACGATAAAGATGCCCGTACCTGCCCAAATCAACAGCGCAAGAACACCGACCATCCCGACACCAAAGCGAGAGGCCCCACCGCCGCCGCCAGAAGAACCACCGCCGGCACGTCCGCCCCCCTGGCCGCCACCGCCGCCAAGGATGCCACCGAGTTTGCGATTGAAATCGCGCCAGAGTTCGTCAAGATCCGGCGGCCCCTGATTCGGGCCTTGCTGTCCGGGGCGCTGACCACCTGGACGCTCCTCCGGTTGCTGACGGTCTCCTTGCTCGGAGGGCCGATCTTCCTGCCCCCACCGGGGGTCATTGAGGTTGTAGACCTGGGTCTCGGAGGCTCTCCCCGAGAATCGCTTGGACCACTTTTGCCAATTCAAATCCATTGTTGCTTCACTTTTCGGTCTGCTGTTCAATGACTACATTGTGCCCAATTGGGAATCCGGCTGGGTCGAGTCACGCTCTTCCCCTTGCCTCTCGTTTGTTTCCGATCGAAAACGTGGATCGTCGTCCGTTGCATGATCTCGGGACATCACCCGCTCTGCCAACACATGGCGGAGCTCTTCAAGCCCCAAGCCTTCCTTGGCACTCACAAATATGCGAGCCATGGAACGGCCATCAAGTTCCATCAGGTCGACGCTCTGGTGCGGCCGGATGGAAGAGTCAATGGCGTCAAGCTTGTTGAAGATCAGAATCTGAGGAACTTCGTCCGCCCCGATTTCCTTGAGCACCTCAAAAACTGATTGGATCTGCTCGTGATGAGCCGGGTTCGACGCGTCCACGACGTGGAGCAGAAGATCGGCATCGATGGACTCCTGCAGAGTGGCAGCAAAGGCTTCCACCAGACCGTGAGGCAGATCGCGAATGAACCCCACCGTATCCGAGAGAGAGATGCTGCACTGCGCCTCCTCCAGATAGAGCTGGCGAGTGGTGGTATCCAAGGTGGCAAACAGTTGGTCCGCAGCGTAGGAGCGGGCCTTTACCAGCGCATTGAACAAGGACGACTTGCCAGCGTTGGTATACCCCACCAGCGACACGCTGAATGTCTGGGTGCGCGTCCGCCGCCGCCGCTGAGTCGATCGTTGCCGTTTGACCTTTTCCAGCCTCTCGCGTGTGCGCTTGATGGCTTGGCCGATCATCCTTCGGTCCAGCTCAATCTGCGTCTCGCCAGGACCTCCGCGCATGCCGATACCGCCGCTTTGGCGCTCAAGGTGAGACCAGCGGCGCACCAGTCGAGTCGACAGGTACTGCAGGCGCGCGAGCTCGACTTGCAACTTTCCCTCATGACTTCGGGCGCGCTGCGCGAATATTTCGAGAATGAGCAAAGTCCGGTCATTGACCGGTAAGCCAATAGCGCGCTCGAGATTGCGTTGCTGGGCTGGACTGAGCGACTGGTCGAACAGGATTTCCGAGGCTTCACTGGACTCGGCCAACATCCGAATCTCGTCCGCCTTGCCAGAACCGACAAACAATGCAGCATCAGGCGCACGCCGCTTGCAGGTCACGCGGTCGGCAACCTGATAGCCGGCAGTTTCGGCAAGCAATCCCAATTCTTCGAGTTCGCCGTCGAAATTGGGCAGGCCAAAATCAACACCGACCAGAATCACCGATGGTGATGCAGGATTGGAGCTAGAGGACTGTGTCAAGTGTTGAAAATAGGTGACTGCCGAGCCCCGCTGTGCACGGGGCTCTTGCCGAGAGAAGACTCAGCTGGCAGCGCCACCATCTTGGGAGGCCACCGCAAACTGGATCGGACGACCTGGAACGATGGTGGAGATGGCATGTTTGTAAACCATCTGGGTCACTGTGTTGCGAAGGAGAACCACGTACTGGTCAAAGGACTCAATTTGGCCTTGCAGCTTGATTCCGTTCACCAGATAGATGGAAACAGGAACATGTTCCCGACGAAGCTGGTTGAGGAATGGATCCTGAAGAAGCTGGCCTTTGTTATTGCTCACGATATGCTCCGTGTTTGGAAAGTTAAATAAGTCCGTCACCTTAACACAGCCAGAGCCATCAAACGCTAGCGTTTGGCGGAATCCTGCTCTGCGTAGGGGTTGTGAGAGGTCTTGAACTCGATTCTGAGGGGGGTACCCACGAGGTTGAAAGCTTTACGAAAGCGTCCCTCCAGGAATCGCCTGTAAACCTCAGGTACTTTCTCCAGGGAGTTACCGTGAATGACGATGACCGGCGGATTCATGCCCCCCTGGTGTGCGTAACGCATCTTGGGGCGATACATGCCGCCTCGGGGCGGCGCCTGAAAGGCGACCGACTCCTGAAGCAGGCGCGTCAAGGCGGGGGTCGACATCTTGCACATCGCAGCCGCATGAGCCTGCGCGATGGATTTCCAGACCGGCGCCAACCCTTGACGTTTGCGCGCGGAAATATGGTGAATCGGCGCAAATTTGAGGAAAGCCAGCCGGTTTTCGATCTGGCGGAGCAACTGCTCGCGTTGATAGCTGTCCACGGCATCCCACTTGTTCACCGCCAGAACGACCGCCCTGCCGCTGTCGAGCACGAAACCGGCAATATGCGCATCCTGATCTGTCACGCCCTGTGTGGCATCGAGCAAGAGCAAAACGACATGCGACTTCTCAATGGCCTGGAGCGTTTTCACCACAGAGAATTTCTCGATGGCTTCAAACACTTTGCCCTTGCGACGCAAGCCTGCGGTGTCGATGAGTTCAAACCGCTTCCCGTCGCGCTCAAAAGGTACGCTGATCGCATCACGGGTCGTGCCAGGCAGGTCGAACGCCACCAAGCGCTCCTCTCCCAACCAGGCGTTGATCAAGGTTGATTTGCCGACGTTGGGTCGACCCGCCACGGCCAGACGGATGGTACCGTCGTCCTCGGTCTCGCCGTCGGTCTCGACTTCGCCCTCCCCCGGTAGCAGGTCCAGTGCGGCATCCAGCATTGTCCGGATGCCTTGTCCGTGGGCACTGGAGACCGGCAGCACTTCACCCAGACCAAGTTCATAGAACTCGCTCAGTTGCATGCCCTGCGTCATTCCCTCGGACTTGTTGGCGACCAGCACGGTGGGTTTGCCCAGACGGCGGAGATACTTCGCGATGTCATGATCCTGAGCACTGACACCGGCACGAGCGTCGACAACAAAAATGACCACGTCGGACTCAGCCACAGCCTGTTGCGTCTGCTTGGCCATCTCCTTGAAGATTCCATCGCCGGCGTCGGGTTCAAAACCGCCCGTATCGATAACGATGAATTCGCGTCCACCAGCCTTGCCCGTACCGTAGTGGCGATCCCGCGTGAGGCCGGAAAAATCAGCAACGATGGCGTCACGGGTGCCAGTCAAACGGTTGTAAAGGGTGGACTTGCCCACATTGGGACGACCAACCAAAGCGATGATGGGCTTCACAAATTACCTAAATTCGAACTCAGAAACGAGCCGTTGCCGACGTCGCCGGCCTACTCCGGACGCCAGGCAAACAGCCCGCCTTTCAGCGTCTGTGCAATCAATACCTGACCTGCCAGAACCGGCGCACCCACTATGGCAGATCCGTCTGCGGCCAGCCGGTTCAGCTCACTGCCATCCTTGCGGGAAATCAGGTGTATTGTCCCATTGGACTCACCAATGGCGACAGATTGACCGAGCAGCAGAGGCGACGTCAGTTGGCGATATTTCAAGCGCTCAGAGGTCCAAAGCAGCGTGCCATTGCTACGGTTCCAGGCGCGAACAATGCCATCCGCGTCTGTTCCCAGCAAGGTGTCGGCATCTCCCGTGACGCCTTCGGCCCCAGTGTCAGGCTGGGTCCACAAGGTTCGTCCCGCGGTCGCATCCACACATCCCACACGGGCCGAGAACGAACGGACGCACACGGAATCACCCAGGCGGGCGTATGGAGCAACCAAGTCGACCAGTCGCTCTACTTCGTTGGTTCCCCGAGGGTTTGCAATGCTGGCGGACCAACGCACGCGACCGGCATCAGGGTCTATCCCGACCATATATCCAGACAGACCGACGACCAGGGTGTTGCCCACCGGGAGCATAACCCCAGGCTGCTGGAGCACCAGCGGCTCGCCAGGCCGTGACATGTTCCAGAGCCGGGCACCATTGCCCGCATCAAATGCGGCCACAGAGCGGTCGGCCATGTGAACGAACACCCGGCGCCCTGCCACCACCGGCCGGGTAAAAGCACGCGCCGGCAGACGAACGCGCCACGTCTCTTTGCCCTCTTCTATGGCTACAAGATCGTTCTCTACCGTCGCGATGGCCGCTGTGCGACCGTCGTAACCTGCCGACGAAGAAGCTGGTGAACCCAAGGGAACCTGCCACATGGCCTTGCCCGACCCTGAGTCCAACGCCCTTAGGCTATCCTCCGCCCCAACAACCAGAAGTAGACCATGGGCCACCGTAGGTGCCACTGGGTTGGTTGCTTCTCCAATATTGCTCTGCCAGGCTGGCTGAACCCCCATGATCGGAGATACTGCAGGGAGGGGAGCGGGTTCAGGCCTCGTGACGCCTGAGGAGCAAGCCGCGATAACCGCCGAGGCAACCACCACTGCGGCCAGCTTCAAAGGATGGGATGGGCGATTCAGACGCTGGGTCATGATGCGTCACCCTTGTTCTGGGATTTGTCTGGCTCGATACCCAACGAGTTGAGCTTGATTGCCACCAGGCGACGGTAGTCGGCTCGGTCGGCCAGACCTTCCCATGCTTTTTGATAAGCGGCCTTGGCCTCTTCGGTTTTACCCTGCGCCATCAACAGGTCTCCGCGACGATCTTCGGCCAGAGGCTTGAATTCTTCTGCCATATCGCCGTCGAGAAGCGCCATGGCTTTGTCGTATTCCTTGGCCTGCATATCAATGCCAACCATTCGCAACACTGCAATGGCCCGGTAGCCGGCATCGGGGGCATTGTCTTTCACCCATTCAAGGGCTTCCCGGGCCTCTGCGGGCTTGTCATGGCCTGCCAATGACTTGGCCACCAACAATCCCCCTTGAGCAGCCACCACGTTTCCAGAAAGACGCTCTTTCATCTGGCCAAATGCTGCTTGCACACTGGCCGCATCGTCAGAAATGACCGCACGTTCGAGCTCGTCATACATCGCGGCAGCCTTCTCTGCTTCATTGCGCTGCCACCAGTTCCACCCGTTCCAGCCTGCAACCGCGACTAGCACGGCAATGGCCGCCCAGGAGATGAGATTCCCGTACTTGGCCCAGAAATGCTTGAGCTGGTCGAG
Source organism: Hydrogenophaga sp. (assembly GCA_050293865.1). Classification (GTDB taxonomy): domain Bacteria; phylum Pseudomonadota; class Gammaproteobacteria; order Burkholderiales; family Burkholderiaceae_C; genus Hydrogenophaga. The sequence goes on along the minus strand of JBNKNN010000025.1, from coordinate 1,956 downwards.
TTGTTCCTGTTCTTCAAGATCTAGATGCGTTGCCATGTGTCTTTTCTACAGTGTTACTTGCGCTGATGCACTGATTGTAGGCGCCCGCCATCAGGCGAACGCCGCTTGATGCTCAGGACTTGAGCCTGCTGGCCCAGGAAGAAGCGTTGTCCAAGGTCTCCAGAAACTGATTCGGTTGCGGTCCGTCTGGTTCCGCCCTGAGCGGCTTGACAGCCACCTTTCCCTCCGACAACTCCTGTTCACCAAAGATCAGGGCAAATCTTGCACCGCTTCCATCTGCCTTTTTGAACTGGGACTTCATGCTGCCCATGCCTTCGCCTGTGGACGCATGCATGACCGCAGACACCCCGTTCTGGCGCAAGCTGCGCAGCAGCTTCATGGCGGCCGGTATCGCCTCAACCGAGGGGATGATCGCATAGACGTCGGGCGCGGGAGGCGCGGGCAGGGCGCCCTCTTCTCCAACCAGCTCAAGCAAGCGCTCCAATCCCATGGCCCACCCGACAGCAGGCGTCGGCTTTCCACCGATCTGCTCGAACAGGCCATCGTATCGTCCGCCCGCGCAGATCGTGCCCTGGGCACCCAGTTTGGTGGTCACGAACTCAAACACAGTGAGGTTGTAATAATCCAGCCCTCGAACCAGGCGCGGATTAACGCGATAGGCCACTTCATGGGCGTCGAGCAGGGAGCGCAGGCGATCGAAGTGAGCCAGCGACGCCTCTCCGAGGTATTCCATCAGCTTCGGGGCCTGGTTGACCAAGCCCTGCATGTCGGGGTTCTTGGTGTCCAGAATGCGCAGAGGATTGGTGTGCAGACGACGCCGGGCGTCCTCGTCCAAATCCGCCTCATGCCGCTCCAGGTATTGAACCAACGCCTCTCGGTGCGCCTTGCGCTCGTCGAGCTGGCCCAGGCTGTTGATTTCCAGTGCCACGTCCTGGAGTCCCAGTTGCTGCCAGAGGTCAGCAGCCAGAACAATCAGCTCGGCATCTACGTCGGGACCATTGAAGCCCAGCGCTTCGGCACCAAACTGGTGAAACTGCCGGTAGCGACCACGCTGAGGCCGTTCATGCCGAAACATCGACCCCATGTAGTACAGGCGCTTGGGCCCATCGTGGACCAAGGAATGCTCCACCGCCGCACGCACCACACCCGCTGTGTTTTCGGGCCGAAGAGCAAGTTGCTCACCATTGAGGCGATCCTCAAAAGCGTACATCTCCTTTTCAACAACATCCGTGACTTCACCCAGACTCCTGACAAACAGTCCGGTGTGCTCGACGATCGGGGTCCGGATGTTCCGGTAGCCATAGCGCGCCATCAAATCGCGCAAGGTTGCCTCCAACCACTCCCAGTCGCCCGAGGTGGCCGGCAATATGTCATTCATGCCTTTGACGGCATTGATCTTTGCACTCATGGATTCTTCAATTCAAAAACGGGACTGTCCCGCCATCAGCTTGAAAGCGAGACGGCCCCCGAGCTCATACGTTCAGGCCGAGGTCGGGTCTGGCTCGATCGGCTCGCCGCCAAAGCGACGTCGCACGTAGTCATCAACAATCTTCTGGAAATCCGTCGCGATCCCAGCGCCGCGGAGGGTGAGGGCTTTCTCGCCGTCGATATAAACCGGCGCCGCAGGCGCTTCCCCCGTCCCGGGCAGGCTAATGCCGATATCGGCATGCTTGCTCTCACCGGGCCCATTGACGATACAGCCCATGACGGCCACCTTGAGGCTTTCAACCCCAGGGTACGTCGAACGCCATACTGGCATTGCACCGCGCAGGTAGTCATCGATATCCTTGGCCAGCTCCTGAAAGACCGTACTGGTCGTTCGTCCGCAGCCAGGGCAGGCGGTCACGCTAGGCACAAAGGTTCTCAAACCCAGTGCCTGAAGTATCTCAGAGGCCACAACCACTTCCTGAGTTCTGGCTTCACCCGGCTGGGGCGTGAGCGAAACGCGAATGGTGT
>JBNKNN010000024.1:0-15166 GCA_050293865.1 Hydrogenophaga sp. | reverse complement strand
CCGATCTTGTTTACACCACTGCAGGCGTGGTGATCGCCGTCGGCTTGGTCTATGTGACGGGCTGGCTCTGGCTGGACCCTGTGGTCGCTCTTTTGGTCGCTGCCAATATCCTGCGCGAAGCCGTGCATTTGATTCGGCGAGCCGCAGATGGTTTGATGGATCATGCCCTGGAGCCGGAGCTGATGGACCATATTCACCGGGTCCTGAGCAACTTTGTGGACCCTGAGCGCCCAGATTTGCTCCGCTTCGATCACCTGACCACTCGGCGCGCCGGCCAACGGCGGTTTGTGGACATGCACATGCACATGCCGCCGAACTGGACATTGCGGCGCGCCGCTGCTGTTCGCATCAGCGTCGAACAGGCGCTCATGAGTGAAATACCAGGACTGAGGGCGACCATTCAGTTGCTTCCTGGCGACGTGGAAGCCCACTTCCATGATGACGACGACCTGAAATAGGAGCTGCCTTTTCATGCTGGCATTGCTGCAACGCGTCAAGTCGGCGCAAGTCGAAATCGAAGGGCATTCGGTCGGCGCCATCGGTCAGGGCATTCTTCTGTTCGTCTGTGCCGAGCCGTCTGACACGGAAGCCGTGGGCGAGAAGCTGCTTTCCAAGGTGTTGAAGATGCGCATCTTCAGCGACGAGCTGGGCAAGATGAACCGAAGTCTTCAGGATGTGGGTGGAGGCCTTCTGGTGGTCAGCCAGTTCACGTTGGCGGCGGATACGCGCAGCGGTACCCGGCCGGGCTTTAGCAAAGCGGCGCCGCCGGCACAGGGTGAACGGCTGTACGACGCATTTGTCGAGGCAGCGCACGCAGCTCATCCGCACGTGGCCACAGGACGTTTCGGTGCCGATATGCAAGTGCAGTTGGTCAACGACGGCCCGGTCACCATTCCACTGAGCGTCACAATTTGAGGGCTGCGCGGCGCTACCTCGCGGATACACTGTGAATTCGGCCGGATCGCGCTTCGGACCTGGCCAGAAGTGCCCGCGACGGACAAAAGTGACGATAGAGACGATAGAGACGATAGAGTTTTCAGGTCATACATGGAAAAAGACAGCCGTGACAATCTGGCCAGCGACCAGAACTGCGATGTGATCATCATTGGCGGCGGACCAGCCGGGGCCACTGCCGCGCCCTATCTGGCCCAAAAAGGCCTCAAGGTGGTGGTGCTGGAGCGGGAGCACCATCCGCGTTTTCACATTGGCGAGTCACTGTTGCCGGCGAATCTGCCGCTGTTTGAAGATATGGGCATTGCCGACGAGGTCAGGTCCATTGGCATGTACAAGCCGGGTGCCGAGTTTCATTCGCCCATGCATGGACGATCAGAGGTGTTCCATTTTGCGGATGCCTGGGATAAGTCCATGCCATTTGCCTATCAGGTCAAGCGCGCAGAGTTCGATGCCATTCTCGTGCGCAATGCAAGAGAGAAGGGCGCCGAGGTCATCGAGGGTTGCAAGGCAACATCCGTCGAGTTCGAAGCGCACGACAGGGTGGTGGTCACGGGGCAGTGTGACGACGGAGCCAGCCGAAGCTGGACTGCGCGCTTTCTCATTGACGCCTCGGGGCGGGATACCTTCCTGGCCAATCGTTTTCGCATCAAACACAAGAATCCGAAGCACAACAGTTCGGCGATCTACGGCCATTTCCGGGGCGCGCGGCGAAGCGAGGGTGAAGCGGAAGGCAATATTTCCATCTTCTGGTTCGACCATGGGTGGTTCTGGTTCATCCCGCTGGTCAACGGAGAAACGAGCATAGGCATGGTGACCTGGCCGTACTTCATCAAGACGCGCGGCAAACGCAGCCTGGAGCAGTTTTTTCTCGACGGGGTCGCCAGTTGTGCGCCGTTGGCCGAGCGCCTGCAAGACGCAAGTCTTCTCAACGGCGTGGAGGCGACAGGGAACTTCTCTTACACGTCCGAGCGCAACCACGGGGAGAACTACGTGATGATCGGAGATGCGTTTGCGTTCATTGATCCCGTGTTCTCATCAGGCGTTATGCTGGCCATGAAGGGCGGCATGCTGGCTGCCGAGGCAGTGGATACCAGCCTCAGAGAGCCAGGAAGGCGTCGCCAGGCCCTGGCCGAATTTGATCGGCAGATGCGACACGGCCCCAAGGAATTCTCCTGGTTCATCTACCGCGTGACCAATCCCATCATGCGCGACTTCCTCATGCACCCCAAGAACATCTTCAGGGTCAAGGAAGCCTTGCTGTCGGTGCTGGCTGGGGACATTTTTGGAAAAACGCCTATCTGGAATTCGGTCCGCCTGTTCAAATTGCTCTATTACGTTGCGAACATCACGCAGCCGGTGAGGGCCTACAAGGCTTGGCAGAGGCGTCGGTTCAATATCCGGCAAGTCGAGTCGCCGGTGGTGGGCAATGCCTGAAAGCGCTCGCCTGGAGTTGAACTTCGTCGCCCCTCCTGAGCCGGACGATGGCGTGTTGGGGGCATTTCACGTCGGGTTGGACGAAGCGCCCGCGGCCGCCGAGTGGCCCGTGCAGCAAGTGCGCACGCCTGTGTTGGGGGCCAACGGCGCAAGCGCTCAGGAGTGGTGGAAGTGGCAAGGACCTGAGGCTGCGCTTGAGCCGGTGCAGATGCGTGTACTGGGAGCGGGGGAGGGCCTTCTGCGATGGCGTCAGGCCGACGGGCTTTTGTTTGGCGTTGCGGATATGTTGCCGTTGCAAGCCGGAGCCGATGCTCGAGATCTCGAATCAGTCAGCGAAATCACCTACGACGCCATTCTTGACTTGCTCTCGCACCATTCGCCGTCCCTGCATTTGTGGCGTGTCTGGAACTACATTCCTTGCATTCATGAAGAAGAAGCGGGACTGGAGCGCTATCGATGCTTCAATCTCGGGCGCGCACGCGCTATGGATCGTTTTGGACAGTTGAACGAGCGAGCGATCCCCGCCGCCTGTGCCTTGGGCGTGGCCGATGGCCCGCTTTCGGTGGCATTTCTGGCGGGAGCGCAACGCCCCGTGCCGCTGGAGAATCCGCGGCAGGTCAAGGCCTACCAATATCCTCCAGCCTACGGTCCGCAGCCACCGAGTTTTGCGAGGGCATCGTTGGTTGCGGATGGCGAACACTTGTGGCTGTTTGTGTCAGGCACGGCCAGCATCGTTGGGCATGAGAGCCGACATTTGGGCAACGTCAGTGCCCAATTGCACGAGAGCATGGACAATATTGAGGTACTGCTGGCTCAGGCAGGTCGCACGGTAGGCCATCCTGCCTTTACATTGAAGGACTTGCATCACCGGGTGTATGTGCGCTCGCCATCGGATGCACCAAAGGCACTTGAGGTGCTGCGGACACGATTGGGAGGGGCCTCCTGGCTGATGTGCCAGGCGGATGTGTGCCGGCAAGAGTTGCTGGTGGAAATTGAAGCGATCGGCATGCTGCCAACGGGTATCCAACGATGACAAATGTCTTGAAGTCCAAACTGTGTCCAGCCGCGGTCTTGCTGGGTGTCTTGTGTGGGGCGCAGTCAGCCATGGCTGAGGAGTTGCCTCTTTGGGAAGCGGGTGCGGGGGTGGCTGGTCTGAGCTTTCCTGCCTATCGGGGGTCTGACCAAAGCCGGCAGTTTCTGATGCCCGTCCCCTACTTTGTCTACAGGGGCGAGTTCCTCAAGGCTGACCGAGATGGTGTGCGAGGCCAGATATTCAAGACCGAGCACCTGGATATGACGGTCTCGGCAGCCTTGTCGCCGCCTGCCTTCAGTGACGATGTCGACGCACGGGCGGGCATGGAGGACCTGGAGGCCACTTTCGAAGTGGGCCCTCAGCTCAATGTGGGCTTGTGGAAGTCCGACGATCATCAACGGCGCCTTCGCTTGCTGTTGCCTTTGCGCAAAGCCTACACCCTCGAACGTTCCCCGCAAGACCTGGGTTGGGTGTTCCACCCCAAGCTCAACTTCGACATCCGCGATGCTCCCGGTCTGCAAGGTTGGAATCTGGGGTTTCAGGCTGGACCGCTGTTTGGCGACCGTCGCCAGCATGGCCACTTCTACTCGGTCTCGGCTTCAGAGGCTACCGCTGGCCGGCCCGCTTATTCCGCACCAGGTGGATTTGCCGGCATGCAATACCTGATGGCTGTCTCCAAACGGTTCCCTCGCTATTGGATTGGCGGCTTCGTGCGTTACGACAACTTGCGCGGTGCCGCTTTTGAAAACAGTCCACTGGTGCGTGACAAGAATTACTGGGCTGCAGGCTTTGCCGTGAGCTGGGTGCTGGGGCAGTCGGCGCAGAAGGTGGTAGTGGGTGACTGAATCAACGGTCGCACGCGCAACGGGTCCCATGCGGATTCGCGCCTGGATCGCCATGGTGTTCGGATTGGGCACCTTTGGCCTCCTGTGCCTACTGTGGTGGCCCGTGGCAGCCCTGCTTTCGGTGGTATTGCCCTCGCCGATGGCGCGCCGAGTGGGGCGGCGGGTATTGCACCGGGCTGCACAGCTGTACGTGTCCTGGCTACAGATTGGATGTGGTTGCCGTTTTGACTTGGCGGCGCTCGACGGGCTGGCGGCAGAGGGCCCCATGGTGATTGCCGCCAACCATCCTTCCTTGCTGGACGCGGTCCTGTTGCTGGCATACCTGCCCAATGCGGTTTGCGTCATGAAGTCGAACTTGCAGGACAATTTTCTTTTTGGCCCGGCAGCTCGGTTGGCAGGTTATGTTCCCAATCGAGATGCGCTTGAGATGGTGTTGCGTGGCCGGCAGGCGCTGGATGGCGGCGCCCAGTTGATCATCTTTCCCGAAGGCACTCGCACGGTGCAGGCGCCCGTGAACACGTTGCAAACTGGCGCAGCCATGATTGCGACCAGATCCCAGGTGCCATTGCAGGTTTTGACGTTGACCTACTCCTCTCCCTACCTAGGCAAACACTGGCCTCTGTTTCGGCCGCCGCAGTTGCCCTTGAAGGTTCGCGCTCGGCGAGTGGCCCGGTTTGGACCTTCGGCGCATCCACAAGCGTTGACAGCGTCCATGGAAGCGAGTTTTCACCGGGCGCTGGCCGATACGCAAGAAGAGGATGTGCCGCTGCATGCCACGGCACATGCGGGCTGAACATGGCGGAATCTTCGAGAAGCCATTTGGTGTTGATACCGAGCTATAACACCGGCGCAACGGTGATGGAGACGGTGAAGGCAGCCCGGGCCCAATGGACGCCCGTTTGGGTCGTTGTGGATGGCAGCACCGACGGCACAGCGGAACAGTTGCAGGCGATGGCCGCCGAGGATGATGGCTTGCGAGTGATGCTACTACCCGAGAACCAGGGCAAGGGGGCAGCCGTGCTGGCGGGCATTGAGGCGGCGCAGGCGGAAGGCTTCACGCATGCGCTCACCATGGATGCGGATGGCCAGCACCCGGCCAATCTGATTGCCGATTTCATGGCGGCCTCCATGGAGGATCCGTCGACCATGATCCTGGGCAAGCCCGTCTTCGGTCCGGAGGCGCCAGCGCTCAGAGTGAATGGCCGCAAGGTCTCCAATGGCTGGGCCAACCTGGAAACACTATGGATGGGCGTTGGTGACTCGCTCTACGGATTTCGGGTTTACCCCATCGCGCCTTTGGCGGCCATCATGCGCCGGCAGCCTTTCATGCGCCGTTTTGACTTTGATCCGGAGGCGGTCGTGAGGCTGTGCTGGGCAGGGGTCAAACCAGTCAACAAGGACGCACCTGTTCGCTACCTCACCAAGGAGGAGGGCGGGGTGTCCCATTTCAACTACTTGAGAGACAACACTTTGCTGACCTGGATGCACGCCCGGCTTTTCCTCGGATTTGTCTTGCGTCTGCCTTGGTTGATCTGGCGTCGGCTCAAGGTTGCCGCCTAAGGCACAGGGAGAACACAAAAATGACTGCAAGAATGAATGCCAACATGCCTAACATATCCAGTAAATCAGGTGCTGAACAGCGGGCGCCGATGGACCACGGCGATGCCCGCCTGGCCAACTATTTTGGCGATGAGAATCAACGCCTGGCCGTGACGGCGCAGATGTTCAATGAAGGCGCGGTGGGCTACGACACGGCCGAACGCCTGACAGCCCTCGGCAGCGGAAGCTGGTATCGGCGCGAGGTGCTCTCGAGGTGTGGGTTGAAGCCTGGTATGCGCATTCTGGATGTGGCAGCTGGCACCGGCCTGGTGACGCAAGAGGCTGTGAAGCTGGTGGGAGCGGAAGGGCAGGTGGTGGCTCTGGATCCGTCGCCCGGTATGCTGGCTGAACTGCGCAAGAAGGTCGACGTGGAGACCATCGAAGCCTTCGCGGAGTCCATCCCTCTGCCAGACAACAATGTGGATTTCCTGTCCATGGGGTACGCCCTGCGCCATGTCTCTGACATGGACAAGGTGTTCGCCGAGTATTGCCGGGTGCTCAAACCGGGCGCGAGCGTATGTGTGATGGAGATCAGTCGCCCTACCAGCGCGCTGGGACGCTGGTTGCTCAAAGCCCACATTGGTCTGGTGGTGCCTGCCATGGCCTTCGTAATGGGCAAACGCTCGCAGGTGGCACGATTGTGGGCGTACTACAGCGACACGATCGAGGCCGCGGTAGATCCCGTGACGGTCCAGGACGCACTTCGCAAGGCCGGGTTCGACAAAGTGCATTGTCACGTCACCATGGGAATTTTTCGCGAGTACGTGGGGGTCAAGCCACTGCCCTGAAGGGCCCGAGGGCGCATTCGGGCATTGGCTAAAATCCCTATCAATATGAATTCGATGGAACTCGTTCGTACCTTTCTTCAGGATCGCCTGGGCGTGGCGCCTGACAAGGTGTTGCCCGGCGCATTGTTGATCGACCTCGGGGTTGATTCCATGATGCTGCTGGAGTTGATGTTCGAGTTCGAGAATCATCTCGGTTTTCGCCTGCCCCCCGACTTGCAGTCACCCGCGACAGTGGGTGAGATGGTCTCCATGATGGAAGGACTGGCTGCGAAGGGGCGGGTCTGACCGCATGACAAAGCGGCGAGTTGCCATCACCGGGCTTGGCTTGGTCAACCCATTCGGGGGCCAGGACGTCGACGGTTTCTTCGACACCTTGATGAAAGGACAGTCCGCCATTGGAACCCGCGAGTGGGCCCCTTCAGATCGATCCTTGATCACGCCGTTTGTGTCCTGCGAAGCCTTCGTGGCCAATGACTCGCTGGGCAAACCGCTGGCCTCGATGATGGACCGTTTTTGCCAACTGGGCATCAGCGCTGCGTTTGATGCCTGGGCTCAAGCCGGGCTCGAACGGCAGTGCGCCGAGGGCGAAACTCGGCAGCGGTGGGGCGTGAGTTGGGGAACGGCGCTTGGGGGCATCATGGCCCACGACCGCTTCTATGAAGCGACCTACCTGCATGGCAAGGACCGCGCTTCGCCTTTGTCCGTGCTGATGGGCATGAACAACGCCGTCAGCGCTCATGCTTCTATCCAACTCGGCTTGGGCGGTGTGAGCGCCACCCATTCCGATGCGTGTGCCTCGTCTGCGATGGCCATTGGAGAGGCGTTCCAGCGTATTCGATACGGGGAGGCCGACGTGATGCTCGCTGGCGGTTCCGATGCGCCTCAGGCCTATGCCGTCATGCGGGCATGGGAGAGCCTGCGGGTGCTCGCTGCAGTACCTGAGGAGGGCGCAGCGTTCGCTTGCCGACCTTTTGCGAACAACCGCGATGGTCTTGTGCTGGGTGAAGGCGCAGCGGCCCTCGTCCTGGAAGACTGGGAGCACGCTAAGAAGCGTGGAGCCACTATCTTGGCGGAGATGTCCGGTTTTGGCGTCAGCTCGGATCATGAGCATCTGGTGCGACCGTCTGTTTCGGGGCAGGTCCGGGCCATATCGGGGGCCCTGTTGGATGGCGAAATCGCCGCCAGCGATGTGGGCTATGTGAATGCGCACGGAACGGCGACAATCGAGGGCGACATTGCCGAAGTCAAGGCCTTGGCACAGGTTTTTGGCGAAACAGCAGTAGCGTTGCCTGTGAGTTCGAGCAAGTCCATGCATGGGCATCTTCTGGGTGCAGCAGGTGCCGTGGAAGCGCTGGTGACAGTGCAAGCGCTTCGAGAGCGCCGTCTGCCGCCAACGGCACACCTTCGTGGGCAAGTGGATAACGCCTGCAGAGGTGTGGATTTGCTGACCGAAGCCAGGGACGCTCCGGATGTCCGGGTCGCGTTGTCGAGCTCTTTTGCCTTTGGCGGGGGCAATGCCGTGCTGGCATTCCGGTCGGTGTCAGACGATTGATCGCTGATCTGCTCTCTGAATCTGTTTTTGCTTGTTGATGTTCTTGTGGCGGCGATGTCCGCAGTACTGAAGTTCGAGACCCATGTCCCAAAATCCTGACACCGAGAGCGTGGAAGCGCTAATGCCTGAAGTGGCCGCCTTGATTGTGGAAGCGCTGAACCTGGAAATGGAGCCTGCCGAGATTGACCCTGACGCAGCGCTTGTGGGTGACGGACTCGACCTCGACTCCATTGATGTGCTGGAAATGGCTCTGGTTATCTCCAAACAATACGGCGTTCAGCTCAAAGCCGGTGAAGAAGACAACGTCCGCATCTTTGCTTCGCTCAGAGCGCTCACCGAGCACATTGTGACCCACCGGACGGCATGAAGGTGCTTCGGGTCGTGCGTGTGGTGCTCATGAGCGCCATTGCCATGGCCTGGGCATGGGCGTCATACCGATATGGCGCCAGCAACGCGGTTTCCGACATGGCAGTGGCTCTGGCCATCGTGCCACTGCTCCTCGCTGGACTCATCATCGGCTGGGGGCGCATGGGCGCGACGGGGTTGTTTGCCTTCTCCGTCTTTGTCCTGTTGTCGCTCTACATGGTCTGGCCGCTGATGCGGTCGCACGTCAGTTGGGTCTATTACCTCCAGCACGCAGGTATTTACCTGGCGCTGGCCGCTGTGTTCGGGCGTACCTTGATCGGTGGCGGAGATGCCTTGGTCACGAAGCTGGCTCGGCGGGTGCACGCTAGCCCTCTGTCTGAGCGCAACGAGCGGTACACGCGTCGCGTGACACAAGCTTGGACGGCGTATTTTTCATCCATCGTGATGATTTCGACGGCGCTGTTCGCCTTCGCGCCGCTGGAATGGTGGTCGATGTTCGTCCACCTGTTGGCTGCGCCTTTGCTGGTGCTCATGTTCCTGGGCGAATACCTGTGCCGCCTGCGCTATCTGCCGCCCGAAGAACGTCCTGGCCTGGTCGAGGCTATCAACGCATGGCGCCAACATCGCCATTCCTGAGCGCATGACGCCCTTTATCCAAGCATCGAACCCCAGCGTGTTGACTCCACTGGTCGACGATATCCGACTCGAGCACGTGGTGGCCATCACGCCAGCAGGCCCGAAGACACTGGCAGATCTGGTGGGCGAAGCAGAGGCCTTGTGCCTTCGGCTGCCTGAGGGCAGCCATGTGCTCAATGTGTGCGAAGACCGGTACCGTTTCGCTGTTGGCTTTGTGGCCTGCCTGATCAGCGGGCGCGTCAGCCTCCAACCCGCATCCCAGTCGGCGGCCACCTTGCATCAACTGCGCGAGCAACATCCCGACGTCGTGTGCCTGTGCGATGGGCCATACGAAACAGCCGGGTTGCCGCGCATGGATTTTCCGCTGGATCTTGTCGCAGGGGACAAGATTCCCCTGTCAGTTCCAATGGTTGACGGAGAACGGGTGGTGGCAGTGCTGTTCACATCCGGCTCGACCGGGCGGCCACAGCCTCACGGCAAGACATGGACCAAGCTGAAGCAGAACGGCCGCATGGAAGCGCAACGACTGGGTTTGATGGCCTGCCGGCACAGCGTGGTGGGGACGGTGCCGGTACAACACAGCTACGGCTTTGAGTCGACGTTTTTGATGGGCTTGCACGGCAAGGCGACGTTTGCCTCGGGCAAGCCGTTTTTCCCGCAGGACGTGGCAGACAGTCTGGCTGCTGTGCCGCAGCCGCGGCTGCTCGTGACCACGCCTTTTCATCTCGCGGCGTTGCTCGACTCGGGGGTAGGGGTGCCACCGTTGGCAATGGTTCTGTCCGCCACAGCACCGCTGCCACATGACCTGGCTCGCCGCGTGGAAGAGCGTCTGCAAGTGCCGGTGCACGAAATCTATGGTTCCACGGAGAGCAGCCAGTTGGCAAGCCGTCGCACACTCGATGGCGACGTCTGGGCGCTGCTCGACGGCGTGACGCTCAGTCAGGAGGGCAAAGTCACCTATGCCTCGGGTGGCCACGTGGAAGGAGTGGTGCCGCTGTCAGATGTGATTGAACTGTTGCCCGGGCGCCGTTTTCGTCTGCATGGGCGCCATGCCGACATGGTGAACATAGCTGGCAAGCGGACTTCACTGGCCTATCTGAACCATCAGCTTCAAGGCATTGAAGGTGTGGTGGATGGCGCATTCTTCCTGCCGGAGCAGAGCCCCGGGGACTCTCTCGGCATTCACCGGCTGGTGGCGTTTGTGCATGCCCCCGATCTGACCAGGTCGCAACTGACCGAGGCTTTGCATGCCCGCATTGACCCGGCGTTCATGCCGCGTCCCCTGGTCTGGGTGGACAGCCTGCCGCGCAACGAAACCGGGAAGATCCTGCGCTCGACACTGCAAGGCCTGTATGAGCAAGAGGTGCTCGGGCGTGTGTAAACAGGCATTGATCGAGGTGACATGGCAGGTGCCTGAAACCCACCCCGTGTTCGAAGGCCATTTTCCTGGCCGGCCCATTGTGCCGGGTGTCTGGATACTGGACAGTGTGGTTTCGGTTGTACGTGATTGGCAAGGGTGGCCTGAAGGTGCGATGAAGGTGGACAGCGCCAAGTTTTTCAAACCTGTCGGCCCTGGGGTTCAACTGACGCTGGCGATGCAAAGAAAACCATCGGGCACAGTCGCGTTCAGAGTTTCTAGTGGTGACGTGGTGGTGGCTTCCGGCCAGGTGGCCTTGACTGTGGCGGAGCACTGATGGACCAGGAGAAGGCGGCGCCACAAGTTCAGCAGCCTGATTGGCGTAGCCGTCCAGAACGCAGCAACGCTTTCGTTCTGCGGTTGATGGTCTGGATTTCACTTCGCCTCGGTCGTCGCGTCAGTCGCGCGGTGTTGTATGGCATCGCGTTCTACTTTCTGCTGTTCTCGCCCAAGGCACGCAGCGCCAGCCGGTTGTACCTGTCGCGCGCGCTGGACCGTCCTCCCGGGTGGACAGATATGTTTCGTCACGTACTGAGCTTTGCCACCACCGTCCATGACCGGGTCTATTGGCTCAACGACCGCTTTGACCTGTTCGACATTCAGGTCACCGGTGGCGACGCGTTGCGCGAAGCCATGGGAAAGCAGCCGGGCGTGATGCTCATGGGGGCGCATCTGGGCAGTTTTGAAGCATTGCGGGCACTGGGGCGTGGCCAGGAAGGGATATCCGTGGCAATGATGATGTACGCCGAGAATGCCCGCAAGATCAACGCAGCGCTTGAGACGATCAACCCCAAGGCCGCACAGGACATCATTGCGCTGGGGCGGCCGGATTCGATGCTGGAGGCGAAAGAAAAGCTCGATGCGGGCTACCTTGTGGGCATGTTGGGAGACCGTCGCCTGAACAATGACCCGGCTGTGATGCTGCCATTTCTGGGGCACGAGTCGCCATGGCCGGTTGGGCCGTTTCGGGTGGCTGCCATGTTTCGCCGCCCGGTGTTTCTGATGGCCGGACTCTACCTGGGCGGAAACAGGTATCACCTACACTTCGAACCCTTGGCCGATTTTTCATCGGTCAGCCGGGGAGAACGGGCGCAAGCGGTGGCCGCCGCCCAAAAAGCCTATGTTCAGCGGCTGGAGCACTTCTGCCGCGAGGCCCCATACAACTGGTTCAACTTCTTCGACTTCTGGCCGAAATGATGCACCGACGCTTTGGACTGCAGGTAGTGATGTCCTCGCTTCTGGTTTTGGCCAGTGGCGTGGCAGCCAATGTGCACGCCCAAGCCACGCTGACGCTGGATGGTTTACTGCAAGCGATCGTGAAAGAACGCGTGCCGGTGGTGTCGTATGTGGAAACGCGCCACTTGGCCATACTGGACCAGCCGTTGGTGGCCAAAGGGGAAATGGAATTCACGCCGCCTGATCAGTTGGAAAAGCGGGCAAGCTTCCCCAGACCTGAGCGAATGAGCCTCAAAGGTCAGACGCTTTCTCTGGAACGTGATGGCCGTGAAGTCAGTATCCAGCTGTCCAGCCAGCCGCAAGCGCAAGCATTTGTGGACAGTGTGCGGGCCTTGTTGATGGGGCAACGTGATGCGTTGGAGCGCAGCTACGCGGTTCGCCTGGCTGGTGACATGAGTGGGTGGAAAATGGCCTTGTACCCCAAGGACGCGGATGTGGAAAAACTGGTCAAACGCATCGAAGTGGAAGGTGCCAGTGGACAGATTCGCCGAATCGAGTACAGCCAGGCGGGCGGCGACCGGACCGTGATGGAGATCGTGCCCAAGGGCAAGCAGCCATGACGCGGCGCGCCCGCGCATGGTGGGTGGGCCTATTGTGGTTGCTGTGCATGGGGCTGGGAGTAGCGGCCTTGCTGCAGTCACGCTTCACGGCCGACATGTCCTTCTTTTTGCCCAAAAGTCCAAGCCCCAGGCAACAGGTGTTGGTTGACCAGTTGGGTGAAGGCGCAACCGCACGGGTGCTGATGGTCTCACTGGATGCAGGATCGGTTGAAGACAGTGCTCGCCTGTCATCGGCCGTCGCCGAACGACTCAAGACATCCCCGGCGTTTGTCTCGGTTCAAAACGGTCAGACTCTGGAGGCCAGTGCCGAGCGCGAATACCTGTTTGCCCATCGCTACCTGCTCAGCCCGGCAGTCAATGCTGACCGGTTCTCGGTGCAGGGCTTGCACCATGCGGTTGACGAGAGTCTGGCCCTGCTCAGTTCTTCAGCAGGAGATCTCATCAAGCCTTTCTTTCTGGAAGACCCCACGGGCGAATGGTGGGCGCAGGTGATGGAACTCGGGCTGGCAGCGCAGCCCAACATGCAACAAGGTGTTTGGTTCTCTCGGGATGGACAAAGAGCCTTGCTGTTGCTCCAGACCTTGGCGGCAGGACCCGATACCGACGGCCAGACCGCTGCCTTGCACAGTGTGACGGTTGCCGTTCAAGCCGAGAGCGATGCGCTGGGGTTGAACAAAGTGACATGGCAGGTGTCAGGCCCTGGCGCCTTTGCCGTGCGGGCGCGCGACTTCATCAAGAGCGAAGTGACCCGCGTTACCGCAATCGGTGTGTCCATCATTGTGATGCTGCTGCTGTTTGTCTACCGCTCGCCACGGCTGTTGGTGTTGGGGTTGCTGCCTGTGGCCTCTGGGGCGGTGGCGGGCATGCTGGCAGTGTCTCTGTGGCATGGAACGGTGTTTGGTATCACGGTTGGCTTTGGCACCGCGCTGATTGGCGAGGGCGTCGATTACGCTGTTTACTACTTCCTGCAGTCAGGTCGCGTGGGCGAAGCGCAGTGGCGTCGCCGCTTCTGGCCCACCATCCGCCTGGGGGTCCTGACATCCATCGCCGGTTTCGGGACGCTGGCTTTCTCGGGGTTTCCCGGTCTGTCGCAGTTGGGGGTCTATGCCACGGCAGGCGTTGTCACGGCAGCCATCGTGACGCGTTGGGTGCTGCCAGCACTCTCGCCAACCGGGGTGGCCCCGGTGGACCTCACGCGTCTTGGGGGACTGCTTCGCATGGTCTTGCGATCCTTGCACATGGGGCGTTGGCCCATGTTGCTGCTGGGGTTGGTGGCGCTGATGGGACTGTGGACGAGCGCGTTGCCAATGTGGAGTCAGGACTTGTCTGTTCTCAACACTGCATCGGCACAAGACATGCAGGCTGACCAGCGTTTGCGCGAAGACTTGGGCGCCCCTGATGCGCGTTACCTCGTGGTGGTTCAGGGCGCTTCGCAGCAAGCCGTTCTGGAGCAGGCGGAGGCGGTCAGCGGGAAGCTTCTGGCCATGCAGCGCGACGGGCGAATAGGCGGCTTTGATTCGCCCACCCGCTTTCTGCCCAGCGACGCCACGCAGCGATCCAGGCAAATGGCCTTGCCCGACGAGGCTACCTTGCGAGAACGATTGGCCCAGGCGCTGGAGGGCATGCCGGTGAGTGCCGACAAGTTGCAGCCGTTTGTTGAAGCCGTGCAAACGGCGCGTCAGGCGCCTTTGCTGACACAAGAGGCATTGCGGGGCAATGGTCTGAGCCTGGCAGTGGACGCTTTGCTCGGCAAGCGGGGCGATCACTGGCAGGTGCTGTTGCCACTCAAGCCAGCGAGAAGCGGTCTGGCCCTGGATGCTTCGCAACTTCGCGAGTCATTGGCAGGGACTACCGCTCTGGTGATAGACATGAAGGAGGAACTGGACAGCCTGTACGAGGGATACATGGCACAAGCCATCACGTTGTGCTTGGTCGGCGCTGCGATCATGGTGCTGGTGATGGCAGTCATGCTGCGCGACCTTCGGCGACTGGGCAGGGTTTTGATGCCCTTGGCGCTGACAATCGTCCTTCTGATGGCGGTACTCCATCTATTCGCTGGCCACAGCCTGCATCTGCTGCATCTGGTCGGCTTCCTTCTGGTGCTGGCTGTCGGTTCCAACTATGGCTTGTTTTTCGACAGCGCACAGTCTCTGCAAGACATGGCGCCCGACACCCTGGCGGCAATGGTGGTAGCCAACTTGACCACCACCGTTGGTTTCGGCGTGCTGGCCTTCTCGGACGTGCCGATGCTCAAGGCGCTGGGTCTGACGGTGGGGCCGGGCGCCATCCTGGTGTTGTTGCTCTCGGCCATGTTTGCGCCTGGCTTGCGGGCGCCTCGGTCAGGTCCGGGGAAGGCTCGATGAGTGTGCACCCCATAGCCACCCGGGCAATCTGGCATCTTCAAGAGGCCAGCACTCTGCTGGTGATGCTGCCGGGAGCGTACATGTCGGCGCAGGACATGGTGGACGCGGGCTGCATAAAGGCCTTGGCAGCCTCGCGGCTGCCACTTGACCTTTGCCTGCCGGCTCTGGATCTGTCCACGGTGACGGGTGGTTCAGCCATGCAGATTGTTGCCCATGACGTCTTGCGACCGGCGCGTTCTCGCTACGCGAGGGTGTGGTTGGGCGGTATTTCACTGGGCGGCCACCTCGCTCTTTGGCAGGCGGCCATGCATCCTCGCAGCGTGGACGGTCTGTGCCTTATCGCGCCATACCCGGGCAGCCGTATCTCCCTCAACCGTATCGAG
>JBNKNN010000023.1:0-7617 GCA_050293865.1 Hydrogenophaga sp. | reverse complement strand
GCCCTGGTCACAGCCATGCTCGATTGGGCAGCGTCTCGCGGCATCGGTTTCTCTCACTTTGTGTCCCTTGGCGAGCGTGCTGACGTTGATTTTGGCGACATGCTGGACTACCTGGCAAACGACCCGAAAACGCGGGCCGTGTTGCTTTACATCGAAAGCATTGAAGAGTCCCGCAAATTCATGTCGGCGGCCAGAGCTGCGGCCCGCAACAAACCGGTGATAGTGGTCAAAGCCGGCCGCTCGGTCGCCGGCCAGCACGCGGCTGCCTCTCATACAGGAGCGCTCGCTGGCGCGGATGACGTCTTCGATGCAGCCATCGCTCGTGCAGGCATGTTGCGTGTCGACACTTTGCACGATCTGTTTTTGGCAGCAGAGACGCTCTCGCGCTTTCGAGATGGCCCCTCCGACGGGCTACTGGTATTGACCAACGGTGGAGGTGCAGGCGTCATGGCGGCCGACGCAGCTTCTGCTGCTGGCGTCCCTCTTCCAGAATTGAGCGACGACTTGCTCGAGCAACTGGATGCTGTGTTGCCCTCAAACTGGTCCCGTGCCAACCCGATCGACATCATCGGCGATGCGCCGGCTCAGCGCTATTGCGATGCCATGGCCGCGCTGCAATCCAGTTCTGGCCACGCCGTCCTGTTCATCCATGCGCCTACGGCCATCGTGCCCAGCCAGGCCATCGCGCAAGCGCTGCTACCGATGGTGGCATCTCCGGAGCCGTCCGTCGATGCTGGCCCATGGCGCCCCATGGAGGACGACGACACACTTCCGTCGGCACCTGCGTCGCTGCCGGATCTGCCCCAGCAGTCCGGCCCCATGGGTGGCAAGGTGCTCGGCTGCTGGCTTGGCGACCGCGCCGTCAGGGCGGCACGAGAGCTGTTTCGGGCGGGGGGCGTTGCCGACTTCGACACGCCTGAAGAGGCGGTTCGCGCCTTCGCCTTCCTGCGCACCTACCGGTTGCATCAGGAAGAATTGCTTGAGACGCCCGCAACCCAGCACGCAACCCAACCGATCGACAAAGACCGAATCCAGTCGCTTGTACAGGGCGCGCTCAGAAACAATCGACACTGGCTCACAGAGGTCGAAGCCAAGCAACTGCTCGAGGCAGCGGGAATCCCAGTCGTGCCCACACGCGTGGTGGGCTCCGACCCGCAAGAAGCTGTGCAAGCCGCCGCAACGATGGGCTATCCCGTCGCCTTGAAGATTCTGTCGCCTGAGATAAGCCACAAATCTGACGTGGGCGGTGTCAAGCTCCACATCGGCAACGCGCGAGAGCTGGAGCAAGCCTGCAAAGCCATGCTGGAGCGCGTGAAGCAGGACCGACCGGAGGCGACCATCGAAGGCTTTACCGTCCAACCCATGGTGCAAATGAAGCATGCTCACGAGTTGATCGTTGGCACCAGTTTGGACCCTGTGTTCGGCCCCATCGTTCTGTTTGGCGCTGGCGGTACTGCAGTAGAAGTGTTGGCAGACCGAGCCCTGGCACTCCCGCCGCTGAACAACGTGCTGGCACGCGCGCAGATCGAACGCACCCGAATTGCCAAACTGCTCAAGGGCTACCGGGACGAGCCCGCCGCCGACATGGCCGGCATCGAGCGAGTCCTGGTCGGCATTTCGCAACTGGTGGCCGATGTACCTGAAGTGGCGGAGCTCGATATCAATCCCCTGCTTGTCAACCACGAGGGCGTGGTGGCACTCGACGCTCGCGTGCGCGTAAGCGCAGATCGCCCTGGAGGCGCCGAGCATTTCGCCATCAAGCCGTATCCTCAGACGCTCATCGAAGAGTGGGAGCACCAGGGCGCGACCTATACTCTGCGCCCAATCCGTCCAGAGGATGAGGCACAGCACCGCGCTTTCCTCGAGAAAACGGATCCGGAGGACATCCGGATGCGGATTTTCTATAGTCGCCGCACCATCGAGCACACTGAACTCGCGCAGCTCACGCAGATCGACTACGCGCGCGAGATGGCGTTTGTGCTGACCCGACCTCAGGCAGATGGCACAGGAGAGGAAACGCTCGGTGCCGTTCGGGCCAGGGTCGACGCTGACAACCACGCCGCCGAGTTTGGCGTGCTGGTCCGGTCGGATCTGAAGGGCCGAGGCTTTGGGCGCAGGCTCATGCAAAAGCTGATCGACTACCTTCGCGCGCAAGGCACGCACCAGTTGGTCGGTTCAGTGCTGAGAGAGAACCACGCGATGCTCGATCTGGCACGCTCGCTCGGCTTTGCCATCAGCTCTTCGCAGAACGGACTCTCCACTGGCCACGAGGATGCGCGCGACATCGTCTTGCCGCTTCAGGCCAACTGAGCGCCACCGTCACGTCAAACGCGAAAGCCCCCGATAACCTGGGGCTCTCCTTGACCGTACGGGGAAGCCGGGTCACAAGGCCGCTAAGCTAAGCCCATGGATTCACTCACGCAGATCACCTTGGGCTCAGCCATTGGCGTAGCCGTCATGGGCCGTCGAACCGCCGTGTGGAAGGCTGCTCTGTGGGGAGCCATCGGTGGCACCTTGCCCGACCTTGATTCGCTCATCGACCACGGTGACCCACTGCTGAACATGGTGCGGCACCGAGCCGAATCGCACTCACTGTTCTACCTAACACTGTTTGCGCCGCTGCTCGCCAGTCTGGTGGCATGGATCCACAAGGAAGGCGCCGAGTTCAAACGTTGGTGGCTGGCCTTGTGGCTGGTGCTCGTGACGCATCCACTGCTGGACAACATGACCGTCTATGGCACTCAACTGCTCCAGCCATTTACAGACCACCCCTTTGGTCTGGACAGCATGTTCATCATCGATCCGGTTTACACCGTGCCGCTTTTGATGGGTGTGTGGGCAGCCATGCGCGGTCAAGGCAGCACCAGAGGCCTTAAGTGGAATGCCGCAGGCCTGGCGATCAGTACCATGTATCTTGGGTGGAGCCTGGTGGCGCAGGCTCACGTTCGTGAAGTTGCGCTGGCCTCTTTGGAGACACAGAACATCAAGGCTGATCAGGTGCTTGTGACACCTGCACCTTTCAACACAGTGCTATGGCGCGTCGTGGCCGTCTCGCCTACCCATTACTTCGAAGGCTATCGCTCAATGCTTGACGACGACCATCGCATGCGATGGACAAGACATGAGCGTGGAAGGGCCTTGATCGACAGCTATGCAGCACATGTCCCTGCGCGCTACCTGGCTGATTTTTCGAAGGGTTTCTACAAGATGTCAATCAATCAGGACACCGGGCACGTGTTGATCGCCGACTTGCGAATGGGCGTTGAGCCTTCGTATACCTTCACTTTTGATCTGGGGCCAGCTGAACCCACGCTCACAGTCGCGCCCCGCCGCGCAGGTCAGCGGGGCGACGTGGGGCTTGCGCTTCGCTGGGTATGGAAGCGAGCACTGGGAGCAACCACTGAGCCGCTGTCGCAGGTGCTTCGCCGGGGAACCCTTTGACATGTGCCCCCAGCCAACGACCGCAAACTATCACAACCCGGTGAAACGCTCATGACGCACGCCCACACGTTGGCAACAGCGCAAACGTGAGCATGTGTCACAGACCTTTCAAAGACGAGCACTCCAATAGCGTCTGACGTGGCG
This sequence comes from Hydrogenophaga sp., assembly GCA_050293865.1. GTDB lineage: Bacteria > Pseudomonadota > Gammaproteobacteria > Burkholderiales > Burkholderiaceae_C > Hydrogenophaga. The sequence goes on along the minus strand of JBNKNN010000023.1, from coordinate 4,032 downwards.
GCGACATCTCGCCTTTCCACGCATTCATCAGTCAAGTTTGGAGTTTTCAATGAACAAGCAAGTGATCGCCGCGGCATCCCTGGCGCTGATCGGCGCAGTGGCCCATGCCGAGTCTTCTGTCACCCTTTACGGTCGGATCGACCTGGGTGTAGGCAACCTCAAGGAGTTGGGCGAATCCAGCTCCACCCGGATGTTCAATGGCGGAGATGCTGGTTTGACCACTTCGCGCATTGGCTTCAAAGGCTCTGAAGATCTGGGCGGGGGCACCTCGGCCATTTTCAAGCTGGAGCAGCGCATCAACGCCACTGACGGTTCGTTGCAAAGCCCGTCTTTCAAAGGCGCCGCCTGGGTCGGCGTGAAAGGCGGTTTCGGTCAGGTCATTGCAGGCCGCATGACCACGCAGCTCGACGACGTGCGTGCACTCGGCAACAGCCAGATCGTGTTCGATTCGGCCTTCACGCCGGGTAGCAATGGCGTCTACAAATCCGGCGGCGACTACAGCAGCCGTTTCAACAGCCAACTGCAATACCTGTCGCCGTCCATGGGCGGCTTCTACGCGGGCTTGGGCTATGCGTTTGCACAGACCGAAGGCGGCGACGACAAGATGAACAGCCTGGTGGCGGGCTACAAAAGCGGCCCCTTGCATGTGGCACTGTCCCGCCAGGATGAAAAAGGCAAAGACACCGACTACGTGAGCCTGTCCGGTGCATACGACTTCGGCGCAGCAGCCATTTCCGGCGGCTATAACCGTCGCAATGGCCCCGACGCTTCAGGCAAGGACAACGAGTTCACCTTCGGCGCCACCGTGCCGATGGGCAACTTCAAGTTTTCTGCCGGTTACGCCGCCAGCAAAACCACCATCGGTGGCGCCACCGCTGGCAAGGCAGCCGGCTTTGCCCTGGGCACCACATATTCATTGTCCAAGCGCACCCGCGTATACGCAGGCTATCGCAAACACAACATCAAGGACGCAGGCGGAAGCAAGACGGCAGATACCCGCCTGTTCGCGATGGGAGTACGTCACGACTTCTGACGCGTTGCCCCGAAGGGGGCTTCCCAACCAAGGTTGAGGTAAGGCCGGGCGTCGTCTCGCGCCTGACCCATGCAGAATTTGTGCATCCGCGACCGGGTGCATTTTTTTTTGCGCGTGTGTGGAAGGGGGAACGGGAAGAAGCCTGCTTTGCCTTCAGGTGATCAGTAGCGCAGTACAAATGATGGCGACGCCAACGGCGAGGTTGAACGCGACCCAGCGACGGATCGAAGCGAGCGCCATGCCGCCATCAGGCCAATTGCCATCTTTCACGCTGTTAGAGAGCTGCTTGAAAAGCACGAAACGCACGTGAATGAACACCAGCGTCATGAGCAGGCCGAGCGCAGTCATGATGCTCCAGTCCAGCGGCATCGGGAAGTCAAAACCGGCAATGCGAGAGGCAGAGAACGCCCAATTCAGCATGGCCATCCCCGTGACCAGCACCACCAGGACAGTGGGCACCATGGCGTTGAGAAAGCGGCGCAAGGCGGCATGCATCAGCCGCACCCGATCGGGTGGTTCCAGTTGCATGGCTGCCGGACGCAGAAAAAAGTGGGCAAAGGCCATGCCGCCGATCCACAGGATGACCGAGAGCACATGCAGCAACTTGAGCAAGGAGTAGACCATGGCCCAAGTCTACTCCGAGCGCCAGCCGAATCGCCGGAACTCAATAGGCCGTGAGCACCATCCCGCGCGAAACGGCGAGGTCCATCATTCGCCTTGAAGTGCGGGCCTGAAGCAAGGCAGGCAGGGGGGAGAACCCTGTGCCATTGACCATCTTGTCGCCTTGCGTGAAAGCCCAGTAGAAGAATTGCAAAGCCTCGACGCTGTGTGTCGAAGACCCCTCTTGGCGGTCAAACAGTACAAACGTCACCAGACTGATAGGCCAGCTCAACGGACCGGGCATGTCCAAAGTAGGTGCAGTGTCATCGCCTTGCTTGTGCACGCCACTGGCCTGCACTGCTGCCCGCACCGCGGCCTCGCTCGGAGCCACCCACGCTCCACTTCGGTTGCGTAAAGAAGCAAACCGAAGATCGTCTCGGCGCACCCGGTCCAAACCGGTGAAGCTAAGGCTACCCGGCGTCTCTTTCAGGCGTTTTACAACACCCGAACTGCCCTTGGCAAAAAGCACTTCTCCTGGCCACTTGGGCAACTTGCTGACTCCCACTTCATTTGCAAAGACTGGATTGGCCATGGCCAGGTACTGCGCGAACGCGTGCGTGGAGCCCGATTTGTCCGATCGCACTACTCGACGTACAGGCAGGGCTGGCAAGCGAAGGCCTGGATTCAAGACCGCAATGCGCTGATCATTCCACTGCGATATGCGGCCCATGAAGAGATCGGCGAGCAACTCTCCTGTCAGCCTCAACTCTGCAGATTTGACGCCGGGCAAATTAAAGACAGGCACAACTGCGCCGGCCATGGTCGGAATCTGAAGCAAACCATGTTTATCGAGTTCGGCACTTGAAAGTGGCACGTCGGTTCCGCCAAACAAGACCTTTCGCTGGCTGATCCTGTCCACCCCATCTCCTGACCCCGTTGGTTCGTACTCGATACTCACTGGACGAGAGCTGCCGTATGCCTCTGCCCATTTCTCATACACCCGAGCCGGAAACGTGGCCCCTGCGCCCACCACCTTCATGTTTTTGGCCCAGACTGGCAGCGCACCACCAATCATGCCGCACAAAAGTACACGTCGCGTGACTGGTGCGACTACTTTGGAACTCATCATCTCTCACTCCAGAAAAAGCAAAGGGTCCCTGCAGGGACCCAGTTCAACTCCAATCGTCGCGCAGACTATAGGGCAGGAACATCACACGTGTGTGACATACCCGCATCGAGTGAGAAGGGGAAAATTCAACACAGTGGTTCTCATGGTGCCCAAAAAAACGGGAGGACATTCTCCCTGTGGTCAAGCATCACTCAACACGCCGTTGACCCGGCTTTGAAGCCGATATGGCGGCAAACCTTTGAGCATTCGCCGGCCATATGACTGGCGCAGCAAGCGTGGGTCATAGCAGATGACAACCGCCTCATCGTCTTCGGCACGCAAAGCCCTGCCCGTCCACTGCAACAGGCGCGCACCGGTAGCGGGGACCACCAACTCGGAAAACGCGTCACGACCTTGGGCCTTGAGCCAGTCGGAGCGAGCCTGTCCGACTGGATCACTGGGCGAAGCGAACGGCAACTTGGTGATGAACACCCACTCGCACAAGGCTCCTGGCAAATCCAGCCCCTCGCCAAACGACTGCATGCCGAACAAGATGGATGCATCACCACGCGCCACCGCTTCGCCATGACGGGTGAGCAATTGCGTGCGGGATGCTTCTCCTTGGACCAGCACGCGTTCACGCAGATCGCGAAACTCACCGCGCTCGAGCATATCCGTCGCCCGGCGCATCTGCGCCTTGGATGTGAACAACACCAGCGCTCCACGCTCCACTTCGCGCAAGTCTTCCATCAGCATCGACAGCATCTCACTGGTGTAGCTCTCCACGTCACGCGGGTCAGCGTTCGTCTGCACCACAATCAATCTTCCTTGCTCCGCGTGTTTGAACGGGCTTTGCACTTCCTTGACCGAAACGGCGTCGTCATAGGCCAATCCCGTTTCGTGCAGGAAGTGGTCGAAGTTGCCGCAGGTCATCAAGGACGCAGAAGTGGCCACTGCAGCCTTCACCTGAGGCCAAAGATGATTGCGCAACAAGCTGCCAGGTTGCAGCGGGCACGCGTGCGCGGTCAATGTAACCATGCCGCTGCGCACACCGGCTTCAAACCATTTGGCCAGCGGCATCTGGTTTTTCTCCTGCGCCCCAGGAGGAGGCAACAGCCACAACTGCGAAGTCGCCTGCACGTGTTGCAGACGCGGCGCAAGCGCTCCGAGCCTGCTGTAGAGCTGTGCGCATCTCGGCCCTTGCGACGGATCTTCGCGAGCCGTGGTCCGCAACTCGGCGGCCAGGGACTCGAAGACTTTGAGCAACGCGCTGGAGCGGGTTTGCACGGCT
>JBNKNN010000022.1:0-11268 GCA_050293865.1 Hydrogenophaga sp. | reverse complement strand
CACCGATGGTGAAGCTGATCGCGTCGTTGCCGTTGTAGTCGGCCGCTGGCTTGTAGGTGTACGTGCCGTCAGCATTCATCACCAGCTCGCCATGCTGCGGGCCGGTCACGATGCTCACCGTCAGCGCGTCGCCTTCCACGTCGGTCACACCGGCCAGGAAGTCGATGGTGATTTCTCCATCTTCGTCCAAGGTCAGGGTGCGGACAGGCACCACCGGGGCGTCGTTGACAGCGTTGATCACCAAGGCCAGGGTCGATGTCGTTGCGTCCGTGCCGTCACCGATGGTAAAGCTGATCGCGTCGTTGCCGTTGTAATCAGCCGCAGGGCGGTAGGTGTACGTGCCGTCGGCATTCATCACCAGCTCGCCATGTTGCGGACCGGTCACGATGCTCACCGTCAGCGCGTCGCCTTCCACGTCGGTCACGCCGGCCAGGAAGTCGATGTTGAGTTCACCGTCTTCATCCAGCGTCAACGTGCGGGCGGGCACCACTGGCGCGTCGTTGACCGAAAGCACGTTGAAACGCATCACGGAAGAAACCGTGAACTCGCCGTCACTCACTTCGAAGGTCAACGAATCTTCACCGTGGTAGTTGGCGTTCGGGCGGTACACGTAAGTGCCGTCCGCTTGCTCCACCAGGCTGCCGTGTTGTGGCATGGCCACCAGGGTCACGGCCAGGGTGTCGCCATCCACATCGGTCACACCGGCCATCAGGTCAATCAGCACTTCGCCGTCTTCGTCCAGCGTCAAGGTGCGCGGCGCAATCACCGGCGCGTCGTTGACGGCCGAGACGGTCACCACCATGGCGCTGGCCACGGTGAATTCACCGTCGCTCACAGAGTAGCTGAAGCTGTCTTCGCCATGGAAGTTGGCGTTCGGGGTGTAGGTGTAGGTGCCGTCCGCTTGCAAGACCAGTTGGCCATGCTGCGGCCCGTCGACGATGGCCACCGTCAGGGCTTCGTCGTCACCGTCCACATTTACCACGTTGGCCAGCGGATTGAAGACCGCCTCGCCGTCTTCCTGTACCGTCAGCGTGCCTGGTGACACCACTGGCGCATCGTTGACAGCGGTCACCTCGAACACCAGCGACTGGTTCACGGTTTCGGTTCCATCGGTCAGGGCAAAGGTCAGGCTGTCGGCGCCATTGAAGTTGGCGCCCGGGCGGTAGATGAAGCTGTGGCCATCGGCTTGTGCTTCCAGCACGCCATTTGCCGGGCCGGTCACGATGCTCACGGTGAGCGCATCGCCATCGATGTCGGATGCGCCGTCGAGCAAGTCGACCAGCACTTCACCATCTTCCAGCAGCGACACGGTACGGCTGTTCACCGTTGGGGCATCGTTCACTGCGTTGATGGTCAGCGTCACCCAGGCCAGCTCGGACTGCATGCTGCCATCGGTCAGGCGGTAGCTGAAGCGGTCTTCACCGTTCCAGTTCGCATCCGGCTTGTAGCGCAGCTGACCATTGGCCAGGCGTTCCACCGAGCCATGCTGCGGCAGGTCCACCAGCTCAACGCTCACGCCTTCGCGGTCTGCGCCATCGTCGTTGCCGATCACGTCGAAGTCGGCACTGCCGTCTTCCTCCAGCGTAACCGCATCGTCGTTGGCCAACAACTGGAAGCCGTTGCCCAGGCGCAGGTCACTCACCGTGACCTGGCTGCTCGTGGCCGCGGCGCCCTTGCCAAAGCCGATCAGGTCGAACGACAGGTTGGCCACCGTGCCGGCCGGCACGTCGCCCAGGTCCACGATGACCAGAATGCTGCCGTCAGCATTGCGCTGTGTCGTCACTTGCGCAGCCTTGTACTCGGTGCCATCGGCCTGCAGGTTGAAGAACGCATCGTTGTGGCTCAGGCCCGTGCCACCCAGCAGGCTCTCGCCCGTGGCAGCATTGATCAGTGCCACTTCAAACGCGTCATCTGGCGCATTCTCCACGTCGTCAATCGTCAGGTTGCTCAGGCGGAACGAGAGCACCCGGTCGGTTTCGCCGACGATAAAGGCCTGGTTGAGACGGGTTTGGCGAGAGGCTGACTCGCCCAGCGTGGCCAAACCGTCGGCCAGCTGAACATCACCAGCCACAGCCCAGCCCGCATCGCTTCCCTGCTCAAAATCGGCGTTCGTGAACGAAGGATTGACCACGGTGAGGTGCTGAAGGGGGAAACCAGGGGTCACGCGCGCCAATGACATGCCGTCCATGTACAGCGGCGCATGGACCACCAAGGCATCAGCCCCAGCAGAAGCAGACCTTTCATCATCGTAGGCGGCATCAGCCCCCCAACGATCGGCCGTCCAAGCCATGTCACTCGATGTGGGCATCAAACGCACGCCGGGCAACAACATGGCATTCATGACGGAATCAACCGATCCATTCAGATCGTCCATGCCCAAAACATGCCCCAACTCATGGACCAGCACCGTCAGCAAATCGATCCGATCACTCGATTCAGCCCCTTCGAGCGCGATCAACGAAGAACCCAAGGAAGCGTCAGTTGAAGAACTGAATTCCTCGCTGAACTGCGGCGTGTCGTCGACGAACCAGCCCCAGCCAGCAGCGTTGGCGTCAACGGCAATGATGCCGTCACTGTGCTGCCCAAGGGTACCGCCCGGCAAGGACGTGACGTGGAATTGGACAGCGTCCAACAAGGCAGAAGGCGCGCCCGCTTCCACCCATATGGTCTTTGCTACCGAAGCAATGCCCTGTAGCTCAGCATCCGACAAGGCCGCAACGGCCAGCGTAACCTCGTCAAACGTCAGCAAGTTGGTGCCCTTCGGCGCTTCATTGAAGGACATGTAGTAGGTGCCCAGATCTTCTGCCGCCAAGTTGGGGAGTTGGTCGTCATCAACCTTCGCCAATGCTGCTTTCGGGTTGCTGGCGAGTGACTCGGGAAGCTCAACTTTCCTGCGCTCGTATCGAATGGCGCGCTTGAGCAGATCCTTCCTCAAGACACCATTGGCGTCAAAAGGATTGGTAACGCCATATCTCAAAAACTCGTCCGCCAGCGCTTCCCGAAGATCTGGGTCTGCTATGCGAATCTGCGTTTCTGTGAAGTGAGAATTTGCGATCTCAGGATGAATGACCCTTTGCTGAGGCGTCGCATGGTCAAGTATGTTCGTCGTCTTCCCGATGTCACGCGCATAGCTGTACTTCGCTTCAACGATCACCAACATACCTTCGTCGTCCACGTAGAAGCCGTCGGCCTTGGAAACCACCCCTTCCTTTCCAACAATGTTGTAAGAGGTGTTGTAACCCTTCGTACCCTTTGGGGCGTAGCTATTGGTCTGCCCAAACACATTGAGACCGTCTTGTTCCTTGAGCCGCCGGATGACGCCCGCCTCATGAATCTCTCCCAGCTTCTGCACCTTGGGCCCCAGGATTGACCAGAAGGACGACTTCATCAAACGATCGAAAGACTCCGCTTGCGCCTCCGTCATTCCCGCTCTTAGGCGATTCATTTCTTCCGCAACCAATACATCTGCGAAATCGATTGCAGGGCCGTCGTGCAGCTTCTTGATTTTGTCGTCAAGAGCGGTGCGCATCATCTTCTCACCCTTCGCGCCCGCCAATTGCTTCACTACCTGGCTGTACTCCATGGCTTCGTGCTTGAGACTCGCCATCAAATGGAACCGGCTTTGGAACATGCTCTCGTCCACATGTATGACCAACGGGGTTTCCTTCAATTTCGGCAATGACAGCTCGGGCGTCTTGTCCGTCGAGAGGTAATGGGCCAACTCATAGCCCGCCATCACCTTTGAATCAGCGTTTCCATCGAATGCCTCCTGGACCTTATCGCTCGGGCGCTTCAGTACGTACACATCTTGTCCGTCTTCTGTCTTAAAGAAGAACCCGTCAATTGTTTCGCCTTTCGCTTTCAGTCGCCCAGTCAGTTCTTTGAGTTGTTCGGCATGTGGAGCGTCTTTGATATCAACCAAAGTTCCTGCTCTCATACCAAACTCGTCCAAAGCGCCTGCCGCTCGCACCAGATCAGCCATTTCAAATGTCGATCTGGCTGTGTCGCCCAACGCATCACCGAGCTTCTTCGCTTGACCGCCAACCTTGCTGAACAACTGGTCCGCATATCTGGCCGTACCGCGCAGTTGCTGAACGCTTGCGGTCACAAAGTTGCCATAGGCATCTTTGACGCGCCCCATGCCCTCGTTGGCCACGTTGCGCACGCTCTTGATAACCTTCTGCCCTCCTGCCGTCGTTACCTCTTGCATCATCAAGGCGAGGTTTTTGGACGCCACCGCACTTTCCTTGGCGACGCTGCGCACGCCGAGCTGTGCCGCCTTCACGTGCGGAATCACCTTGGTCGCCAATGCGCGATTGCCTGTTCGGGCGGCTTCGAGCATCGCCTTCTGAACGGCACGAAGCTCAGCGGCCGCCTTGGGTGATTTGGTGGCCACCACAGCTGACGCCAGCACTGCCATGATGGAAGCACCTCCAGAGCTTTCGGTCAATGCTTTGGTCAGTTCGTAAGCACCGACGACAGCGCCACCCACCAAGCTCACCGACAACACGTTCGTGGCCACTTCCTTGAGCAGGTCGAGCAGCGGTTTTCCTTCATAGGCCATGTTGGCGAGCTGACTGAGCGGAACGAGTTCGGGCGGCACCTCGATGTAATCATCGGGCACCACACCAATCGCCTTGCCCAGCTCAGACGTTGCCAAGCGCTGCATGTGAGTGGCAAAGGCCAACACGTGTGTCAACACGTCGATGGCTTCGAGCGCAACCTCCCCCAGGCTGGAGACCACGGCATCAGCCATTGTCAGAACCGTTTTGACAATCGGCCCACCGTTGGTGGCGTTGGCAAACGACACCTTGTTGAGAACCTCTCTCGCTTCCTTGGCTTGCGCCACCGCAGCGGTGTTGTCCACGCCCAGGATGCCGTATGCACCAGCCTTCAGCCCCTGGTAGAGGTATGTCATTCCGGCACCAGTACGAACGAGGAAGGTCTCCCACAGCGTCAGCTTGGGTGAGTAGTCTTCCGGCACAGGCTCGGGCTCGGGGTTCCAAGCCTCATTCGGCGGCAAGATCACCTGCTGCAGGTCAACGATATCCAGGCCACTGCGGTTGTACGAACCAGAGCCGTACATCCACGCCAAACGTTGACCAGCAGCCAGCTCGTCGTACTTGGATGGCGCAATGATCTGTGGTTTGCCCGCTCCATCCCTGTCGATTGGCGTAGACGATGGCTCGCCGGACTCGCTGCGACGGATGGCCGCCTCGATCAAGGCCGATGCATTCCACACAAACATGGATTTGTACATCTTCGACGTGATCCACGAACCATTGGCGCCCGGCTCTTCGATCATCGCGTTCACGTACAGCAGTCCATCGTCGGCGATGCTCATATTGAAGAAGCTGCCACCAACCACGGGTGTCGTCGCGCCCAGGTATCGCGGCGCACCGTCATACCCGAATGGGTCTTCGATCACGCCGATCTTTGCCCCGATCTGCTTGCTCCAGTCACGCTGATATTCCACCGTTGTGGAGTCATAGAACCAGAAGTGTTCGTCCGCCACCAGCGCGTAGATCTTGCCGTTGTATGAAACGATGACGTTGCCAGCCGAGCGTTGGATGTTCTGCTGGAATCGCTTGCGCAGCCAGGACGAGTCGGTGGCAGAGGGGTTCAGCGCGACGCTGCGCAGGGTCACTCCTCCCGTGAGGTCTCCATTCTCGGAAAGACCAGTCGAGATACTGGCAAAGCCTCCGCTGTGGTTCTTGGCACTGGTGACGACAAACTCACCTGGAAGCAGGCCAGCGCTGATGTACTCGGGCCCGCGACCTGCGTTGAGACCGCCGAAGTCACTGGCAGTGGCCACAGTGTAGGAGTTTGGAACGGCAGAGAATGGGTCAATGTCCAGCAAATCAATGATGATCACATTGCCTTGCTCAGGCCGCTTGCCCCACCGGCTGAGACTCAGAGAACCTTGGGTCACCGGTGCAGTGACCGCCAGATATCGGCCAGCGCTCACCGCCATGTCGCCGAAGCCTGTCGGAGCTATGCCTCCTGGCAAGTTGACACTTTGTACATCGGAAAGGAACCCCTCAGACCCGAAGTCGCAGTTGATACGGAGCAACTGCCCAGACGATGCGTATTTGCCGCCGGTGGTCACGTAAAGCCACCCGTCAGCATATTGCACGGCGACGACATTGTCGGATCCAGCGAATGGCACCGTTCTGACAACCTCTTGCAAGAGGTTGTCCACCACGTAGATTCCGTTGCGACCCGTCACGAACGCCAGGGATCCATCGTCATTGAAGGCGACGGCGTCAGTGCGGTAGCCCGCTGTTTGCAAACGATTGCCCTTTTCGTCTTCGCGAATGGTCTTCACGAGAGCCACGGAATCTCTCGTACTTTGGTCTGTAGTGATGTTGATGCCGTTGGCATCGATGATCAGGGTCTTGTCATAGTTGTCAGCCGTCCAAAGCGGTCGAACTGACGAGAACACCGATTGGGTCTTCTCCGTGCCGTTGGGCGTGGAGATTTTGCCAATGCGCTCAACATAGACGAAGTGCTGCGACAACAGAATGTCATCTGGCAGCGAAGCCTCCATTGACTCTCCTCCAATCGTGCCAGGCTCATAGGCTTGCCACACCAGTCCATTGACGGGCTCATCGCCTTCCTCTTGAATTTGACCAATTTGGTCGCCCATGGGAGTGAGCCAAATCTTGAACTCGAAGCTGGACGCAAACGCGTCCTCTGGAACGAAGTCGGTACCGGTGAGCCTGAGCTTGTTCGTCTCGACGTCGAATTCCACGCCACCAATCTGCGGCCGATGCTCTTTCGTTGCAGGAGCAACTGGGAAGCTGGTTTGGTAGTTCTCTGGTTCAAACGCCGTGGGCGGGACCTGCAACTGGTATGACCCATCAAGGCTATGTCTGACCACACTGATCGGGCTAGCCATGGTCGCAAAAATGCCCATCGCCGAGACGGCCATCAGGCCTGATGGGGCCATGGCCATGGCCATGTTTTGCGCAAAGAGTGCCGTCCAGTTGACGGACACACCCTTGACTTCAAGAGCGCCCGTTTGCGGGTCTAACTTGGATTTGGTCGTGATGTAGGTGCCCGAACCACCCGCGCCGCCGTAAGGCGGGCTCGAAGTGCGTGCGACGAGGTTGCCGTTGGCGTCCTCCGTTACCCTTCCGTTCTCAACCAGCCACCAAGTCTCATGCTCCACACCTTGGCCGTCAAGAATAGTGCCTTTCTTCCAGAACATGATTTCGTCGCCAACGGCCAAGTCGCCGGCACCGCTTGCCACCGCAGAATCCAGACGAATTCCCAGTTGCACCGGCTGGCTGGCTGGCACGTCGCCCAAATCGATTTCGAACGCCACCAGAGAAGTGAGGGCATCCGACTGTGGCAACGCCATGCCCACATCAGCCATGTCCACGGACTGGATGCTGACCTCGGTTCCGTCAGCGACCACGCCAGGCGGCAGCATCAACCGATTGCCTGCAGCATCCTCTACCAAAGCTCCCCGACCGGCAGCAACAACCGCTGAGCCAAGCACTGGTGCCACGATTTGTAGCGTGATGTTCTGCTGGTAGCCGCCGTTCACCACGGAGAGAGTGGTGAAACCCTCTTTGAGCGTCGTGATGAGGCCATTTTCTGAAATGCTCGCCAGCGAAGGGTCACCCAGGTAGTAACGAGTACCCGAGGAAGTCGGCGCAAGATCGATTCCCTGCCAGTCGTGAACCAGCAATTGGCGAGTATCGTCCACGGCAAGCGCGACAGTGCCTGGGTAGACATCGAGTTCCTTTCCATTGGCCAAGGTGATCGGCCCCCTCGGGTCTACACCCACCGAGAACGCATTGACCCCTTGAACGCCTCGGGCTTGTGCAATCACCGTTGCCTCGCCGTCAGCCATGCCACGAACAACCCCGCGTTCGTCTACTCGCAGCACCGACTCGTCTGTTGACGTGTATTGCAGATAGTCGCCCGTCAGTGCAACGCTCGACTCGTCTTCGAAATCCCCCATGACGACCATTTGCTGCGCCATTCCCAAGCGCAGTGTTGCCATGCGGTCGATACTGATGGTCAACAGCTTGGCATCACTGACGTTGACCGCCAGCTCAATCGGCGCACCCATGGAGTAACCGTCGTCAGCCTGCACGGTGATGGTCGCAGCACCGGCATAGCCCGCTTCGGGTTTGAAGCTGAGCGTCTTGCCGTCGGCATTGATCCATGCGGTTCCATGTGTCGCTCCCAAGACCCGCCAGAACACCCGGTCTCCCTCGAAGTCGCGAGCGATGTTGTCGAGCAGTGCTTGCGCGCTCAGATCAACGTGGGTTTTCACCAACGGCAGCACATCATTGGCCACAGGGGCTCGGTTGGCGGCGTAACCGGTGTTGGCGAACATCACCTGGCGGTCGGCGACAGTCACAAGGCCGTCACCCGTCACATCCCCAATAGTGTCACCCGCGCCATAGGCTTTCGCCCAAAGTGCCGAGTCCTCGCCGTCCACTTTGCCGTCGACGTTGAGATCTCCTGCCACTTGCAGACGGATTTCTGCCAAGCCATCACCGCCTTCGAGGCGAATGAGCTTCATGCCGGATTCGGTAAACCGAACCAGTTGCGTGGTTCGTCCGCCGACGATGGCGGTACCGATCAAGGTGCCACCTGATACTTCGAAGCTTGCTCCGCCTGGCAGATCAGCAGCGATGGCCACAATGACCGCCCCTTGCTGACCGGGGACATGAACCGTAGACGCCAGTTCGCTATCACGAACAACAAAGCTCAGCTGGGTAGCCTCGCCCGCAACCATCCCACCTTGCCAGCTCGGATCGCCACCTGCACCCCAAGCTGCCGATGCGCCAAGGTTGGCTGCAATGGCTTCGGTGTTGGGCGTGCCATCAGCCAGGTAGGTGACCGGTCTGCCCAGATCGTTCGTGCCCAGGCGGCGGACCAACTGGAGGTTCCCGTCGCTACCGTACAGGTAGGCCGTGGCGCGGACAAATCCGTCATCATCCGTGGCCGTTGCAAGGCTCACGCGCCCCGCGTCGTCGCGAAGCAAGTTGACTGCGGCCGTTGAGCCCACAACCTGGACACCCGCGTCCGAAACGATCCAATGCGTACCGCTGGCGAAGCGCACTTCCTCTATGTGTCCGGCTTCGCTCAACAGGTAGTGGGTACCGTCCGCTCGCGTCAACACAAAGTGCGTTGGGACCCATGGCATGCCAGTTTGCTGACTGTACAAGCTGTTGCCCTGACGAATCAGCGCGTCCTTGTAGATTGCACCAGACGCCGTCATACCGTGAGAAGACACCCCTTGCAGCGTCCAACCTTGATCGGATCCAAAGTCAGCCGACCACACCAATGGGGCATTTTCCGCAGTACCGAGTCGGTGCTCCTTCACCGACAGGTCGAACGATAGGCTGACCATTTCCGCGCCAGCTTCCGAGAAATCGGCAGGCACAGTGACCCACACACGAGCGCCATCGGCCCATGGTGCCGTCGCACCGGAAGGCAGATGCGTTGGCTGGTCGCTGGTAATGGAGCCCGAGAAAAGGGCGTAGTTCCAGTTGGCATTCGATGCGCCCTCTGACAGGAGTACATCACTCCACTGGCGCGTCAATGCCAGTGACTCGCCTCCCAGCAAGATGGTGTCGTCGCTTTGGGAGATGACATCAAACGATTTGTCGGCCGAGTCGATCAAGACGTTCGAAACAATTTCGGTCGTCTTGCCTCGCAGGTCCCAGGCCGTAGCGCGCACCTGGTAGACCCCGTTGGGCCAAAGGCCAGGATCCAGCGCAGGCAAGGAAAGCTCGCTGTCCACAGGCTCGGCGAGGAACTCGCCTCCCGCAATGTTGTGCCAGTCATTGGTGCCGGCACGAGCCACCTCCAAAGACCACCCCATGAGCTGCAACTCTTCAACGGCGAACCGAACCTCCACTGGTTCGAGAATCCCCACCGGCTCGGTATTGCCTGATGTACCAGCCAGCACACCAGACCACGCCAACACAGGCGCAGACGTATCTGCAGGATCCTTGACTCTGACAGTGTGAATCTTGCTGGAGGTGAAACCGTCAATATCGGTCGCGGTGACACGCAACTCGATCAGACCGGGCTCGGACGGCGTGATGCGCAGGCGGCCTGCGCCGTCCAGCGCCACCGCTGTCCAGTCGTCGGTGCCTGCCAGGCGCGTTTCGGCCTCGATGGACCCGATCGCACTCCAGGCATCGGCGCGAACCGTCACCACCACTTCCTGGCCAGGATTGGCAGGTTGGCTGGGAAGCGTCGTAACCGAGATCTTGGGTTTGTTGGCGTCGTTGTCGGCCACCACGCGCAGCACCATGACCTTGGAGACAGTATTCAAACCGTCCGAGACCATCACGGTAACCATGACGTCACCAATCTGGCCAGGGCCAGGCACCCAGTTCAGTTGGCCACTTGCGGCATCGAAGGTCGCACCTTCTGGCAAGTTGGCAAAGCTGACAGTCAGGGCTTCTGTCTGCACCAGACCATCTTCGTCGGCGATGCGAATACCGCGCTGGGTGCCAGCGGAATCGCCCTTGAGCACCGGAATCGACAACGACTCCCCGACCACCACGGCGTAGTCGCTCAACTGCAATACTGGAGGGCGGTTGACGTCGAAAACCCGAACCTGCACTGAACGATCAGAGACATCTGTTCCATCAGTCACTTGGAAGTTGAAAGTGAAGGCGCTGTCCAATGCCGTCGCATTGTCGATCACATCTTCACCCGGCGTCCATTCGAAATACCCACTGGCGGCGTCAAAGAACACCCCCTCTGGCACGGCATCATCCATGACCAAAGAAAGGCGCATGGCATCGTTGTCTCCGTCAACCGGCAAGAGGTTGAATGCCAGGGTTTCGGTTTCGTTGACCAGTTGCAGCGGCATCGGCAAGATGCGTGGCGTCTGATTCACGTTGGCCACTGTGAATTCAATCGTTCGATTGAACGACGCCATGCCATCGCTGGCAGTCACTTGCACTTGCCATACGCCATCCGTTCCTGCATTGCTGTCTTGCGCAGCATACTGCGATGGCAACCAGGCCAAGCTGATGCTCGATCCGTCAGTCGAAGGCACAGCCTTGGCGCCTGGCGGCAGCCCAGTGACCTTCCAGCTCAGTCGATCGATGTTGGCATCAGCGCCAAACAGGCGCACCTCGACCGGCACACCCTCTGTCGCAGCCAGGGCAATCAAACCATCAGTCACAGGTTGTGACTCGCCATCCACCTCGACACCAAGGAGTTCCGGTGCGACGTTGGAATCACGCACCACAATTCGCAAGTTGTGACCTGACACAT